>DATCIR010000221.1:0-42876 GCA_036507695.1 Gammaproteobacteria bacterium
TCCTTAACCGCCGTTTTCGCCTGTTCAAATTGATCGTAAGCCGGTTTGGTTTTTTTAAGGAGGGCAATTTTTTGTTGATAAAGGTCTTCATTGGATATGCCCTTGCTATTGAGCTGCCGCGCAGTAGTTTTGTTGGCGTCCACCCGTTCCTGGGACGGGGGATGACTGGCAAACAGGCCTTCCAGCCAGTTGGATTGTTTGCCTTCGGATAACCGAACAAAGGTTTCCTGCAACTTGATAGCGGCGGCGGGATCGTAGCCAGCTTTAGCCATGTATTTCATGCCGTAAAGATCGGACTCCAGTTCGGCGTCACGGCCGTATTTCTGGCTGATTAACTGGCCGCCTAACGCGGCAGCGCCAACGATCAATTCGGCGTTGTCGCTGTCACTGGTGGCAATGCCCAATCCAACCATGCCGACATTCAGCAACATGCCGCGCTCCACGCTTTTAGCGCCATGGCGTGCCGCGGCGTGCACAATTTCATGGCCCAGCACCGCGGCCAGTTCCGCTTCATTATTTAATTCCAGTAATAAGCCCCGGTTTACCGCAATCTTGCCGCCGGGCAATGCCCAGGCGTTGGGCACCGGATTATTGAGTACGACAAATTCATACGGCAAACCCGGGCGGTCACTGGCCGCGGCGAGCTTTTGCCCTACTGAATTAACATAGTGGCTTAATGCGATATCGGTGACATAGCTGCCGCCCTGTGATTGCTGAGTGGCCAGGTAGTTTTCCTGACCGATCGAAATTTCCTGGCTTTCCGGGAGCAATTGCAGCTCGCGTTTGCCGGTAACGGGATTGGTGCCGCAGGCATTAATCAATGCAAATACAAAGATGAGAGACGCAATTTTTGAAAGTATTGATCGGTTTAGCATAGTGATTTTTTCAAGTCCAATTAGACCCGTTCAAAAAAAATTTAATGAAACAGTACAGGCTGACCGTTGGCAGTTTACCGGATAAATTCGAAAAAAGAGTATAGCATTTCAATGGCGCATCAAAATGACATGGCGCAATGGAAATAGCTTGAGCCGCGCGTCGCGTTGTTGGCGCCAGCCAAGAAAAAAAGATGGTCAGCTGATCAGGTCAGCCCGGGATAGGATTTCAAGGTGGTATTATGATTTTGCGGGCGCAGGTGTTGCCGGCGGTTCCGGAATGTATTCAAACAAAGTGATAACACTTTTTACACCCGTGACATTTCGCGCCACGTCCGCGGCAATTTGCCCTTCATTTTCCGTCACCAGTCCCAGTAGGTAAACCGTTTCGTTTTCCGTAACGACCTTGACGTGCTTGGCTGCCAGCTGTTTGTTGTTCGCCAGTTGCGACTTTACTTTCGACGTAAGCCAGGAGTCCCGGGACCTGGATTCAAAGTTGGTAAGATCGGCGACCACCAGTTCGTTATGCACACGGCGTACGTCGGGAATATTGCGCACAATCTCGATGACTTGTTGACGCAGCGCCTCTGAAAGCACTTCTCCGGAAACCAGTGTCACGCCATTGAAGCTGGTCACATTGACGTGAATTTTTTTGTTAATGTGTGTGTCGCCATACAAATCGTTAGTGGCCTTGGATTCTATATTTTTGTCTTTCAGGTATGTTTTGGTGTCGCGCCGGTCAGGCGTGCCTGAGCACGCGGCCAGGAAAAACAGGATTGCGATCACCACGATCCAGCGGAACATTGACGGGAAATGGCGAAATTGCGGCAGCAGGTTTTTATTGTTCATCAGGCGTCAGGCTTGGATAGCATTGGGAATCCAGTTGATTTCCGGATCATGGCCGCCGGATTTTTTTCCGGTGGTAATCGATACCACATCAATACGGCAGGGAATCCGTGTATACCTGCTGTGTTGCTGCAAGTAATATTCGGCGCATTTGATTATTTTTTGCTGTTTGCGAAAATTCACCGACTCAGCACCATCACCGTAACGAATCTGGCTCCGGCAGCGCACCTCCACAAAAACGAGCTCACGATTGTGCTGCATGATCAGATCAATTTCGCCAAGCTTGCAACGATAATTTCTTTCGAGCAAGCGCATGCCCTGTGATTGCAAAAATTGCAATGCGGTGTTTTCAGCGTGTTGGCCGATCGTGGCACTGGTATTGGCCGGTTCGGGAAATAAACTCATGGCTAGAATTCATCGAGGATACGGGGCTTGCCGTCGACGAACTCAGCCCACACCAGACGGCGCAGCAGTCGATTATTGACATCCAGATAGAGCAGTCCGGTTTCACCTTGAAACGACGCAAACTGATTACGGCGCAAGCGGTTTAACTCCGCTATTATATTGAACGCATCAATGCCCAGTGCATACATGCGCATATAGGCTTTACTGGAGTCCGGCCAGAGTTTCTCAATCTTCGATTTCAATTCGTTATTACTCTTGCTATGGCTCAATGTCCATGGCATGTCACTGAATTTCACGTCATTCATATCCCGGTCCATATTAGGCTGCAAGCTGCCGGTATACACATGAGAGGTGGCGTACACGGGAATCTCCGACGCACGGTGGAAGCGTAGTTGTGGCCTTAACAGCCGCCCTTGCCGGGAAAAGGCGGCCATAAAGATCATATCCACGTCTTTGCGGCGCCGGGGTTCATACTCAAAATTCATATTCACCAGGCGTTTAAGGTCACCGGCGCGTTTTTCGCTTTCATCCAGGTTCAGCAGCTTTTTAATGGGTAAGCCATAGTCGCTTTTTTGGGCGTCATAGGTTTGATGTTCGACAACTTCCCCGCCGAGTTCCTCCCAGCGTTCCTGGAAGGCCGCGAAGATCCGCTCTCCCCAGACGGTATCGGGAATGATTGCCGCCGCTTTGTGGTGCCCATCCAGCCAGGCGTGTTCCGCCACTTGCCGCGCCTCCTGTTCGGGAGAAAGGCTCATTTGAAAAAAATTATCGCTTGGGAGTTCCGCATTGTCCTGGTAGTTCAAGGTTAATACGGGTACGGGGAATGATTGGTTTTGCGCCAAGCTAGCCACGGAGTCCTTGTTCAACGGTCCCACGACAAAGTCAGCGCCATCGGTTATTGCTTGTTGGTAAATTGCGGCAATTTGTTTGGCGTCCTCGCCTTCATCGTATATTTTCAATACCGGTTTGTGCGTACTATCTTTCTGATAGTAATACGTCGCCAGGAAACCTTCCTGGATGGCTTGCGCGGCCTTGCCAAAGCGGCCCTTGAGCGGCAGGATCAGCGCGATTTGTGTTGGCCGGCCCAAGGCTTCCGGTTGCTGGCTCACAATGGTTTTGAGGATGGATAAGTTAACCGGATGATTGGGGAATTTATCCATCCACTGATCGATTTGCTGTTGCGCTTGCTGTTCATCCCCGGCTGTTTTCGCGATAGACGCCAGCGTGACCCAGCCTTGCATGGTTTTATCCAGCGATTGATTCATGAGTGAGGAAATTTCCGAGGCGCTCAGTTCCTGCAGGTCACGTAAGATGATTTCCTGGTTCTCCAGGATTTGTTCGTCATCACTGATCAAAGTATTGAGCGACTGCCGCGCCGCAGCGGAACCGGCGTAATTCCTCGTAATGTTAAACGCATCAATCTGCTTGTTGTAAAATTCCTTTTGCAGTTCGGGGGGGGTGTTTTTAATCAGTCCGGTGATGGAATTTAATTGGGAAACCGCGGCGTCCGGATGCTGGTTTGCCAGGGACAGCTGGGCCAGCATCAATGTTTTGCGGATGTGAAAGCTGTTGTCCAGGCCGGACACGTTAATTTCATTTAATATTTGTTCCGCTTGCAGCAGGTAGTTGCCTTGTAAAAGCAGGGAGGCGATTTGCAGCTGGTACTCTTGCCGCTGCGGAGGTCCAACGCTAGCCGCCAATTCTGACAATAATAATGCCGCATCCAGATAACGGCCGAGCTTGATCAGGTCCTTCGCCGGGTTTTCGTAACGCCGCTGGGCCTCGATTTCGCTGGGGATTGTCGCGGGAATGGCCGGCGCAACACCGGGGCGCAGCACCGATGAGGGCAAACCTGCGGGGCGTTGCTCGCCAGGCGCGGCGGGTTTGCCCGGTTTGGTGGGTGCGCCGCCACAGGCGGCGCTGAGCACGGCCAGGACACTAATAATACCAGCGCGAACCGGATTGCTAAATATCAATCGGGAATAGAACGAAGGGGTATGGTCAGTCATCGTGTGCGTCCATCAAATTCAGGGGTTGGGTTCAAAAAATGCCGCGCGTCACTTTGCGATACTAAGCCAACAACAAGCCAATAGATCAATTGCGGGTGTGTGGTGGCAGTCACTTGTAATATTAACATTGACCGGTAGATCCTCAAGCCATAGGCTATGGTTTCATGACAAATTCCACTCAAAATGGGCGCTTATATATCGTTGCCACGCCCATTGGCAATCTTGGGGATATGAGCTTCCGGGCGGTTGAGATATTACAACAGGTGGATTTAATCGTTGTGGAAAATGCGCGTCATAGCGCCAAGCTGTTCCAGCATTACCAAATTACATCGCCCATTTACGTACTACATGACCACAACGAGAAAGAAAATTCCATCAAATTAATTGAAAAACTCCAACAAGGCCAGGATCTCGCGTTGATTTCCGACGCGGGCACGCCATTGATCAGCGATCCTGGCTACTGGCTCGTCAATCTCGCGATTCAACATACGCTATCCGTGGTGCCGGTTCCCGGGCCCAGTGCATCGATCTGCGCGCTATCGGTATCCGGTTTACCCAGTGACCGGTTCTGCTTTGAAGGATTTTTACCGGCGAAAACCCAAGCGCGTCAAACCCGCTTGCAACAACTGGCGCACGAAACCCGAACCCTGATTTTTTACGAGGCGCCGCATCGCATCGTGGATGCGCTGCGCGACTTGGTGGCGGTTTTCGGTCCGGAACGCCAGGGGGTTATTACGCGGGAACTCACCAAAACCTTTGAAACCATTTTGCGCGCGCCGCTGGCGGAACTCCTGGAAATCGTGGAGCGAGACGTCAATCAGCAGAAAGGTGAGTTCGTGGTATTGGTTCACGGGGCGGCGGAAAAAGTGGCGGGCGAAGAGGAGCAGGATCGCTTGCTGGGCATTTTATTGGAAGCGCTGCCGGTTAAAACCGCGGCGGCGTTAGCGTCGAAAATTACCGGCGCCAAAAAGAACCAGCTGTACGAGCGGGCGCTGGAACTAAAAAAACCGCGTTAACGCCGATCAATCGCTTGCTTTTTGCCAGAAGGAACGTATATAGGAGTCTGGGAGTCGGCTGAACAGTCGCGCTATTCTTCGGAATAGGGAGGAAAGTCCGGGCTCCATAGGACAGGGTGCCAGGTAACCCCTGGGGGGCGTGAGCCCACGGCCAGTGCAACAGAAAACATACCGCCTAAGCGCCTTCGGGCGCCGGTAAGGGTGAAATGGTGCGGTAAGAGCGCACCGCGTCAGTGGTAACACGTGACGGCTTGGTAAACCCCACCCGGAGCAAAACCAAATAGGGGAACATTCGCTGTGCGAACGATGTGGTCCGCATCGGTTCCCGGGTAGGTTGCTTGAGATATGCGGTGACGTATATCCAGATGAATGACTGTTCTCGACAGAACCCGGCTTACAGGCCGGCTCCCTCCTTATTTTTTTCCGTCGTAACGTGGATACCAGGTAGCCGATGTTCCACGCGAATGTTTCACAGCCCTTTTATTGATTAAATATCACGCATATCCTCCACCGGGCGGCCATTTTATGGACTATTGTTGGCCATTCCTGTCCATGCCCGCCTCAGGCCTGCCCAAATTGAAAGCACAGGCGTCCAGTAACTTAAAGTGTTACATTAAGTTTGATATTTAACCGGCTGTATACAAGGTTATTCACCCTCCAACTTGCTGCCTAAATCTCCGCCATCCTTTCGTAAGTCATTGTCAAAACAATAAGAAATGGCCTGATTTTTGTGGACTTTTACCTTGACACTACTACCGTTTCATTCCTATAGTGTACTAATGTGGGGAAAAGTGGGCATTTCTGGAATTACATGGGTAACGGTAACCCGTTAGGGGATGTTTTGCGTGTTAAGTGGGCATACTTCGATCAATTTGGATGCGAAAGGCCGGTTAGCGATACCGACCCGCTACCGTACCTACTTGAGCGAGAGCTGCGGTGGGAAGTTTTGTGCCACGGTGCATCCCGATGTCTGCCTGATGCTTTATCCGCTGCACGAGTGGGGTCCCGTGCAACGCAAAGTCATGAAGCTGTCCAACATGAATAAAAAAGCCCGTGACCTGCAGCGGCTGATCATTGGTTATGCCTCAGAACTGGATATGGACACCAATGGTCGATTGCTGCTGCCGCCCTCGCTGCGTGAGTTCGCCAAGCTGGATAAGCGCGTGGTCTTGATCGGCGTGGGTAACAAGTTTGAACTGTGGGACGAAGACCGCTGGAATCAGCGTCAAAACGAGTGGCTGGCGGACAGCGGCAACCAAAGCAGTTTGTCCGAAGAACTGGAACAATTGTCTTTATAGACAGCGATGGCCAATGACCGAATCCTACAGCCATCAGCCCGTGCTCCTGAAAGAGGTGTTAGAAGCACTTGACATAAAACCGCAGGGAAAATATGTAGACGGCACATTCGGCCGCGGTGGGCACGCCAGGGAAATTCTGCAATGCCTGGGACCAGAAGGCCGCTTGTTGGTAATGGATAAGGATCCGCAAGCTATTGAAGTGGCCAGGCAGCTATTTAATGATGACACCCGGGTCATTATTGAGAAAGGCTCGTTTGCGATGATCAAACAGAAAGTGGCCGAGCAGGCGTGGAGCGGCGCAGTCGATGGGATATTGCTCGACCTGGGAGTGTCATCGCCTCAGCTCGATGCCGCGGAGCGTGGTTTCAGTTTTCGCCGCGATGGCGTGCTGGATATGCGCATGGACACCGAGTCCGGGCGCAGTGCGGCCGAGTGGATTGCACAGGTAAAGGAACAGGAGTTAGCAACAGTTTTGCGTGAGTACGGTGAAGAACGGTTTGCCAAGCGCATTGCGCGCGCCATTGTCAAGGCCCGGGAGACGCAACCCATTACAACCACCAAACAACTGGCGGCGATTATCGCGCAAGCCAATCCGAAATGGGAGACCGGCAAGGATCCGGCGACCCGCAGTTTTCAGGCCATTCGTATTTTCATCAACAATGAACTCGAGGATTTGAAGACTTGCCTGGCGCAGGTGGCCGACCTGTTAAAAACCGGCGGCCGGCTGGTGATTATCAGTTTCCATTCGTTGGAAGATCGGATTGTAAAACGTTTTATTCGCGAGCAGGCAAAAGGCGATAATTATCCACCGGGTTTGCCGGTGACGCTCGCGCAACTGAATCCGAAACTTAAACCGCTTGGCAAAGCGATACAACCGTCGGCTGCAGAAGTGGCGGCAAATCCGCGGGCGCGCAGTTCCGTGCTGCGCGTGGCAGAAAAAATTTGAGAGCAGGCAAGTAACGATGGGTAAAATACAGGGTTTGTCATTAGTGCTGGTGCTGGCGGTGACGGTGTCCGCGTTTCAGGTTATTTATACCAAACACCAGAACCGGCAAGCCTTTATTGCGCTGCAAAACCTCAAACAACAGCAGGATGAAATGGAAACGGATTGGGGTAAATTGCAGTTGGAACAAGCCACGTGGGCTGCCCACGGCAGGGTGGAGAAAATTGCAAGTAACGAACTGGAGATGGTGATACCGCCCGCGGGAACAGTATCGGTGATAAAACCATGAGTATGGCCGAAAGTTATAGCGCTAAAGACCGGCAACGCCTGGTTGTATTGGCCCTCATGCTGGGCTTTGTCGTTTTCATGCTGATGTGGCGCGCGGTGGATTTGCAGGTGGTCAGCACACAATTTTTGCGCGACCAGGGAGACGCCCGCTATCTGCGTGAAGTGGCCGAACCGGCGGACCGGGGCATGATTGTGGATCGCCACTGCGAGCCGTTGGCGATCAGTACCCCGGTTGATTCGGTGTGGGCCAATCCGAAAGAGTTAATCCTGGCGCGGGGCGACTGGGCGCGCCTGTGTGTTGAACTTAATCTGGATATCAACGCCCTGGAACAATTGCTGGCTAATCATGCCAGCAAGGAATTTGTTTATTTGAAGCGGCATGTTATTCCGGAGATTGCGCAGCGGGTCAGGGAATTGAAAATTCCCGGAGTATTTCTCACGCGGGAGAATCGCCGCTATTATCCGGCCGGTGAAGTAACGGCGCATGTGATCGGGTTTACCAATATTGATGACGCCGGGCAGGAAGGCGTCGAGCTGGCGCTGGATGGGTGGCTGCGCGGTACGCCCGGCAGCAAACGGGTTATCAAGGATCGCCTGGGGCAAGTCGTGGAACAGGTCGAGCAGGTGCGGCTTCCGCAACGCGGCAATGATGTGGTGCTTACCATCGACCGCCGTATTCAGTACCTGGCTTACCGGGAGTTGAAAGCCGCGGTGCAGAAACACCAGGCGGAGTCGGGATCCGCGGTGATTCTTGATGCGCGAAGCGGCGAGATTCTGGCGATGGTCAATCAGCCGGCTTATAATCCTAACAATCGTGATGCGCTGCAAGCGGATCATTTGCGTAACCGCGCGATAACCGATGTGTTTGAGCCGGGCTCAACCGTCAAGCCGTTTACGGTGGCGGCGGCCCTGGAATCCGGCAAATACGGGCCGCAAACGATTATCGACACCACGCCGGGTTTGTATCGTGTGGGACGTAAAGTGATCCGGGATTTTAAGAATTACGGCGCCATTGATGTGGCAACGGTTATTCAAAAGTCCAGTAATGTGGGTGCCAGCAAACTGGCATTGGCGATTGAACCGCGCATTATGTGGAATATTTTTGCGGGTGCGGGATTTGGCGGGACCACCGGGGTTGGTTTTCCGGGCGAGTCGACCGGCTTGCTCACGGATCATTACAGTTGGCGGGATATAGAAAGGGCTACGCTATCCTACGGATACGGGATGTCGGTTACGACATTACAACTGGCGCGCGCCTATACCTTGTTTGCCAATGATGGCGTCGTCAAGCCGGTTAGCCTGGTGCGTAATTCACCGCAGGCAACTGATCATAGCCGTTACTATCAGGCGGATCCGGTATTGAGTCAGGTGACGATCAAGCGGGTGCGTCAAATGATGCAAACCGTGGTGGAAGAAGGCGGTACCGCGGTGGCCGCCCAAGTGCCGGGGTACAAGATCGCCGGTAAAACCGGGACGGTAAGGAAGTCCGGTGTCGGCGGATATCTGGAAGACAGCTATATCTCGGTGTTCGCCGGCATGGCGCCGGCCACGAATCCCAGACTGATTATGGTGGTGATGGTGAATGAGCCGCGCGGAGAAGAATACTACGGTGGCGCGGTCGCGGCGCCGGTATTTTCCAAGGTAATGGCGGGCGCGTTACGATTGATGGATGTGCCGCCGGATGATTTGCCGTCCTTGTTTGGCGCGCGTGTCGCACTGTTGGAAGGTGTGCAATGATGCCTGCCAGAAACAGAGATACTCCGCTCAGTTTGAGGCAGTTGCTGCAAGGTATCGCCGCAGTCAACGACAAGGACAATCGTGAGATAAGCGGTTTGTCCCTCAACAGCAGGGATTCCAAGCCGGGCGAGGTGTTTTTCGCGCTTGCGGGACACAAAACGCACGGATTAAATTACGCCGCGCAGGCGATACAGCACGGCGCCTGCGCGGTGATTTGGGAAGCGGATACCGCGCAGGATGATGTGGTGATGCTGGAGGCGCTCGCCAAACGCGTGCCGCTGATTCCGGTTGCAAACCTCAGGCAGCAGTTGGGCGCCATTGCCGAACACTTTTACGGGGAGCCAACAAAAAAACTTTATATGGTGGGCGTGACCGGGACCAACGGCAAAACCTCCTGTAGCCAGTTTCTGGCCAAAGCGCTTAATCCGGATGCATTAAGTTGCGTGATTGGCACGCTGGGCAATGGTTTCGTGGATCAGCTCGAAGATGCTACGCACACCACGCCCGATGCGATCACGCTGCACAGGCTGCTGGCGGAGTTTTATGCTCAAGGGGCAAGCAATGCGGTCATGGAAGTGTCTTCGCATGGTTTGGAGCAAGGCCGGGTGTCAGGTGTCAATTTTGATATGGCGATATTCACCAACCTGAGCCGGGACCATTTGGACTATCACGGTGATATGGCCGCCTATGGTAACGCCAAGAAATTATTGTTTGAAATGCCCGGACTGAGGACGGCCGTTATCAATGTGGATGATGATTTTGGTGTGCAGCTGGCGGATTCACTCAAGGGCAAGCTGGACGTGGTGCGCTACGGGATTGACCACCATGCCGCCGGTATCGACGTCAGGGCGTCCCAGGTGACGCTGAATAACACCGGTATCCACTTTGAGGTGATTAGCCGCTGGGGCAGCGGCATTATCAGTTCACCATTGCTAGGCCGGTTCAATGTCAGCAACTTGCTGGCGGTGCTTGGTGCGCTGTTAGCCAGGGGTGTGCGTTTTGAAGACGCGGTGCTGCGTATCAGCCGCCTCTCCAATGTGCCCGGGCGCATGGAACGCATTGTGAACCCGCGCGGCGCCACCCTGTTTGTCGTTGACTATGCGCACACCCCGGATGCCCTGGCCAAGGCGTTGCAGTCTTTGCGCCAGCACGTGGACACCCAAAAGCACGGGCGGCTGTGGTGCGTGTTTGGTTGCGGTGGTGATCGCGACCGCGGCAAGCGTCCGCTGATGGGCGGCGTGGCGGAACAATTCGCGGACCGTGTGATTATTACCGACGACAACCCCCGCACTGAAGCGGCCAATCACATAGTGGCGCAAATACTGGACGGCATGCAACAGCAGGACGTGACGATTATTCATGACCGGATTGCGGCAATCGAACACGCAATTACGCAGGCGGGTGAGCACGATGCGGTATTGATAGCGGGTAAAGGGCATGAAGCTTACCAGATCCTTGGCGAAGAAAAACGTCCGTATGCCGGCGATGCGGAAATCGTCGCCCAACTGTTAGCACAGATCCAGGATACTCGTGGTGGTTAATGACCGGTTGTGACCTTACATTAAAGGATGCCGCCGCTGCGCTGCAGGCCAGGCTGGTTGGCAGGGATACGGTGTTTACCGGTGTCAGTTCGGATTCCCGGGCGGTGCAACCCGGTGAATTGTTCGTTGCCCTGAGCGGGCCGAATTTTAACGCGCATGATTTTGCTGAAGACGCCCGCCAGGCGGGAGCCGTAGCGTTGCTGGTCGATCATGAACTCGACTGCGCGCTGCCACAGTTAGTCGCGCCGGACACGCTGCGGGCGCTGGGTCAATTGGCCGCGTATTGGCGCTCGCAATTGACAATACCAGTGATCGCCGTCACCGGCAGCAATGGCAAGACGACCGTCAAGGAAATTCTCAAATCAATATTTTCCCGCTTGGGGGGAACCTTGGCGACCAAGGGTAATTTGAATAATCACATCGGAGTGCCATTGACCTTGTTAAGCATCAACAAACAGCACAAGGCCGCGGTAATCGAAATGGGCGCCAATCACCCCAATGAAATTTCGTATTTAACCAACATCACGCGGCCCGATGTGGCCTTGATCAATAACGCCGCCGCCGCGCACCTGGAGGGCTTTGGTTCCCTGGAAGGCGTGGCGAAAGCCAAAGGCGAGATATATCAAGGCTTGGGTAAGGACGGCACGGCGATTATTAACGCGGACGACCAGTTTGCGCCCTTATGGCGTCAGTTGACCCGGCATAACAAACAACTGACATTTGGGTTGCAGCAACCGGCCGATGTCTGTTGCCAATGGCAGGGTGATATTAACGGTAACCGGCTGACGGTGCGCACACCCAAGGGTGAATTCAGCTGCGTGATGAAATTGCTGGGCCGGCACAATGTCATGAACGCGCTGGCCGCCACCGCGGCTGCGGTGGCGGCCGATGTTGAGCTAGCGGTTATCGCCGAAGGGATTGCGGCATTAAATTCCGTGCCGGGACGTTTGCAACTGAAACCGGGTATCAACGGGGCACGGATTATTGACGACACCTACAATGCCAATCCCAATTCGCTGCGGGCCGGGCTGGAAGTGCTGGCGGCCTGTGCCGGCAAACGCTTTCTGGTCTTGGGTGACATGGGTGAGCTGGGGGAAAACAGTCCCGAGTTGCATAAGCAGGCCGGCGTGGACGCGGCAACACTGCAGATCGACCGTATGTTTACCCTGGGCCGGTTCAGCCAGCAAGCGGCGCAAGCGTTCGGCGGCAACGCCCGGCATTTTGATGAGCTGGACGCGTTGTTAAAAGTTGTTGTGCCGCTGCTTTCCAAAGACGTGACGGTGCTGGTGAAGGGTTCGCGCATGATGCGCATGGAGCGGGTGGTTGCCGCTTTGGTGAAACAATCGTGACACGTGCAAGCTTGAAAGACGGGAAACAACAGGACAGAGAAAGCCCATGTTACTTTATCTAACCAATTATTTGACACAACTGCATAGCGGTTTTGGGGTGTTTCAATATTTAACCCTGCGCACCATTCTTGGCGTGCTCACCGCGCTGGTGATTTCGTTTATTGTCGGCCCGATCATGATCAGGAAACTGAGTCAATACCAGATCGGGCAGCATGTGCGCAATGACGGCCCGCAAGCGCATTTATCCAAGGCCGGCACCCCGACCATGGGCGGTGCGTTGATCCTGGTGGCGGTTGCGGTCAGCACCTTACTGTGGAGCGACTTATCCAATCGTTATGTTTGGGTGGTGTTGATTGTGACCTTGCTGTTTGGCGCCGTGGGTTGGGTGGATGATTACCGCAAGCTGGTGAAGAAGCAGTCGCAGGGATTAAAAGCCAGGGAAAAATATATCTGGCAAACCGTGGGTGGCTTGGGGGCGGCGCTGTTCCTGTATTACACCGCCACGCAGCCCATCGAAACTTCATTGATTGTCCCCTTCTTTAAAGACGTGGTCATTCCGTTAGGCTGGTTTTTTGTCATTTTCGCGTACCTGGTGATTGTGGGATCCAGTAACGCCGTGAATCTCACCGATGGCCTGGATGGATTGGCGATTATGCCGACGGTGCTGGTGGCGGCGGGGCTGGGCATAATTGCCTACGCTACCGGGCATATCAAATTCGCCGAGTATCTTGGCATACCGTTTGTACCCGGCACTGGCGAAGTGGCGGTGTTCTGCGGCGCGATCGCAGGCGCCGGCCTGGGCTTCCTTTGGTTTAATGCTTATCCGGCGATGGTGTTCATGGGTGATGTCGGCGCGCTGGCGCTGGGCGCCGCGTTAGGCGTTGTCGCGGTTGTGGTGCGCCAGGAACTGGTGTTGCTGATCATGGGCGGTGTGTTCGTGATCGAGACCCTGAGCGTGATTATCCAGGTGGCGTCATTCAAGTTAACCGGCAAGCGCGTGTTTCGCATGGCGCCCTTGCATCATCATTTTGAATTAAAAGGCTGGCCAGAACCGCGGGTTATTGTCCGGTTCTGGATCATTACCGTCATTCTGACCCTGATTGGGTTGGCGACGCTGAAGATTCGCTAGGACATACGGCAAAGGTTGAACAACATCGATGATGGCGGCGGTAGACTATAATGCGGCGGCTGGCGTGAAAGGCGCGACGGTTATTGTGGGCCTGGGAAAAACCGGCTTGTCCGTTGCGCGTTATCTCGCGCAGCGGGGTGAAGCCTTTGTGGTGGCCGATTCGCGCCGCGATCCGCCCGGTCTGAAGCAGTTATTAAGCATTGCGCCCAATGTGGAGTGCCATTTGGGCGGATTCGAACCGCGGATATTTGAACAGGCCCAGCGGCTGATAGTCAGTCCCGGTGTGTCAATCAAGGAGCCGGTGATTGCCAGTGCCGTGGCGCGTGGCGCGGAGATCCTGGGCGATATCGCTTTGTTTGCGGCGCAGGCCGGCGCGCCGATCGTTGCCATTACCGGTTCCAACGGTAAAAGCACGGTGACCGCGATGGCGGGCGCCATGGCGGAGCATGCAGGACTGAACGCCAAAGTCGGCGGCAATATCGGTATTCCGGCGTTGGATTTTTTGACAGGACCCGCCAAGGCCGTTGCGGGTGATGCTCCTATGGCGGCTAACGTGGAAAAACCGGCGTTTTATGTTCTGGAACTGTCGAGCTTTCAGCTGGAAACCACGCCGAACCTAAATGCCTTCGCGGCCGTGGTATTGAATGTATCAGCGGACCATATGGATCGTTACACCACTATTCAGGAATACAGCGCAGCCAAACAAATTGTTTACCGCAATTGCCACTACCGGGTATTTAACCGCGATGACGCGCTGGGCACGCAACTGGTGAAGCAGGTCGACGGTAGTGCGCAAGACCAGGTCGTGTCGTTTGGACTGGGCGCGCCGCCAACCGGCAATGATTTTGGCATTGATAATCACGGCGGGGCGCCTTGGTTGATGAAGGGCCAGCAAGCGTTAATGCGGGCGGATGAGATGAGCTTGCCGGGCCGCCATAACCAGGCGAACGCCCTGGCCGCGCTGGCGCTGGGCGAAGCAATGAAAATCCGTATCGAGGATATGCTGCATGTGCTGCGCAACTTTGTTGGACTGCCGCATCGCATGCAATTGGTGGCGGAACTAAAAGAGGTGAGCTGGTATAACGATTCCAAAGGCACCAATGTCGGCGCCACGGTTTCCGCCATTGCGGGCATGCCGGGCAGCAAACTATTGATTGCCGGTGGCGACGGCAAGGGCGCGGACTTTGAACCGTTGCGCGCAGCGGTTATCGCCAACAATGTGCGGCTGGTGATTCTCATCGGCAGAGACGCGGATCGAATTGAAAAGGTGTTGTCCGGCGTGGTGCAAATCGAAACAGCCACAACGATGCAGGCCGCGGTAGTGCTGGCGAGCAAGCTGGCCAAAGCCGGGGAGAAAGTGATTTTGTCTCCGGCCTGCGCCAGCTTCGACATGTTCAATGATTACCAGCACCGCGGTGATGTATTTATGCAAGCCGTAAGGAGTTTGCCATTGTGATGCAGAGAATCTCAACGGCAAAGCCCTTGTTTCAGGCCAGAGCAATTGCGCACGGGGAAGGCTTTCGCTATGACTTCTGGCTGCTGGGAGCGGTTATTGCCTTGTTGGCGATCGGCCTGGTGATGATGGGATCGGCTTCCACTTCCATCGCGCAAAAAGCCCACGGTGAGCCGTTATATTATCTCTGGCGGCAGCTGCTTTATGTTGCCATTGCCCTGCTGCTGAGTTGGGGCGTATTGCGCGTGCCGGCCGATGCCTGGAACCGGCTGGGCCCCTATTTGCTCATGTTTGCCATGGCGTTACTGGTGCTGGTATTGCTGACCGGAAAACCGGTAAACGGCAGTTTGCGCTGGATTAATCTTGGCGTGTTTAAGCTGCAGCCATCGGAATTAGTGAAGTTATTCGTGGTGGTGTTTATCGCCGGATACCTGGTGCGCCGCGGCGAAGAAGTCAGAAACACCGTCAAAGGCTTTTTAAAGCCAATGTTAATACTGGGTTTGACCGGCGTGTTGTTGTTATTGGAGCCGGACTTTGGTTCGGGTGTTGTGATCGCTTTCACCGCGCTGGGCATGATGTTCCTGGCAGGAGTGCGTTTGTGGCAATTTGGCGTGCTGTTTATGGTGATGGCGATGGGGCTGCTGCTGCTGGCGTTTTCCTCCCCCTATCGCGTTGAACGGCTGACCTCGTTTGTGAATCCCTGGGCGGATCCCTTTGACAGTGGTTTCCAGCTGACCCAGGCGCTGATCGCCTTTGGCCGCGGTGAATGGTTTGGCGTTGGCCTGGGCGGCAGTGTGCAAAAGCTGTTTTATTTGCCGGAGGCGCATACGGATTTCCTGTTTGCGGTTATTTCCGAAGAATTGGGATTGAGCGGCGGAATGCTGGTCGTTGCGCTGTTTACGCTGCTGGTGTACCGGGCGTTTCGCATTGGCCACAACGCCTTGTGTCAGGAGGACCGCTTTGCCGGCTACCTGGCGTTTGGTATCGGTTTGCTGGTTGGCTTGCAGGCGCTGATCAATATCGGCGTCAACATGGGCATGTTGCCGACCAAGGGTCTGACCCTGCCGTTAATGAGTTATGGCGGCAGCAGTTTGGTATCCACGACGGTGGCGTGCGCCATGTTACTGCGCATCGCGCACCAGTATCCCGACGCGGCCAATACGCCCACACCGCAGCGCAGGGATCCACGGAGAACCGGCCGATGGCGCTAACGGATATACATATATACAGCTATTACTTATGAGCAACGCAACAGCCACCCGAATCTTGATTATGGCCGGCGGCACCGGCGGTCACGTCTTCCCAGCGCTGGCGGTCGCCGATGATTTGCGCGCGCGCGGTGTGGACGTGTATTGGCTGGGCACCCGGCGCGGCCTGGAAGCGGATGTGATTCCAAAAGCCAACATACCAATCTCGTATATCAAGGTGGAAGGCCTGCGCGGCAAGGGATCGTTGGGCTGGCTCCTGGCGCCAATGAAACTTTTATACGCGTTATGGCAGGGCCTTAATGTGATGTGGCGTTTGAAACCACAAGCGGTATTGGGCATGGGTGGTTTTGTCACCGGTCCGGGCGGCGTAGCCGCCTGGTTAACCCGCAAGCCATTATTGGTGCATGAGCAGAATGCCATTTCCGGAATGACCAATCGCATGCTGGTTCCAATCGCCAGCGTGGTGATGGAGGCGTTTCCCAACTCCATCGCGCGTGGCCGGGCCATTCATACCGGTAACCCGGTGCGTAACGATATTTCCCAGCTCTATCAGGTGGACGCGGCTGCGCGCGTTATCCATGACCCGCTGCATCTATTAGTGGTCGGTGGCAGCCTGGGCGCCAAGGCGCTGAACGACGTGGTGCCCGCCGCGCTGAGCAAAATCGCCGCCGCGCAGCGGCCCGTGGTCTGGCATCAGACCGGTAAGAAAAATATCGACGAGGCGCGGGCGAGTTACCAGCAAAGCGGTGTTGAGGCCAAGGTGGTACCGTTTATCGATAACATGGCGGAAGCCTACCGCTGGGCGGACCTGGTGATTTGCCGGGCGGGCGCCATGACCATCGCGGAACTGGCGATCGCCGGGGTGGCGTCCATCCTGGTTCCTTATCCGCATGCGGTTGACGACCACCAAACCACGAATGCCAAGTATCTGGTGGATGAAGCGGCGGCGATCGTGGTCCAGCAGAAAGACTTAACGGTTGAGGTGTTGCACGGTTTGTTAGCGGAACTGACGAACACCCGTTTGCAGCAAATGGCAAAAGCCGCCCGCAGCCTGGCATTGCCGGAGGCGACCCGCAGGGTGGCGGATCAATGCCTGAAGGCGGCGCATGCCTGAAGGATTAGCCACGATGCCAATTGACCAACTTAATTATCAAGACGTGGGAATGAGCCGGATTAAACGCATTCATTTCATCGGTGTCGGCGGCGCGGGTATGAGCGGCATTGCCGAAGTGTTGCTTAATCTGGGTTATGCCGTATCGGGATCCGACGTGAAGGAGAATTCCGCCACCCAAAGGCTGCGCTCCTTGGGCGCGGCGATTCACATCGGGCATGCCGTCGGCAACGTGCAGGGCTGTGACGTGGTGGTTTACTCCTCGGCGGTCACTGACAGCAATCCGGAAATTAGTGAAGCCCGCAAGCTGCGCGTTCCCGTGGTGCGGCGCGCGGAAATGCTGGCGGAGTTAATGCGGTTTCGATATGGCATTGCCATCGCCGGCACCCACGGAAAAACCACGACCACCAGTTTGATCGCCAGCCTGCTGGCGGAGGGCGGGCTGGACCCCACGTTCGTGATCGGCGGGCGGCTGATTAGCGCCGGTACCCATGCCCGGTTGGGCGCCAGCCGTTATCTGGTGGCGGAAGCCGACGAAAGCGACGCCTCGTTTCTTTATTTACAACCGATGCTGGCGGTGGTGACCAACATCGATGCTGACCATATGGCGACGTACGGCGGGGACTACCACAAGCTGCGCAATACCTTTGTTGAATTCCTGCATCATTTGCCGTTTTATGGCCTGGCGGTGATGTGTATCGACGATCCGGGCGTTAAAGCGGTAATCAACGAGATTACCAAACCCGTGTTGACCTATGGCTTTTCAGAACAGGCGGTATTGCAGGCGCACGATGTCAGGCAACGGGACGCGACCTGTGAATTCACCGCGGTGTTCACCGATAAACCGCAACGCCTTGCCGTGCATCTTAATATGCCGGGTGAGCACAATGTGCTGAATGCGCTGGCCGCGATCGCGATTGCCCGGGAATGCGGTGTGTCCAATGAAGCGATTCAAAGTGGGTTGAAAAAGTTTCAAGGCATCGCGCGCCGCTTTCAAATCAATGGCGAGGTGAACACCCGCAACGGCAAGGTAATGTGTATTGATGACTATGGGCATCATCCGAATGAATTGCTGGCCACGATTACCGCGGTTCGTCAGCAATGGCCAAAGCGCCGCCTGGTCATGGCGTTTCAGCCGCACCGCTATACCCGGACCCGCGACCTGTTTGATGATTTCGCGCACGTGTTATCGGAAGTGGATGTGTTATTGCTGACCGAAGTCTACGCCGCGGGCGAAGAGCCCATCGCCGGCGCGGATGGCCGCGCCCTCAGCCGCTCGATACGCGCGCGCGGCAATGTGGATCCGATTTTTGTGGAAGACGTGCAGGATTTGCCCTCAGTGTTAAACGACGTGATTCAGGATGGTGACATTGTGTTGACCGCGGGCGCGGGCAATATTGGCAATGTGGCGTCGACCTTGCCGCAACAATTGTCAGGAGCGGCGCAATGATGGCCGCGTCAATCCGCAGCGGATTGCGCGGCACCTTGCGCGTCGATGAACCGATGGCCCGGCATACATCCTGGCGGGTGGGCGGCACCGCTGACCGCTATTACCAGCCGGCGGATATTGATGACCTGGCGCAGTTTTTTTCCCGACTCGACGCGCACGAACCCATTACCTGGGTTGGGCTGGGCAGTAACCTGCTGGTGCGGGATGGCGGCATTCGCGGCACCGTGATCGCAACCAGCGGCATGTTGAACGGCTTGTCGAAAACGGGCGATGTGACGGTGCGCGCGGAAGCCGGTGTGGCTTGCGCCAAGGTGGCGCGGTATTGCGCGCGGCAGTCCTTGCAAGGCGCGGAATTTCTGGCGGGCATCCCCGGCACCATGGGCGGCGCCCTGGCGATGAACGCCGGTGCGTTTGGCGGCGAAACCTGGAACATCGTGAGCGCCGTGCAAACGCTGGATCACCGCGGCACTATCCGCCGCCGTTTACCCAGCGATTACACGATTGCTTATCGTTCGATAACAGGTCCCCAGCACGAATGGTTTGTGGCGGCGGAACTGACACTGCAACCGGGTGACAGCGAAACAGCGCAGGCGAAAATCCGGGAATTTCTCAACAAGCGCGGCGACACCCAACCGACTCAGCTGCCCAACGCCGGTTCGGTATTCAAGAACCCTCCCGGTGATTATGCCGCGCGCCTGATTGAGGCCAGCGGTCTTAAAGGCTATTGCCTCGGTGGCGCCTGTGTCTCCGGCAAGCATGCCAATTTTATCGTGAATACCGGAACCGCAACCGCGGCGGATATCGAAAACCTGATCGCGCAGGTTGCGAAGATAGTCAAGCAGCAGCACGGCGTGGTGCTGGAATGTGAAGTCAGAATGATTGGTGAGGCCTTGGTATGACAAAGAAAATGGATCCGAAAGTGTTTGGCAAGGTGGCGGTGCTGATGGGCGGCCTCTCGGCAGAGCGCGAGGTATCGCTAAAAAGCGGTAACGCGGTAATGAAAGCGCTGACCGCGCAGAAAATTAACGCGCATGGCATTGATGTTGGCAAGGATGTTTTGGCGGTGCTGGCCGCGGGAAATTTTGACCGGGTGTTTATCGCCTTGCACGGCCGGGGCGGTGAAGATGGCACTATGCAGGGAGCGCTGGAAATTCTTGGCTTGCCCTATACCGGCAGCGGCGTGATGGCATCGGCGTTGGCGATGGACAAGCTGCGCACCAAATATGTTTGGTTGGGGGAGGGATTACCGACCCCGCGTTATTGCGCGTTAACAGACGACACGGATTTTGCCGGCGTAGTTAAGCAGTATGGCCTGCCATTAATGGTCAAGCCGGCGCATGAAGGCTCCAGTATTGGCATGTCCAAAGTCACCCGGGCGGATCAGTTGCAAGGCGCCTATCACAATGCCGCCAAATTTGATTCACTGGTTTTCGCCGAGCAGTGGATCACCGGTAAGGAATATACCGTCGCGATTCTCGGCGATGCCGCTTTGCCGGTAATCCGCCTGGAAACACCCCATGATTTTTATGATTACAACGCCAAGTATCTGGCGAACACCACCGGCTACCATATTCCCTGCGGGTTAAGCGGCGCGGAAGAAAAGCAATTGCAGGAACTGGCGTTAAAAGCCTTCAGGGGCGTGGACGCCGCGGGCTGGGGGCGCCTTGATGTGTTGTGCGATCAAGCCGGCAAGCCATATTTAATTGAATTGAACACGGTGCCGGGATTAACGGACCACAGCCTGGTGCCCATGGCCGCCAAAGCGGCCGGCATCAGTTTTGAAGAACTGATGGTGCGGATTCTTCAAACCACATTATAGGCGCGGTAGAAACGGGATAACTCATGGGCGCAAGAAGAATCAGTCAACAGCAGAATGCAACCGGATTCATGCGGTTCATTTCCATGCGCTCATTGAAACGGTTGGCGGCGGGTTCGCTATTGCTAGCGGCAATATTGATTGCCAACGCATTGTACGCGCCCGATACGCTGGCGTTTAAAACCATCCAGGTTTACGGCGAATTGAAGTGGCTGGACCGGGACGAGCTTAATAGGTTAGTGCTAAAGGATCTGGACGGCGGTTTTTTCAGCCTGGATGTCACCGGACTAAAACACAACCTGGAACAGCACGCTTGGATTAAAGCAGTGTCGATTCGCCGCGTCTGGCCGGACACATTGCAAATTCACGTAACCGAACAACAACCGGTGGCGGTGTGGAATCGTGATGCAATCGTCAATCGAGAGGGCGAATTGTTCCTTCCGGCCGCCACGGGGGTTCCCGGCGGGCTGACGGCAATCAATGGACCGCACGGAATGCATCAGGCGTTGATAAAACATTATAACGTTCTGTCCGGGATGGCGGCCCCTTTAGGGCTGAACATCTCGGACATCAGCGTGAATGACCGCAGGGCGATGCGGGTAACGTTTAACAACGGCGTACAGATATTGATGGGCAGGGTACGGGATGAAACGGAAAGTGGTATGGAAATGATGCGCTTTGTACGGGCTTATAAAGTCACACTTGCGACACAAATTGATCGAGTCCAGGTTGTCGACCTGCGTTATACCAATGGTCTGGCTGTGCGTTGGAAGCAACCACCATTGTTACAAGGTAAGAATAACTATGGCAATAATAATAATGCGTTAGAAGCTGGTTAATCGCGCAAGGATAATTATATGGCAAAACGCTCGGAACAAAATCTAATGGTGGGGCTGGATATCGGTACCTCGAAGATTAGCGCGATTGTCGCTGCCATCGGGCCGAACGGGGAAATCGAAGTGATAGGAATTGGATCGCACCCGTCCAAGGGGCTGAAAAAAGGTGTCGTGGTCAATATTGAGTCCACTACACAGTCCATTCAGCGCGCGGTGGAAGAAGCGGAGCTGATGGCGGGCTGTCAAATTGATTCCGTATTCGCCGGCATTGCGGGTAGTCATATTCAGAGTTTGAATTCACACGGGATTGTCGCGATCCGCGACAAGGAAGTTACGCAAGCGGATGTTGACCGGGTAATCGATGCCGCCAAAGCCGTGGCGATACCGGCGGACCAGAGAATGCTGCACGTGATCCCGCAGGAATTCATTATCGATGACCAGGACGGTATAAGAGAGCCGATTGGCATGTTTGGCGTGCGGCTGGAAGCCAAGGTGCACCTGGTTACCGGGGCGGTCAGCGCAGCGCAAAATATTGTTAAATGTGTCCGGCGCTGCGGCCTGGACGTTGACGATATCATTCTGGAGCAACTGGCATCCAGTTACGCGGTGCTAACAGACGATGAAAAGGAACTGGGTGTATGCCTGGTTGACATCGGTGGCGGCACGACGGATATCGCGGTGTTTACTGAAGGCGCGATACGGCATACGGCGGTGATTCCCATTGCCGGTGACCAGATTACCAATGATATTGCCGTGGCGTTGCGGACGCCCACCCAATACGCGGAAGATATCAAAAAGAAATATGCCTGCGCTTTGACGCAGCTGGCGAGTCCCGACGAGAGCATCGAGGTGCCGAGCGTGGGGGATCGTCCGCCGCGGCGCCTGGCGCGGCAAACACTGGCCGAAGTGGTGGAGCCGCGCTGCGAGGAATTACTGACCCTGGTGCAAAACGAACTGCGCCGCAGCGGATTTGAAGATTTGTGCGCCGCCGGTGTGGTATTAACCGGCGGTTGCGCAAAAATGGAAGGGGTAATTGAACTTGCCGAGGAAGTGTTTCATTTGCCGGTTCGGTTGGGCGTTCCAAGTAATGTCGGTGGCTTGGTCGATGTCGTCAGAAATCCGATTTACGCAACCGGAGTGGGATTGCTGTTGTATGGAAGCAAACAACGCAGTGAGTTAAGCCGTGAACGACACGTGGATTGGGCTGCCAAGAGTTTGTGGCAGCGCATGCGAAACTGGTTTCAAGGAAATTTTTAACAAATTAAAGCCGTAAATGCTGTTTAATCAGAGGAGTGAACAACATGTTTGAGCTAATGGATGCGTATACACAAGGCGCTGTCATCAAAGTGATTGGGGTTGGTGGTGGCGGCGGTAATGCGGTAGAACATATGGTACGGCAAAATATCGATGGCGTGGATTTCATCTGCGCCAACACCGACGCGCAGGCGTTAAAGAATACCTCGGCGAAGACCGTGCTGCAGCTTGGCACCAACATCACCAAGGGGCTGGGCGCGGGGGCCAATCCGGACCTGGGCCGGCAGGCCGCGTTGGAAGATCGCGAACGTATTATGGAAGTGATTCGCGGGGCGGATATGGTATTTATAACGGCAGGAATGGGTGGCGGAACGGGCACCGGCGGCGCGCCGGTGGTCGCGCAAATCGCGCGGGAGATGGGTATTTTGACCGTGGCGGTTATTACCAAGCCGTTTCCTTTCGAAGGCAAGAAACGCATGCAGGTTGCGGATGACGGCATCAAGCAGTTGACGGAATATGTCGACTCCCTGATTACCATACCGAACGAAAAATTGTTAACCGTGCTTGGCAAAAGCGTGAGTTTGCTGGATGCCTTCAAGGCGGCAAACAACGTGTTGTTGGGCGCCGTGCAGGGCATTGCCGAACTCATTACCCGCCCCGGCTTGATCAACGTTGACTTTGCCGACGTGAGAACCGTGATGTCCGAAATGGGAATGGCCATGATGGGTTCCGGCAGCGCCAAGGGGCAAAGCCGGGCACAGGAAGCGGCGGAAGCCGCCGTGGCCAGCCCGCTGTTGGAAAATATCGATCTTTCCGGCGCGAAGGGCATCCTGGTGAACATCACCGCGGGTATGGATATGGCGATCGGCGAGTTTGAAGAAGTGGGAAACACCATTAAAGCTTTTGCCTCCGAGAACGCTACGGTAGTGGTCGGTACGGTTATCGATCCGGAAATGACCGATGAGCTGCGGGTAACCGTTGTGGCCACCGGCCTGGGGCATGCAAAGCATCGGGAAAAACCCATCGGCCTGGTTACCAAGAGTGCTGATGGTCAGGTGGACTACGGTAAGTTAAAACAGCCGACCGTCATGCGCCAAAAAGCCGGTAGTGGTGGATATTTGCCGCAGGATGACAGCAATATGGATTACTACGACATCCCGGCATTTCTTCGACGCCAGGCGGATTGAATGTCTAACGGACAATCTTTATTCACCTAACGCGGGATGTGCCCGGGCTAGGATGAATGTGGTGCCATTATGGAGTTGAGAGCTGGTTCGCTAGGCGGTTTCCGGGCCCTATGCTATGATCCGCCACTCGGCGTGCCGGTTTGCCGGGCGATTAAAATAACGCTTAACTCTACGGTAACAAAGAACTTTGTTGATGATTAAACAACGAACACTAAAAAATGTAATTCGTGCGACCGGGATCGGTTTGCATACAGGGAAAAAAGTCTATTTGACGCTACGCCCTGCGGCGATTGATACCGGTATTATATTTCGCCGGATTGATCTGGAAATGCCGGTGGAAATCGCAGCAAAACCGGAAAACGTCGGTGATACCCGTCTGTCAACCACGTTGGTAAAGGGCGACGTACGGGTAGCGACGGTCGAGCATTTGTTATCGGCGTTTGCCGGCCTGGGTATCGACAACGCTTATGTCGATTTAAGTGCTCCGGAAGTCCCTATTATGGACGGCAGTGCCGGTCCATTCGTGTTTTTGGTTCAGTCAGCCGGCATAGAAGAACAAAATGCGCCTAAGCGGTTTATTCGCATCAAGCGTACCGTCATCGTCGAAGATGGCGATAAATGGGCGCGCTTTGATCCCTTTGAGGGCTTCAAGGTGTCGTTCAGAATCGACTTCGAACATCCGGTATTCCGTAATCGTTCGCAAACCACCAGTGTCGATTTTTCCAGTACCTCCTTTGTGAAAGAAGTCAGCCGCGCCAGAACGTTCGGATTTATGCGTGATATTGAACAATTGCGCGCCAATGATCTGGCATTGGGCGGAAGCATGGACAATGCGATTGTCATGGATGATTACCGCGTGCTTAATGAAGACGGCCTGCGTTATGATGATGAATTCGTCAAACACAAAGTACTGGACGCCATCGGCGATTTGTATTTGCTGGGTTGCAGTCTGATCGGCGAATTCAGTGGTTTTAAATCGGGTCATGCGTTAAACAACCGCTTGTTACGTGCCTTATTGGCGGATTCCGAAGCGTGGGAAACCGCGATCTTTGACGATATTGAGCGCGCGCCGATCTCCTTCACGCAGCCAATTCTGGCTACCTAACCTCACATATTCCAGGTTGCCGTAGTGAAGTTGCCGGGCCACGCGTGGCTCCGCACCTCACATTTCAATGCCTGAATCCAGCTATGGGTTTTCTTGCCGGGCTTATTTCACAATCTTTTTTGAAATCTTTTGTAGTGCCTGTTTCAGGGCATAATCATTTGGTTGCCGGAAGCCTTCTTGGGTAGGGCGGGAAGGTGGAGCGCTCGGTGGGTGATTTTCTGAGCTCCCGTTTGCGGACGCGCTTGCGCCAAAGGGCTGAATACGAAACTCAATTTTCTGTAGTTTTTCCAGCCCCGGAATCTGCTGCATTTGTGTCAGGATCATAGGGCCCAGATATTTAATTCGGGTATACCAAACCGCCGAATCAGTACCAATCACCAGGGTGGCATCCCTGACATTGGCCACATAAATGTGTTCACTGAGCGGCGCGTCGACCAGGTTTTTCAGGCTGGTACTCAACTTATGTAGCTCTTTGCTGCGCAGAATGACGTTTGCCAGCCCCGCGTGGGTATTATTAAGTACTTGTCCGATGGAACGAGTTTTTGCCATAGTTTGTTTCTTAATAATCAGTGAGTTATGCCGCGTGTGCTGGTTTTTACATGGATTATCAAGCGCTTACTCAATCGTAAATTGATCATTAGTCAACCAATTTTTGGTCTAAAATGTGAACAAAATCACACAAGGATTGTGTACAGGGGCCGAAAACCTTAAGTGTATCCTGTGGGTGGTGCGAACCAACGGCCACCCCTGCCGATCGAAACACCATGGCCGGTTAATTAACCTTGGTCCACTAACCCTGGTCCGCTAAAATACGGCCATCGAATCATAGCAGAATAAGAGAGTTGTTGATGAACATTATCTTTGTTCCAAAAAAGAAAGGAAAATCAGCCGCTTACCGCCTTTCTCGTGGATGGGTGTGGGGGATGGGGATTTTGGTTTTAATTCTGCCGATGGCACTAGTGGGTGGCGGGTATTATTTGGGCCAAGAAGATTCCGCGCCGGGACCTTGGGCGCTGATTCAGGGCTGGAAGCAAGAAATGTCTGCGCACCGCCAGCAAATTGACACTGCAACGCGCAATGCCAAGCAAAATGTTGACGCGCTGTCGCGCCGGCTGGCGCAACTCCAGGCGCACATTATTCGACTGGATGCACTGGGTAGCCGTTTAATCGAAATCGCGCAATTGGACAGTGGGGAGTTTGATTTCTCGGTTCCACCGGCGGTAGGCGGACCCGAGAACGCTGCACCTGAACGTGACCCGGGAGCCCCCGATTTGCTGGCTAGTTTGAATGATCTTTCGGTTCAACTGGAGAACCGCGCGCAACAACTGGATTTGCTTGAAACCATGCTGATGAATAAAAACCTTCACGATGAAGTTATGCCGGCTGGAAAACCCATCACCAAAGGCTGGACCTCGTCATTCTACGGGCTTCGTACGGACCCCTTTACCGGCCACAAAGAACACCATAAAGGCGTTGATTTTGCAGCGAAAATGGGTAGCGACATTGTAACCGTGGCGTCCGGGGTGGTCACTTGGGCGGGACGCCGTTACGGCTATGGACTGTTGGTGGAGGTAAACCATGGTAATGGTTATGCGACACGTTACGGTCATGCCCAGGACGTACTGGTCAAGGTGGGTGATACGGTGAAAAAAGGCCAGATTGTGGCCTTAGTCGGTTCCACCGGCCGTTCGACGGGTCCCCACCTGCACTTTGAAGTGTGGCATAACGGCGAAGCCGTCGATCCCATGGAATATATCCGTTCCGCAAGTAATTAAGCGAAAATTGCAACGCCTTCTCGAGTTAGCATTTCTCTATTCGCGCTATCCCCGTTATAATCCTCTGTTTTTCAGGGGGCTGTTTACCTTGCCTTTTATTCAATCAACTAGTGAGACGGAATGGTCAGTCAATTACTGAGTAAAGTGTTTGGCAGCCGCAATGACCGGTTGCTGAATAGCATGAATAAGGTGGTTGTGAAAATCAACGCGCTGGAGCCGGAAATTTCAGCGCTCGATGATGAGCAATTACGGAATAAAACCAGTGAATTCCGCGAACGGCTTGCGAAAGGCGAGACGCTCGACAATCTGCTGCCGGAAGCGTTTGCGGTGGTGCGCGAAGCCGGGAAACGAGTCCTCGGTATGCGCCATTTTGATGTGCAGCTGATCGGTGGCATCGTGTTAAACGATGGCAAGATCGCCGAAATGCGTACCGGTGAGGGTAAAACCCTGGTGGCAACGCTGTCGGTCTACCTGAACGCCTTGGAAGGCAAGGGCGTGCACGTGGTCACCGTGAATGATTATCTCGCCCGGCGCGACGCGGAATGGATGGGCAGGCTGTATAAGTTCCTGGGCTTGACCGTGGGCGTGATTTTATCCCAACAGGATCACGCCGCCAAAAAAACGGCCTATGCGGCGGATATTACCTACGGCACCAACAACGAATATGGCTTTGATTACCTGCGCGATAACATGGCGTTTAGCACCGACGACAAGGTGCAAAGGGAATTGAATTACGCCATCGTGGATGAAGTGGACTCCATCCTCATCGATGAAGCCCGCACCCCGTTGATCATATCGGGTCCTACCGAAGACAGTTCCGAACTCTATGCCAAAATTAACAAGCTGATTCCACGCCTGGAACGCCAGGAAAGCGAAAAGGTCGGCGACGGCGACTATTACGTCGATGAAAAATCCAAACAGGCGTATTTGACCGAAAAAGGCCATCAGAAAGTGGAAGACCTGATGTACTCAACCGGTTTGTTGCTGGACGGCGAGAGTCTTTACGATGCCACCAATATCAAGCTGATGCATCACCTTAACGCCGCGCTAAGGGCGCATGCGCTGTTTCACAAAGACGTGGATTATATCGTTACCAATGGTGAAGTGGTCATCGTGGATGAATTTACCGGCCGCACCATGCCGGGCCGGCGCTGGTCCGATGGCCTGCACCAGGCGGTGGAAGCCAAAGAAAACGTACGGATTCAACACGAAAACCAGACCCTGGCGTCCATCACGTTCCAGAATTATTTCCGCTTGTATAAAAAACTGGCCGGAATGACTGGCACGGCGGATACGGAAGCGTATGAATTCCAGCAGATTTACGGGCTCGAGGTGGTGGTTATTCCCACCAATCAACCGGTTGCCCGGACGGATCACAGTGACCTGGTCTACTTAACGCCGGAAGAAAAATTCGAAGCAATCTCCGCGGATATTCGCGAATGCCGCGAACGGCAACAGCCGGTGCTGGTCGGCACCGCGTCAATCGAAACTTCCGAATACCTCTCCAATTTACTGAACAACGCGGGTATTAAACACGAAGTGCTCAACGCCAAATTTCACCAGCGCGAAGCGGAGATTGTCGCCCAGGCGGGCCGGCCCGGCGCGGTGACGATTGCGACCAACATGGCGGGCCGCGGTACCGACATTGTGTTAGGTGGCAACCTTGACGCCGAGTTAGCGGCGATTGATGCAAGTGACACCAGTACGCGGGAAAAAGCCAAACAGGAATGGCAGCGCCGTCATGAGCAAGTGGTTGCCGCGGGTGGTTTGCATGTGATTGGCACCGAGCGCCATGAGTCACGCCGAATCGACAACCAGCTGCGGGGGCGCTCCGGCCGTCAGGGTGATCCGGGATCCAGCCGCTTCTATCTTTCGTTACGCGATAACCTGATGCGGATTTTCGCGTCGGATCGCGTGGCGGCCTTGATGCAAAAACTGGGCATGGAAAAAGGCGAGGCCATCGAGCATCCCTGGGTGACCAAGGCCATCGAAAACGCGCAGCGCAAAGTGGAAGGTCACAACTTTGATATTCGTAAGCAATTGCTGGAATACGATGACGTTGCCAATGATCAGCGCAAAGTGGTCTATCAACAACGCAGCGAATTAATGTCCACGGATGATGTGTCGGAAACCGTTGAAGCGATTCGTCATGACGTTGTGAATGAAGTGATCAGCGCCTATATCCCCCCCAACAGCATGGATGAGCAATGGGATATACCGGGGCTGGAAAAAGCCATCGAGGCTGAATTTGGTATGAAGATGCCCATCGGTCGATGGCTGGAAGAGGATCAGGCATTACACGAAGAAACATTGCGCGGCAAAATCGAACAAACCCTGGCGTATGCCTATCAGGCAAAAGAAACCCAGGCAGGGAACGAAGTGCTGCGGCATTTCGAAAAAGCGGTGATGCTAAAGGTGCTGGATGATCAGTGGAAAGACCATTTGGGTTCCATGGATCATTTGCGCCAGGGTATTCATCTGCGCGGGTATGCGCAAAAGAATCCCAAGCAGGAATACAAGCGGGAAGCGTTTGAATTATTCACGCAAATGCTGGAGCGTATCAAACACGAAGTTGTTAATATCATCTCACGGGTTCAAGTGCGCGCGGAAGCCGACGTGGAAGCGGTGGAAGAACAACGCCGCCGTCAGGCGCCCATGAATTTCCAGCATGACGAAGCGTCTGCTGTTGCTGCAGCAGGCGGCGGCGGACCGGCGGCGGCGTCCCAAAGCCAGGCTGGTAGCCCGGTAATGGGTGAGAAAAAACCGTTTATCCGCGAGGGCAAAAAAGTGGGGCGCAATGAACCCTGTCCTTGTGGCTCCGGTAAAAAATACAAGCAGTGCCACGGCAAGCTCTAAGCCGCTATCCGCGGACTCTTTTCTGATTGCTTTCACAAAAAGTTTTTTGCATCATGGCGTGATGTTGCGCGGCGGTGCAGCATCGCGCGTTTCTATATCAATTTCGTTAGTCGTTAACAGGTAACGCAATGGCAAAGGTTGATAGACAGGATATTCAACAGGAATGTGCTTCCCTGCGGCCGGTGGCCGGGGTGCGTCTTGGCAGTGCGGCGGCCGGAATTAAGTACCAAGGGCGTGATGACATGGTGCTATTCGAACTTTGTGATACGGCGCAAACCGCCGCGATGTTTACCGCTAACGTATTCTGTGCAGCGCCGGTCGTTGTCGCAAGGAATCATATCGCCAGCGCGCCGCCGCGGTATCTGTTGGTTAATGCGGGTAATGCCAACGCGGGCACCGGGCAACAGGGTATGGATGACGCGAATGCGTGTTGCGATGCGGTCGCCGAGTTGATGCAATGCACATCTGACCAGGTGTTGCCGTTTTCAACCGGTGTGATCGGACAATATTTGCCGGTAGGGAAAATTGTTGCCGCATTGCCCGCCGCGCAGGCCAATCTGAAGGCAGACAACTGGCTGTCCGCGGCCAGGACCATTATGACGACGGATACCCTGCCCAAAGGAATCTCGCGGCAAGCAACGATCGATGGGCATGTGGTCACGGTAAGCGGTATCGCTAAAGGCGCCGGTATGGTTTGTCCCAACATGGCGACAATGTTGTCTTACATCGCCACCGATGCCGCGCTGCCGGCGGTGTTGTTACAATCAACGCTTGCGCACGCGGTCGACAAATCCTTTAACCGCATCACCGTTGACGGGGACACATCCACCAATGATGCCTGCGTATTGATAGCGACCGGAAAGTCCTCCCTGCCGTTGATCGATCGCATCGAAAATCCCCATTATAAACCGCTGTTAAATCTTATTATGGAAGTGTTGGAATTCCTCGCCAAGGCAATCATTCGCGACGCGGAAGGCGCGACCAAGCTGGTCAATGTGACTGTGGCGCAAGGAGCCAGCGCGGAAGAATGCAAGCAAGTGGCTTATACTATTGCGCATTCACCGCTGGTCAAAACAGCGTTGTTTGCCAGTGACCCCAATTGGGGAAGAATTCTGGCCGCGGTGGGCAGGGCGGGCGTGGACGGACTTGATATCAACAAGGTAACTATCGAACTCAATGGCATACGCATCGTGAGTAACGGGGGTGTCGATGCCGCATACACCGAGGCTTTGGGGCAACAGGCTATGCGGCCGGCCGATATTGATATTACGGTTACGTTGGGCATGGGTAGTGCGACCGCGAATGTCTGGACCTGCGATTTTTCCTATGACTATGTCAAAATCAATGCTGAATACCGCACCTGACGTATTCAACTAAACGCGCATATTGTTCTGCCATGACAAACTTGATACATGTTGCGGTGGCGGTGATTCGCAACCCGGCCGGGCAAGTGTTTATTACGTTGCGGCCGGAACATGTGCATCAAGGCGGCCTGTGGGAATTTCCCGGTGGCAAGGTGGAGAAGGGCGAATCGGTGTTCGAGGCGCTGCGGCGGGAAATCCACGAAGAAAATGCTATTGATATCCAGCGCGCCCGGCCGCTGATCAAGATTCCATTTCGTTATCCGGACAAACAGGTACTGCTGGATGTGTGGGAAGTGCTTGAATTCAGTGGTACTGCGCATGGCCGGGAAGGCCAGGCCTGCCGGTGGGTGAATGCCGGCGAGCTCAGCCAAATCGCATTCCCGGCGGCCAATAAAGCTATCATTACCGCGGTACAACTTCCAGCGGTGTATCTTATTACGCCCGAGCCGGGCGCTAACACACAGGATTTTCTGCAACAGCTTGAGTCGCGGTTGGCTAGCGGCATCACGCTGCTGCAATTGCGGGCCAAACATCTCGAGAGCGATCATTATATTCACCTGGCCAACGAAGTGGTTGAGTTGTGTCATCGCTATCACGCATCCGTGTTATTGAATCATGATCCGGCAGTCTTAGCCAAGGTTCCCGCCGACGGTATCCACTTAACAGCCCGTCGATTAATGCAATTGGAGGGTCGGCCAATCGCCGAGTCGTTGTGGCTGGCGGCGTCCTGCCATTCAATGGGCGAAATCGAACAGGCAAACCGGATGGGTGTTGACTTCATGGTGTTATCCCCGGTGAACCCAACCCAAAGTCACCCGTATTTAGCCGCTTTGGGTTGGTCTACCTTCGGTGCCTGGACGGAACATGCCGCTATGCCGGTATATGCCCTGGGGGGCATGATGCTTTCGGACATCACCACCAGCCGCGAACACGGCGGGCAGGGCGTTGCCGGTATTGGTGCTTGGTGGGGTGAGCATAGGCCGGCTGTTAAGTGATTGGTGCGATGCTAAAGATTAACAGATGTTACGCCTGGCAAGTGTTATTAGAATTGGCGATCGCTGGGCGTCAGTCGGAATAATTCAGCTTTTCACCCTGATCCGAAATCGAGAAATCATCCGCGGACTCACCCGCAATGCGAAGCGATTCGCTGGCCCACTCGCCCAGGTCGATCAATTTGCAGCGTTCGCTGCAAAACGGCCGCCATGGATTATCCGGGGTCCATTCAACCAGTTTTTCGCACGTGGGGCATCGAACCGTGGTGGTCATAGGTGGAGAAACTACAGCTTGCAGCAACTTAAATCGAATTCGACGGTGTCAGTGGTTTGTAGGGGATGTCTTTGCGTGGCATCCAGAAAGCGCACGGTAAAGCGGTGTCTGCTGCCGCTGAATTCCGCGAAATAAGCCGTGTTGCCGGGCAGGGACACGACAATTAGTTGACAGGGTATTTTGGGATCCAGCGATTGTTTGTAAACGCCGTCTTCCGCAACCTGCCGTTCGGCGGCCGAGCTTTGCCGGACCAGGTTCAACGCGTTTTCGATGGCGTATTGCAATGGCCGGAACGGGGTCAACCAGGTTTGCAGGTCGTGCTGGCGGCGTTCAGCGGGTTGCCGCAACCAGTAACGGTAGGCGGGCAAATCAAAATCACACAATCCACCCGAAATGTTGTTGCGCAACTGCAACGCTTTTAGTAAGTCGTCGTCCTTAAGGTCTTTATCAATGGGGCCGGTAATTGTACGAAGCTGGGTGCTGAGCTGTTTCAGGTCCGACAATATTTCATCCAAGCGGCCTAATTCAATTCCGGGTTTGTCTTTTAACGGCGCCAATACTCCCGCTATGCGATCGAGTTCCTTGAAGGTTTCGGTTTTAATGTCCGTGCGGCTGATAACATTGATAATGTCCAGCAAAACACTGATAGCGGTATGGCTGTTTTCGGAGGACTCCCCCGGCAAATGATACTCCAGCAAATTGAAGAGGTATTCAAGGCGCAGAAAAAACCGATAACGTTCGTTCAACGGGTGTTCAAATTTTATTACCCTGGCGTGCATTGGCTGGTTTTTAAAGGATTGTGCGGCGTGTGCTTCCATAATGTGCCTATTGTGCAGTGTAGCCAATTATTACGCAACCATAGTCTCATTTTTATAAAAACGCAATTCGTTCCCCCTAGATTCTAGCCGTGTGACGCGCAATGGCAACATAACCAAATCAGTGCTGTTGCGCTAGTTTGAGATAGTTTTTGTGGAGTTGGTTGACCCGGGCTTGCAGTGTATCCGGCGCGCCATTGTTGTCGATTACATCGTCCGCCACCGCCAGGCGTTCTTCGCGGCTTATCTGGCTGTTGATAATGCGTCTGATCAGTGATTCTGAAAGCTGGTCGCGTTGCTGTGTTCTCTGAATTTGTATCGCTTCCGGCGCATCCACCACTAAAACCCGGTCGACAATGTCCTGCCAATGTTTTTCCACCAGCAGGGGAATGACGGCAATACAATAAGGCGTATTACACTGTTGTATTTTTGCCAATAAGGATTCACGAATCCGCGGGTGGAGGATGGCTTCCAGCTTGTTTCTGTCCACCTCGCTGGCGAACACCTGCTGTTTCAGTTTTTGCCGATCCAGCTGGCCGTTGGCGTCGAGAATTTTTTTGCTAAATACTTGAATGATTTGTTGCAGCGCCGGTTGGCCGGGTTCAACCAATTCGCGCGCAATGGCATCGGTATCGTAAACTGGTACCCCAAGCGCTTTGAATAGACCGGCGACCGTGCTTTTGCCGCTGCCAAGGCCGCCAGTTAGACCAATCGTAAGCATGTTGATCCGCTAACCAAGTTGGTTCAATTGCGATATGATAGTTTACTACCGAATACCGGCCAGTGAAAAATATAACTGTGTGATGTGGGTGCCCCACAACAAATAAATCCATCCGGCAATGGCCAGGTAGGGCCCAAACGGTATCGGAATATTTTTGTCGCGCCCGCGGAACACAATCAGGGAAATGCCGATAATGGCGCCCACAAACGACGATAATAAAATGATACCCGGCAAGGTTTGCCAGCCCATCCACGCGCCTAACATGGCCAATAACTTGAAGTCGCCATAGCCCATGCCTTCTTTGCCGGTGAGCAGCTTAAACGCCCAGTAAACACTCCACAGCGAGAGGTAGCCCGCGATGGCGCCGATAATACTGGAGGTTGAATCGGTGAACAGGCCGGACAGATTGAGTAGTAGTCCAATCCACAGGAACGAGAGTGTAATGTCGTCCGGCAATAACGTGTGATCAAAATCAATGACACTTAAGGCAATCAGCGCCCAGGTCAGGCACAACGCGGCAAGGCATTGCCAGCTAAATCCGAAATGCCAGGCGGCCAGTACCGACAACACGGCGGTCAGGAGTTCAATAATCGGATAACGTTTGCCGATGGGGGTTTTACAGCCGGCGCAACGTCCTTTCAACCACAGATAGCTGAACACGGGGATATTTTCCAGGGCGGTAATATTATGGCCACACTTGGGGCACGCCGAGCGGGGAACCAGCAGGTTATATTTTGCTTTTTTCTCCGCCGTCGAAATATTGTCAGCGGTATTCGTTTCCGGTGTCAGGAATTCGATACATTGTTCCCGCCACGCGGTGTGCATCATAATCGGCAGCCGATGAATCACCACGTTTAAAAAACTGCCCACGGCCAAACTGAAAATCGCGACGAAACTAATAAAAAAATAGGAGTTGGATTGCAGAAGGTCGATGAGTGCCATGATTGATTGACGAAATGCCGTTAGGGTTTGCCGCTTCGGACGTTATATTCGGCGATTGCTTACGACTGTGACTCAGCAAGCCGGTTGCCGTCTGTCACAGCCTGACAGGCGGCAATTCATTAATATAAAGTTATTGTGTATAGAATATCTGGTGCAATGTTTGGTGCACTGTGTTTCGTAATGTCTTGTGTATTGTCTTATACCGCGACAATTAAACCACTTCACCCATTTTGAAGATGGGCAGGTACATGGCGATAACCAGGCCACCGATGAGCACCCCGAGGATCGCCATAATCATGGGTTCCAGCAAGGAGCTTAATCCATCGACCATGTTATCCACTTCCTCTTCGTAAAAGTCAGCGACCTTGGAAAGCATGGTATCCACCGCACCGGTTTCTTCACCAATCGCCAGCATTTGCACCACCATGTTGGGGAACAGGCCGGACTGTTTCATGGATACATTCATCTGGGTACCAGTCGCGACTTCGTCACGCATCTGCATTATGGCTTTACCATACACACTATTACCGCACGCATCGGCGACGGTTTCCAGCGCTTCCACCAGCGGCATACCGGCCGCGAACATGGTGGCCAGGGTGCGGGCGAAACGGGCTATGGTTGCTTTCTTGACGATTTCGCCAAAAATGGGTGCTTTTAATATATATCTATCCAGCATTTGGTTAAATATTCTGGAACGTTTCTTTAGTTCGGCAAGGCCATAAACAACGGCGCCAAAAGCGCCGAAGATGGCCCACCAGTACGCTTGAAACAGGTTGGATAAATTCACCACCATCAAGGTCAGTGCCGGCAGGTCGGCGCCGAAACCTTCGAACATGCTTTTGAACTGCGGAATAACGAAAATCAACAAGATAGCGGTAATAATAAACGCCACCACAATAACCGCGGTGGGATAAAACAAGGCTTTCTTGATTTTGCCCTTGATCGCTTCAACCTTTTCCTTGTAGGTGGCGATTTTATCCAGCAAGGTTTCCAGAATACCGGCTTGTTCACCGGCGTGAACCAGGTTGCAAAACAGGTCATCAAAATAATAGGGAAATTTTCTTAATGAATCGGCCAGCGCGGTACCGCTTTCGACATCCGCCTTGATAGCCATGATCATGGACTGCATGCTGGGATTTTCGTGTCCGCGGCCGACAATTTCAAAAGCCTGTACCAGCGGCACGCCGGCGGCCATCATGGTGGCCAGCTGACGGCTGAAAACGGCAATATCTTTGGTGGTGATTTTTTTCTTCCGTACTCCGCCGCCGAGCATGGATGTTGGCTTTTTCTTGACTTTCAGCGGAGTGATGCCCTGACGGCGCAAGTCCGCCTTGATCAAGGCAACGTTAGTTCCCGTGGCTTCCCCTTTGATACGTTTGCCCTGTTTGTTAGTCCCTTCCCAAACAAAGGCTTCGGATTTAGGGGCTGCTGCTGCTTTTGCCATACGCTATTCCTTCGTTCCTTATTCTTTCGTTACGCGATTGATTTCTTCAAGGGAGGTTAGGCCGGCACGGACTTTTACCAGGCCGGACTGCCGTAAGTCATTGATGCCTTCCTTTTGCGCCTGGTCGGCCAATTGTATTGAATTGCCGCCTTCCATAATGATGCGGCGCATGGCATCCGATATGGGCATAACCTGATAAATACCGACGCGGCCTTTGTAACCGCCATTGCATTGGTCACAGCCATTGGGGGAGGGACCGTAGATTTTAAGGGTTTTGACTTCGTCGGGTGAAAATCCAATATTAATGAGCGTTTGATGAGGGACATCCTTGACCTGTTTGCAATTGTTACATAAACGGCGCGCCAGACGCTGTGCAATGATAAGCTCAACGGAGGAGGCGATGTTATACGGCGCGATGCCCATATTGATCATACGGGCCAGGGTTTGCGGCGCGTCATTGGTGTGCAAGGTGGATAACACCAGGTGACCGGTTTGGGCGGCTTTAATCGCAATTTCACCGGTTTCCATGTCGCGAATCTCACCCACCATGATCACATCCGGGTCCTGACGCAGAAAGGCTTTTAGCGCGCTGGCAAACGTTAATCCTACCTTGTTGTCGACATTGACCTGGTTAATACCCGGCACGTTAATTTCCGCCGGATCTTCCGCCGTGGAAATATTACGGTCCTCGGTGTTGAGAATGTTGATGCCGGTATAGAGCGAAACCGTTTTACCGCTACCGGTGGGGCCGGTGACCAGAATCATGCCCTGTGGCTTGGCCAGCGCGGCGAGATATTGTTGTTTTTGTTTTTCCTCATAGCCCAATACATCGATACCCAATTGCGCACTGGTGGGATCGAGAATACGCATTACGATTTTTTCACCAAACAAGGTGGGGCAGGTGCTCACACGAAAGTCGATCGCCCGGTTTTTGGATAAGGTCATTTTCATCCGGCCATCCTGCGGAATGCGGCGTTCAGAGATGTCCAGGCGTGATAATACCTTCAGGCGGGCGGCGATTCGTTTACTCAAACCAACCGGGGGTGAGGCAATCTCGGTTAATACGCCATCCCGGCGGTACCTGACCCGGAAATATTTTTCGTAGGGTTCAAAATGGATGTCGGATGCGCCGGTATTAATGGCGTCCAGAAGGACCTTGTTGATAAACCGTACCACCGGCGTGTCGTCGATATCGCTTTCGCCGCCACTGCTGTCGGTGTTGGTGGGATCCTCGGAGGAAATATCAATAGAGTCCAGGTCACCATCCAGATCCTGCAACGAGGTATCACTGGCCGACATGGCTTTTTCGATAATGACATTGAGTTTGTCTTCCTCAACCAAAACCGCTTCGGTATTCATTCCCGCGTGGAATTTGAACTCATCGAGCGCAATCAGGTTGGTGGGATCCGAAACGGCAATAAATAGCCGATTGCCACGTTTAAATAAAGGAAGGCCGTGATGTTGGCGCACCAGTTTTTCATCCACCAGGCGCACGATCTCGGGATCCAGGTCTATCGCGGCGATATCGAGCAAGGGCACGCCGAATTCATGCGCGGCCGCAATCGCCAAGGCTTTACTATTTACCAGCTTGGATTCGACCAGGTGGGACACCAAGGGCAGTTTCTTCTTGGTAGCCGCATCCTGGGCTTTGACGGCATCCGCTTCAGACAGCAGGCCGTCTAGAACCAGCTTTCTTGCCAATCCACTGAGTTTCATGTGTGAACTTGGAGTTGCCATTCGTTTATCAGTTTACGCGATGTATTAATCGTGATTAATTCTATATGATAATCGTTAGTTGGGAAAACCGGTGTGGTGGACAACGTTGGGTAACCAATTGACCTGCCTTCACTTTCTTCATTTTTTTCACTTTCCCGTTGCTATATTAATCCTGCCATATAATTAGGCGAATCTGGCTGAGAGCTATTCTGCTTTATTTGATGAGTCCATTTTATAGCGCAAACACATTGCCTCGTCCAATGACAAGGATCCTGAATCTTAATCCATATCGGCAAGATATTCGCATTATTTAATAGTCAATGCCAAGCCCATGAGTATTTTAAGAAGAACATTTAAAGGGATATAGGTTATTAACTATACATGTTTCGCATTGTGAACCAACGCACAGGGTTATGAGCGGCTTTGACGAGCTGGTATTTTCTTTTTAAGCGAGTTTAAGATGGAAAGTAAGCAATCTTCTGATTCAAACGGCCGATTTTTGCCCTGCTAATAATAATTCCTGTACGGACCCAAGAAAGATGGCGATGCTATAAGGGGTATGATATTTGCAATAGTTAAGAAGAACTAATATTCAAAATATACATTTATATTAAAGTCCACAAACTGTGGATATTGCCTGGTAAGGCCGAGCGGCTTAAATGGGTGATGGATTTTTAAAAAATCCTGACAACCTGGGTTAGATGATTACTGATATGCAAAACTCTCATGCCAAGAATTATAACTAAAGACCAAAAGATCAGGATTGCGGTCGTGGGTTGCGGCCGAATTTCCGGGAAGCATTTTGAAGCCATCAAGGCGCATGCCAAAGACCTGGAATTGGTTGCCGTATGCGATACTAATAAAACGCTGCTGGATGCTACCGTTACTAAAACAGGTGCGACGGGATTTCACGATTTGCGTGACTTGTTAAAACAGACCGATACCGATCTCGTTGCTTTGTGCACGCCTAGTGGTTTACATCCCCAACAGACTATCCGCTGTGCGAGAAGCGGCCGCCACGTGATGACCGAAAAACCCATGGCGACTCGCTGGAAAGAAGGTGTGAGCATGGTGCGTGCCTGCGATGACGCGGGTGTGCGTTTGTTTGTCGTAAAACAAAATCGCCATAATGCCACTTTGCAATTGCTAAAACGTGCGATAGTCAAAAAACGCTTTGGCAAAATCTACATGGTTCAGGTCAATGTGTTCTGGGCGCGCCCGCAGGAATATTATGACAGTGCCAGCTGGCGTGGCACCTGGGAATTCGATGGCGGCGCCTTAATGAATCAGGCAAGTCATTATGTGGACCTGCTGGACTGGTTGATCGGCCCGGTTAAAAGTGTACAGGCAATGATAGGAACACTGGCTCGCAATATCGAAGTGGAAGACTCGGCGGTATTAAACCTCCAATGGCGTTCCGGTGCGATGGGATCCATGAGTGTGTCGATGCTGAGTTATCCAAGGAATCTTGAAGGCTCCATCACCATCTTAGGGGAAAAAGGCACCGTGAAACTCGGTGGCGTTGCAGTTAACCAATTCGAACACTGGGAATTTGCGGATCAGGATGAGGACGATGAAAAAATCGAAAACGCCAATTACGAAACGGCATCAGTGTATGGTTTTGGTCACCCCGCTTATTATCAAAATGTAATTGACACACTTCGAGGTACAGCAGAACCCTTGACCGATGGCAGGGAAGGTTTGCGATCATTGGAATTATTGATAGCCTCTTATATGTCTGCGCGCGATGGGAAACAGATATCACTTCCCTTGGAATACTGATGTGTAAATAGTATTTTCCGCATGAGGCTGGGTTTATTCCTGAAAGGTGAAGAATTGTTATTGATTTTACGTTGTTGGTAGTTGTGTCCGCAAAAAATTTGGTCGGGTAAATCTTTGAGGTAATTAGTTTGAAGTACCCCTCTTCGTAGCCGGTACGCAATTGTTACATTACATAGGAGGCAAAATGTATTTTGCTCAGGATGGCTTGTGCAAATTGTCGATTGAATAACTCATTTATAATGTCATCTCCTGTTATTTTTGTATTGAATCCTAACATCTTGCCACTTTTGTGTACCTCCTGTTTTTGTCTTGGTGCTCGGAAATGTATGTTGACAAGCTAATTAAGGGCAGTTTTATTTATGGCTTGGGCGGGGCGCTGAACAGGTTTATTCAATTGCTGTTACTGCCCGTGTTTACGGCTTACTTATCGCCGGGGGATTTTGGCGTGATAGCTATGCTTGCTTTGGTAACTATGTTTATCGTACCGGTATTCAGTTTCGGTTTAGGTACATCGGTTGGAGTATGTTATTTTAACGCAGAGCAGTCACAAGATAAAAAAATCATCATATTTAATGCGCTGATAATTTTAGCCATAAGTTCACTATTTTTAATTATAGTCAGTTACCTATGCAAAGACGAAATCAGTGTACTGTTATTTGGCGACTCGAAGTATGCTGACTATATAACCTTATCGGTTCTAACGGCCGCGATAATGGTGGTTGTTCAACCTTTTCAATTGCGATTGCAATTCGAGCAAAAAGCTAAAATTTTTGCATTAATTTCGTTTGCAACGGTTCTGGCCACTACCACATTCGGTATTTTTTTTATCGTAATTCTAGATAGATCAGTTGCAGGTTATTTGGAAGCGAGTTTGATTGGTCAGTTTACGTCGTTAGTGATGTTCGCATCTGTGACATTATCTAACAATGTGTTGCGATTTTCAAAAAAGACAATACAAAAATTGTTGAATCATGGTATTCCGATGATTCCTTCCTTCTTGTTTCTTTTTATTATGCAAAACGGAGTGCGCTATCCACTAGAATGGTTTCATGGGCTTGATGCAGTTGGAGTATTTACCGTTGGAGCTAGTTTCGGATTAGTACTTGGTGTATTTACAAATGCATTTATCAGTGCATGGACACCATTTGCATTATCGTACTCAAACAAACAAGTTGAAGCTTCTAATTTACTTGGCCGCGTCACTTACTACTATATGGTAATTTTTGGTTTTTGCGTCGTGCTATTTTTCTTGTTTGCAAAACCGGCTGTAATGCTTTTTACGACAGCGCAATTTCACGACGCTTATCAAGTTGTTGGCTTTGTCGCTGCGTCGCAATACTTGAATGCACTGTTTTTAATGCTATTGCCACCAATATACTTTTCTGAAGATGTTAAGGTGGTCACTAGAATCCAGTTTTTGTCGACGTTACTCACTATTGCAATGTTTACGCTTTTAATTCCTAAGGCAGGGATCATTGGTGCAGCATTCAGCGTGTTTTTTGCGAGCATGTTTATGGTGGTTATTCAGTATTTGTGGGTGAGAAAAGAAAAATATTTGCGAATTAACTATGAATTGAAAAAAATGTTGAAGTTGCTGTCTATTATTGTTTGCCTGTCATCTGCGAGCTTTTTGTTTGCTGATTCCAGTTTGATAACAGCATGTATCGTGGCAGTGTTAGGATCTATAGTGTCAGGAATGGTTATGTATTTTTTACTTGGGTTTAACTACAATTCTGTTAGGAAATTGCTGCTAGAGGGGTTTGCTGGTAAATAAATAAGGTAATCCCCCGGCTTTGCCGGGGGACTTCTTAGGTTTGACCGAGCGCTACGGTCAGCCTGATTCTTCTGACTCGATCAAAAGTTAGGAGAATCAAATGAAAGAGTACCAGAGTCTTTGTCATACGAAATGGGATTGCAAATATCATGTGGTATTTATACCGAAGAGGCGGAAGAAAATGATATTTGGGGCAATCCGTAAGCATCTTGGCGAGATATTGCGCGAGTTGGCGGAACAAAAGGAGTGTCAGATTGTGGAAGGACATTTGATGCCGGAACACGTGCATCTCTGCATCAGTATTCCACCGAAACACTCGGTCTCGTATGTGGTTGGCTATATCAAAGGGAAGAGTGCGATATCGATAGCGAGGCGATTTGCCGGGAAGACGAAGAATTTCACGGGTGAGAATTTCGGGGCCAGAGGTTACTTTGTGACCACGATGGGACTCGATGAAGAGATGGTCAGGGCTTACGTCAGGAATCAAGACAAAGAAGATGCTCATTACGATCAACTCAAGCTGGGTGTGTAAGCCAGCGCCTTCAGGCGCTTCATGTTTTTTGCCCCTTTGAGGGGCTAACAAAGATAAACCCCCGGTTTTGCCGGGGGTGACTTAATTAAATTATGAATGAATCAATTTACGCAAAAAAACCGCTTCGATATATACGTGTAGATCAAGTGGAAATACCTTGTTTTTCCGCTTCGGATGATTATGTTGAGAATTACGAAAAAATCTCGGCGGACCATGTTGGGCACATGGAGTTAACGGGAGAGAACCCTTTTATAGATGAAAAATTCTGGATCGCCAGTGAAGAGTCAACGATTGATCTTATAAATAAATATATAAAACAAGGTGACAAGTTGCTAGATGTTGGGGTTGGTTTAGGGAGATTACTGGAGAATTATCCTCAGTATGATCGGTATGGTATCGATATAAGTACGTCCTATTTGTCAATTTCGAAACGGAGAGGAATAGATGTTTGCTATTCCAAGATAGAAGATATGCCATACAAAGATTGTCAATTTGACATAGTAGTATGTACCGATGTTCTTGAGCATGTATTTAACCTTTACGACGCCTGTCAGAAAATAATATCTACAGTAAAAAAAGGTGGCGTTTTAATAGTCCGTGTTCCCTACAAAGAAGACTTAAGTAATTATCTTAATCCAGAATATCCATATGAATATGTCCATTTAAGAAATTTTGATGAGTACAGTTTGCAAATGCTTTTCGAAAAGATTCATAAGCTAGAAATGCTCGAGATTGTGAAAGCGCCATACCTAATGCCTTTTCTTGTTCCTAAGCTAAATATCCCTGTAACGGGTTGGCGTTGGTTGGTAAGAAACATGGTAATATTTACTCAAATATTTGGGGAAAAAACTTATAGACGGATTATCCAAAAAATGTTCTTGCCTTATGAGATTAACATAGTGTTGCGGAAAGTATAGGTAATAATATGTGCGGTATTGCCGGTATTCTTAGCCTGGATAATCGAATGATTCCCGATCTTAAGTCTAAGCTTGAGGCGATGGCGGGCCTTATAGCGCATCGTGGTCCCGATGGTAAG
>DATCIR010000222.1:0-3299 GCA_036507695.1 Gammaproteobacteria bacterium
GCGCTTTGACCGCTTCTATGGACACGCGGATGTTGCGTATATCATTTAGCGCGTCAAAAATACGAAACACATCGATGCCATTAAGCGCGGCGTGTTTGACGAACTCCCGTACCACATCATCTGAATAGTGCCGGTAACCCAGCAGGTTTTGCCCGCGTAATAACATCTGTAAGCGGGTGTTGGGCAGGGCCTTTCGCAACAGGCGTAAGCGTTCCCAGGGATCTTCCCGGAGAAAACGCAGGCAGGCATCAAAGGTGGCGCCGCCCCAGACTTCCAGCGACCAGAAACCAATGGCGTCCATTTTTTCACAAATCGGCAGCATGTCTTCGGTGCGCATGCGGGTTGCCAGTAAGGACTGGTGCGCGTCACGAAACACGGTATCCGTAATCCAAACCTGGGAGCCGTTGGCTTTGGTTTTAGTGGTTTTGGTGCTTTTACTGGTTTTGCTCGATTTGGCCATAGCGTTTTCTGTTGTTATCAGTGGTATTAATTGCCCATGTGCGCCGCGATGGCGGCGCCGATGGCCGCCGCCACGTGGATAGACGCCGGGCGGATCGAATATTGAGTAAGCTCCGGATGCGCTTCAACAAATCCGGTATTGAAATGGCCGGAGCGGAATTCCTCCGACTTTAAAATTTCCAGATAGTAGGGGATGGTGGTTTTTACACCGAACACGCCGATATCCAGCAAGGCGCGCCGTGAACGGCGCAGCAGGCTTTCCCAGTCCAGCGCCCACACCGTCAATTTGGCGCACATGGAATCGTAAAACGGTGGAATTTCATAACCCGTATAAATGGCCGCGTCGGTGCGGACTCCGGGTCCGCCGGGTGCGAAGTAGCGGGTTACCCGGCCGAAACTGGGCAGAAAGTCGTTTTTGGGATCTTCGGCATTGATGCGAAATTGCATGGCGAAACCGCGGCGCTGGATGTTTTCCTGGCGGAAGCTTAAAGGCAGTCCCGCGGCAATGCGTATCTGTTCCTGAACGATATCGATACCGGTGATCTGTTCCGTGACGGTATGCTCCACCTGCAGGCGGGTGTTCATTTCCATAAAATAAAAATTGCCCTGGCCATCCAGCAGGAATTCCACCGTGCCGGCATTGGTATAACCCACGGTTTGCGCCGCTTTAACCGCGAGCGTGCCGACCAGCCGCCGTTGCTCATCGCTCAGTTGCGGGGAGGGCGCGATTTCCACCAGTTTCTGGTGGCGCCGCTGGATCGAGCAATCGCGCTCAAACAAGTGCACGGTATTGCCGTGCGTGTCCGCCAGAATCTGCACTTCAATGTGCCGTGGCTTGTCGATGCATTTTTCGATAAAAATGTCGGTACTGCCGAACGCCTTGCTGGCTTCCGATATAACCCGCTCATATAGCTTGGGGAGGTCTTTGGCGCTTTCACAGCGCCGTATGCCGCGTCCACCGCCACCCGCGGTGGCCTTGAGCATGACGGGATAACCGATTTTGTCCGCGATTTGCAGGGCTTCTTCCGCGTTGTTGACATTGCCTTCACTGCCCGGCACCACGGGCACGCCGGCGGCGATCATGGCGTTACGGGCTTCAATCTTGTTACCCATCCGGTGGATTACTGTTGCGTCCGGCCCAATGAACTGGATGCCGCGTTTGGCGCAAATTTCAGCGATTAAGGGATTTTCCGAGAGAAATCCATAACCGGGATGCAGCGCGTCACAGTGGGTTGCCACGGCCAGGTTTACAATACGGTGTGCGTTGAGATAACCCGAGACGGAATCCGGTCCCAGGCTAAATGCCTGGTCGGCTTTTTTGATGTGCAGGGAATAACGGTCAGCGTCGGTATAGACAGCCACCGACTTAATATCGAGTTCCGCGCAGGCGCGAACAATACGGACCGCGATTTCCCCGCGATTGGCAATAAGGACTTTTTTGATCAAAGGTTAACCTAATAGGGGTTTTATTTTCTAACGTTCCGACTATTACGATAACTTCCAGGGCGTGTCAAGCCGGACGAATCCAAAGCATAGCACTGTAAGTCTCTGGTGCAAAAGCATTTCCAAACAGATATTTTGACATTAATGGCAATAACTTATACTATTGCGCGTTTATGTCGCAACGGCTGCCTGAGTATATTGAGCCTTACCGGCTGGCGGAAACCCAACGGATTCTGACGGGCGCATTAAGTATCGCGCGAATGAAGCGTTTGGTGTCTTTGTTGGCGAGCGATACGGGTGACGCGAACATTAATTTGGTTTTCGGCGTCGACGAAGCCGGCCAGGCTTATGCGGCCGGTGAAGTGCAAGCGTGTGTCACCATGCAATGCCAGCGGTGTATGGAATCCATGCCGGTAACCGTCAACGCGAAAGTGTCGTTGGGTTTTATCAGAACCGAAACTCAGGCGCAGGGCTTGCCGTCGCACTACGAGCCGTTCATCGCGGAAGAAGAAGCGTCCCTATTGGATTTGGTGGAAGATGAAATTATTCTGGCGTTGCCGGCGGTTCCGCTGCATGAACCGGATCAATGTGCAGTGAAGGCGCAGTATGGCGGCAAGGCGCAATACTCGCTCGCCGGTAAGGAACCGGCAACAGCTATGGAACGGCAAAACCCCTTTGCGATACTGGAAACGCTGCGCAACAAAAAAGAACGGTAACCGGAAATGGGTTACCGGAAATGAATGTGTCGTTGGAAATGTGTCTTTGGAAATGTGAAAGTAGCCGCGTTCAGGTGCATGTTGAATGTGGCCACGGGATAGTTAACTGATAGTTTGTTAATAATGAGGATATCGTCATGGCAGTACAGCAAAACAGAAAGTCACCATCATGCCGCGGAATGCGCCGCGCACACGATGCTTTAAAGCCACCCGCGTTATCGGTGGAGCCCACCACCGGCGAGACCCATCGGCGCCACCATATCAGCCCCGACGGGTATTATCGTGGCCGTAAGGTTATCGCCACGAAAGATGAAGAATAACCATAAGTTGAAATCCATAGAAGTCTGCACGCCGGGTTTACTGTCCCGGCGTTCTTGCTATTGACCGGTTCCCGCATCCTTGTTATCGAATCCTGTTCAGAGCGAATTACGTTGTTCCCTGCAACGTTAATTAACTGCGTACCCACATTATGGAAAAATCAATCACAATTGCGCTGGATGCCATGGGTGGCGATCACGGCCCGCATGTCACTGTGCCGGCAGCATTGGCGGCATTACGTGAAGATCCGTCAATTAACATTATATTAGTAGGCGACCAGGAGATCCTTGCCCAGGAACTAACAAAGGCCAATGCCGCCGCCGGTGATCGCATTGTCATTCAGCACGCCTCGCAAAAAGTCGA
>DATCIR010000223.1:0-5167 GCA_036507695.1 Gammaproteobacteria bacterium
AAACAAGCCGCCAAAGCTCAGCCACAAAAAATTATGGGGAATAAACAACACCAGCGCGCCAATCACTATCAAGCCGCCACCAAGATATTTCGACCATTTAAATGACTCGCGATACTTGGCCTCCAGGTTTGAACGGGCCAAAGAAGCACGCGGGGTGGATTTCGTTGCTTCATAGGCCGGTATAAAACCGGACACTGCCGTCGCTACTACACCAATAAGTGTGCCCTTGGCGATCGACAATAACGATATATCCAGGGAATGAATATTCAATACGAAATACAAATCATTGATGGTGCGGGTAACCAGGCCCAACAATGCATTCGCCAGCAGGATACCGAAAAATATGCCCAGCCAGGTGGACCATACGCCTATAAACAAAGATTCCGCGAAAATCATTCTGAAAATTTCACCCCGGGTGACACCCAATGCCCGCAGTGAACCGATGATTTGCCGGCGCAATACCACGGCAAAGGTCATCGTATTGTAAATAAGGAACATGCCGACTATGAGGGCCAGCAAACTCAATGCCGTGAGATTGATTTCAAACGCCCTGGTCATTTGCGACAACGCATAATTGCGCGCATTGGAACTGACAACGTCCACATTGGAAGGCAGCGAGACCTTAAGTTCCTGCAACATGCGTTTTCCGGCGCTGTCATCCGGCAAGATAATATCGATCCGTGTCAGATATCCCTGTGTCCCGAATACTTCCTGCGCGGTGGCAATATCAACAAACACCAGGGAAGCCAGCGCCACTGTATCCAGATCCTGGTCATCTCTGATCAAGCCAACCAGGGTGAACGTTACTTCCGCGCCGGAGACAAAAAATTTCACCGGATCGTTGACTTTAACACCCAGACGCGCGGCGACTGAGCGCGCCATTATCATGGTTCCGGGCTCACCCAGGAAGCGGGCAATATCGAGCCGATTTACCGTAGTGTCGAGGTGGCCGCGAAACTGGCGGTCCGCAAAGGGTTCAACACCGACGATCTGAAACACGGTACCGTCGTCTTGTTGGGCGTTTTTACCCTGATATTTTCCATAACCTTCCACGATAGGCGCAACGGCTATAATGCCGTCTTTTTTTCGCAGTTCAAGATAGAGTTCCTCGGGAATTCTATTCGACGCGCCGATGATCTGATGGGTCGTTTTTCCGGTCAGGGCGCCGGCTGACAGTTCAAACGCTTTGCGGGCACTACTATTGGTGAGATCGATGGCGACCACAACGGCCACGCCGAGTGTGATCCCGACCGTTGAAAGCAGAATCTGCCACGGGTGTTTAATGTAGTGACGAACTGTCGCTTTCCATAACGTCACACCGAGTCACCCTTGGATTGTTGTTCTATCAGTTGTCCTTTACGAAATACAAAAACCCGGTCAGCCAATTGGGCAACTTCCTGACTGTGGGTTACCAGCACCAGCGTCTTGCCTTCCTTGCGAACCAGCGTCGTCATAAGATTTAGCACCTGACGGCTGGTGTCGGAGTCAAGATTTCCCGTCGGTTCGTCCGCCAACAACAGTATGGGTTTATGAATGAGGGCGCGCAGAATCGCCACGCGCTGCTGTTCGCCGCCGGATAACTTGTCGGGAAAGGCGTTAATACGGTCGGTAAGGCGCACGGCGCTTAACAAGCGCGCCACGTGCTCATGGTGAGCTTTTTTGAGTTTGCCCGTCAGTTCCAACGGCAACAACACATTTTCCAGAACGGTTAAGGTGGGTATCAAATTAAACAGCTGGAATACAAAGCCGATATTCTGCCGCCGAAACAACGTGCGGTCTTGTTCCGACAAATTGGTGAGGTCAACATCATTGATAATGACTTGTCCGGAACTGGGCTCATCGATCCCACTTAAAATATTTAATAATGAGGATTTACCCGAACCACTACGGCCCAGTAACACCACAAATTCACCGGGCTGGATTTCCAGGTCGACATTCTTGAATACTAACCGCACCTGGTCGCCTTCGGTATAGTATTTACTGATATTTCTTAATATTATGTGCGCCGAATTTGACATTGGAATTAACCGTTATTTTTATAGTGGACCACTAAATCATACAGCGATTTTAATTATCGGCAGGCAGGCTGTTATAACATCGCTCGCCCCAGCGGCCGGAGGAGATTCATTTCCCCTATTTTTCCGCCCCGGCGGTTTCTGCCAACACGAAACAGCATGGCCCAGTAGTAACGAACCCTGACAGCCAGGTAAAGATATTAAATGCCAACAACAAAGCTATGTGAGATTATCGAATGAGCTGGATGCAAATCAATTGATTTTACTTTTCTGCGTCTGTTTGTGCCGATTTTGGCGAGTTCATCACTAACAACAAATCGCTGAAAGCATTGCCTGCCCCGGCGTTCCGGCGTTGATCCCTGGTTTGCTCATTCGATGCAAGCCTGGCTTGCTCATTCGATGCAAGCTCATTCGATGCAAGAAAGTGCACGGCACCTTGGTCTCCATCCCTCGCCGCCATATTCATCAGTGCCTAGCCTCGAACCAGGTTTCCGCTAGTGAATGCCATCACCGCTTCATTATAAGTACAGGCCGCGTGTGCATTTGACACCACTAGCACCGCACTCAAGACGGCAAAACTGACAATGACAGGTTTCAGCATGTTTGATTTGTCCAATTTTCGTACGGCATAACTTCCTAATTAAGCAGTACTTTAGTATCACAACAATGACCAGAGTGATTCATAAACCCTTGGACTTGATACTGTGGTAAGTTATGGCATTAGTCATTGGGGATGTCAATCAGCGATATCGGAAAGTTCTTGCGCACTGATTGAAATATGCGGCATAACTATTTGTTTTTTTATACGGTTTCTTAGGTTTGTTAAACTCGATATTACGCGAATAATTTTAAATTCGGAATTTATGCAAGCCCTTATCTTAGCGTCCACTTCACCGTTCCGGCGTCAACTATTAAGTAAGCTTAATAGGGACTTTACCATCGATGCGCCCGAGGTCGATGAACGGAGAATGCAACATGAATCGCCCTCGGAACTGGTCACGCGTTTAGCGAGGGAAAAAGCGCTGGCCGTGGCTAAACGTCACCCCGATGCGCTGATCATCGGCTCTGACCAGGTGGCGGTGCTGGATAACCGGATACTTGGCAAACCGCATACGCATGATAACGCGGTTCAACAATTGAAAGCGGCTTCCGGACAGCGCGTGGAGTTCTTTACCGGTTTGTGTCTTTACAACAGCGCGACCCGGCATGCGCAAGTAAGCTGTGTACCGTATGCAGTCTATTTCCGCCGCCTCGGTGATGCTCAGATTGAACGCTATTTAAGGCAGGAGCAACCCTATAACTGCGCCGGCAGCTTCAAGTCAGAGGGATTGGGGATCACCTTGTTTGATAAACTTGAAGGCGATGACCCTAACACTTTAATAGGGCTGCCGCTGATTGAACTGGTGCGTATGCTGCAGAATGAGGGCATCGAGCTGCCATAACGGCAATGTTACGAAGCCAGCGGCGCAATGGTAACGCCAGATGATGAGCGTTTGGCCTGGGTGAACAGGGAAAAGAAATTATCGGTGGTTTGCCCGGCGAAGTCAGCCAGTGATTCGCCACGCAGTTGCGCGATGCATTCAGCCACATGACGCACATAAGCCGGATAATTGGCCTTGCCGCGATGGGGAACCGGCGCCAAATACGGTGAATCGGTCTCGATCAGAATCCGGTCCTTCGGCATGCGCTTGGCCACTTCTCTCAGTTCCTGCGCTGACTTGAAAGTCACAATACCCGAAAACGAAATATAAAAATTGAGATCCATTGCGCGCCTGGCGATTTCCCAGTTTTCCACGAAGCAATGCATTACGCCCCCCACCTCCTGCGCGCGCTCTTCGCCGAGTATTCTCAGGCAGTCTTCGGTGGATTCCCGGTTGTGGATAATCAGCGGTTTGCGGCATTGTTTCGCCGCCGCAATGTGCTGGCGAAAGCGTTCGCGTTGCCAGCCGAGGTCGCCTTCGCTTCGAAAATAGTCCAGCCCGGTTTCGCCAATGGCAACCACATTGGGATCATCGGCCAGGGCCAGCAGCTCATCCGCGCTGGGATCTTTTCCCTCGCGCACATTCGGATGCACGCCGACGGATGCCGACACAAAACCGTGCTGTTGCGCGATCGCTAACACGGCGGGAAAGGTTTCCAGTTCGATGGCGACACACAGCATATGTCCCACGCCAAACCGCTGCGCCTGGTCAAGCGCGCCTTGCAAGCCATTGTCCCAGGCCTGAACATCGAGACAATCGAGATGACAATGAGAATCAACCAGATATTGCATAACCTGACAACGTCAATGGTGGAATTGGTTTTAGTATAAAAAGAATTGCGGCGCTAAGCTATCAATAGCTATCAAGATACTGCTAACAAGCGCCTGGGGCGTTACAGAGTATGGGTTTGGCGATCTGACTTCAAGGCGCCCGCCAAATAGCCCTCGATTTTATTGCGGATTTGACCGTTATCTTGGTCGCTGAATTGCACACCGATACCTGCCAGGCGATTACCTTGAGATCCAGTGGGAGTAATCCAGACGATTTTTCCAGCCACTGGCAGCTTTTCTTTCTCGTCCATTAAGGTCAACAGCATAAACACCTCGTCACCTAATTTGTATTTTTTATTGGTCGGAATGAACAAGCCGCCGTTTTTAATAAATGGCATATACGCGGTATACAGCGAGCTTTTATCCTTGATCGCCAGGGAAAGAATTCCACCTTGTTTAAACGCGCCGGGACCTGCCATTTTTAAAATCCTTTAGTCTGTTTAATCCGATCTTTCAGCGAGGTAGTTTCTGCCAGTTTATCAATAAATCTTCCAGCGCCAATTCAACATTGACCTGTGAATTCACCAGCCGCAGGCTGCCGGTCACCCGGTCCAGATACTGAAACAGCTGCTGTGTGTCCAGCCCTGGCGCCAGGCGCGCCAACGCGGGTTCCTGCCATTCTGATTGGTTATCGACCTCGGCGATACCCAACTTAAGACGAATTATGCCCGCAATCCATAAATACATCCATTTCACCGATTCAGCTAAGCCGGCTGATTTCCAAAGTGCGGCTTCGGCGACGGGATTTGCGCCATTTTGCGCCAGTTTTTCAAGAATTGCCAAAAGTTGTTTGTAGTTGCTGAGGGCATTACTTTGCGCATAACCAAGCGCTAACAAGGGG
>DATCIR010000224.1:0-8242 GCA_036507695.1 Gammaproteobacteria bacterium
CCGTCCTTTGTCGACATCAAGACAGGGAATAATGCGTTTTGCAAGCCCCATAAGAATAATTCCACTTTGGTTAGGCTAATTTTGTTTAAGCTAAGTAGTACTCATCCACAAATAAAAGGATTTTTAACGCAAAGGCGCTAAGGCGCCAAGAATTAAGATCACGAAAACCATTTATTCTTTTCGCACCTGCGTCTATGCGTTAAAGCGTCTTACTTAGGGACGCGCACTTAGTAAAATGTTGCCAGGAACTGCGCAACTGGCCGATCAGTTAGCCGACAATTCATCCGCCAGCTGCTGCCCTTCGGCGAACTCGAGCGTGCCTTCATAAATCGCGCGGCCGGTAATGGCGCCCATTATGCCTTCGTCCGCCACGGCGCACAGGGCGCGGATATCATCCAGGTTGGTGATGCCGCCGGAGGCGATGACCGGAATATGGATCGACCGCGCGAGCTTCACGGTTGCGTCCACATTAACGCCGGACATCATGCCGTCGCGGCTGATATCCGTGTACACGATCGCTTCGACGCCGTCCTGTTCAAACTTGCTGGCGATGTCAATCACATCATGGCGTGACAATTTCGACCAGCCATCAATGGCTACCTTACCGTCCTTGGCATCCAGGCCCACAATAATGTGGCCCGGAAAATTCAAACACAGGTCGGAGACAAAATGCGGTGTGTTCACCGCCTTGGTGCCGATAATGCAATAAGTCACGCCCAGATCGAGATAATTCTGCACGGTATCTTCATCACGAATACCACCGCCCAATTGCACGGGTACATCCGCGGCATTGCACACTTCAACAATGCCTTGCACCGCTTCCGCATTGACCGGCCGCCCTTCAAACGCGCCGTTCAAATCCACGATATGCAAGCGCCGCGCGCCTTCATCCAGCCAGCGTTTGGCGACCGCCACCGGATTATCGGAAAACACCGTATTGTCTTCCATGCGTCCTTGACGCAATCTGACGCATTTACCGTCCTTGAGATCGATCGCGGGGATCAACAACATATTTGTATCCTCATTATCAGCAATACTCTTTTGTTGCTCACATTTGTTGTTTGCTGCAAAACCGGCTTCCCGGTTATGGAGATTCGCCATCCCAGTTCACAAAATTGTGATACAAGGCCAAGCCCGCGTGCTGGCTTTTTTCCGGATGAAACTGCACGGCAAACACATTGTCTTTCGCCAGCGCCGACGCAAACGGATGGCCATAAACGGTTGATGCCGCGATGGGTTCCGGCGCCGCGGGTTGCACATAATAACTGTGCACAAAATAAAAACGTGAGTCCTGCGGGATATCCCGCCACAGCGGATGTTTTATCTGCTGATAAACCTGATTCCATCCCATATGCGGCACCTTGAGTTTTTCATGAGTCACCGGATCAACCAGGTTTTTAGCAAATGGCTGCACGGTTCCCGGAATAATGCCCAGGCAGGGCGTGCCCTCGTTCTCTTCGCTGAAATCCATCAAGGCCTGCATGCCGACGCAAACACCCAAAAACGGTTTGGATTTCACGGCCTCGCGAATCACGCCATCAAGCCCCAGGCGCTTGATTTCCCCCATGCAGTCGCGCATGGCGCCGACGCCCGGCAACACCACCCGGTCCGCGCGTAAAATCAACTCGGCATCGGACGTAACATCGATGCGCAAATCCGTCACCCGGTTCAGGGCTTTGGCCACCGAGTGAAGATTTCCCATCCCGTAATCAATAACCGCTATGCTTGACATCGCACGTTAATACCTTACAAGAATACCTTACAAGAACACCTTACAAGAACACCTTACAAGAATACCTTACAAGTTGATTCCCTATCACCGCTAGTACCTGCTACAAACTTCCCTTGGTCGAAGGGATAATATTCTGCATGCGCGGGTCCACTTCCACCGCCATGCGCAGCGCGCGCCCGAACGCCTTGAAAATCGTTTCCGCGATATGATGCGCGTTGACGCCGCGGAGATTATCGATGTGCAAGGTCGTCTTGGCGTGATTAACGAAGCCCTGAAAAAATTCCTGCAACAAGTCCACGTCAAACGCGCCGATCATGGCGCGCGGATAACTGACTTCATAAGTCAAGCCGGGCCGGCCGGAAAAATCCACCACGACGCGCGACAAGGCTTCGTCCAGCGGCACATAGGCATGGCCGTAACGCCGCAGGCCTTTTTTGTCCCCGACCGCCTGCGCGAACGCCTGGCCCAGGGTAATGCCGACATCTTCCACCGTGTGATGGGCATCGATGTGCAAATCACCCTTGGCAGTAATGGTAAGATCCAACATGCCGTGACGCGCCACCTGGTCCAGCATGTGTTCCAGAAAGGGCACGCCGATTTGCAATTGCGAATTGCCGGCGCCATCGAGATTCAACGCCACTTCTATTTTTGTTTCCAGTGTGTCGCGTTTGACGGTGGCGGTTCGGGTAGCCATGGGTAATATCTCCAAATTTCAAACTCTATTTTCAGCTCTTCAGTAATAGGGGTCGAGCCGATTTACCTGTTTCCGGCAATACTTTCGCGCAAAGCCTGCAAAAACCGGCTGTTTTCCTGCGCAGTGCCGACAGTAACACGCAAACAGCCTTTTAACAATCCTGGCTGATTGCCCAGGTTTTTAATTAAAATCCCGCGGGTTTTCAATTGTTCGAAAATATCCTGCGCGGCCCGTCCCGCAATGCGGAACAAAATAAAATTCGCCCGGGATGGAAATACTTCGGCGCCCTCAATCGCGCACAGCTGTTGATACAACAGCTCCCGGTCCGTACAGATTTGCCGGGTTTGGGCGTCAAACGCCTCGATGTGCCGCAAAGCCATCCGCACGCTGAGTTGCGTCAAAACATTAATATTATAGGGCAGGCGCATTTTATCGATGTGCTGCAACCAGTGTTCGCTTCCCACCAGATAACCCAGCCGCAAACCGGCCAGGCCCATTTTTGACACCGTGCGCATCACCAGCAGATTCGGATAATGCTGCAACCAATCGATCAGCGTGCTGCCGGCAAAGGGAAAATAGGCTTCATCCACCACCACCAGCCCCGGGCTCGCTTGCAGGATGGCCGCAATGGCATCTTGATCGAACAGGTTGCCGGTGGGATTGTTAGGATACGCCAAAAACACCAAGGCCGGTTGATGTTGTTTAATCGCCGCCAGCATGGCAGCGGTGTCAAGATCAAAGTCAGCGGTGAGTGATACACCCGCATAACGCATCCCGACCATTAACGCGATCATCCGGTACATCACGAAACCGGGCTCTGGCGCCAGCACCACGCGATCAGGCCGCGCCACCGCCATGGCAATCATCTGGATCAGTTCATCGGAACCGTTTCCCAACAAAATGCCGTGGTTATCCGCAATGGCAAGCGCGCCGCGCAACGCCGACTTAAGTTCCCTGGCGCCCGGGTCGGGATACCGGTTAATAGCCGCCTCACTCAGTTGCGCGAGCCATTCCCCGCGCAAGCTATCCGGCCAGGCATAGGGGTTTTCCATGGCATCCAGCTTGACGAGCTGGCCGGGATCCGGCACATGGTAGGCGGTAATCGCCCTGACTTCAGGGCGGATCCATTGCGACACCAAGGCGCTGATCTCTGGCGTTAAACCGGAATCACTGGATGGCTTGTCACTGTTCATGATTGGAAAAAAGAATCGGATTAAGTACCTGGAGTTAGTTTTTCTTCATACGGTATTCCGCCGAACGCGCATGGGCGGTCAGGCCTTCACCGCGCGCCAGCACCGACGCGGTAGCACCCAGCTGGGCGGCGCCTTCCGCGGTAAACATAATCAGGCTGGAGCGTTTCTGGAAATCATACACGCCCAGCGGCGATGAAAAGCGCGCGGTGCGCGACGTGGGCAGCACATGATTGGGTCCGGCGCAGTAATCGCCCAGCGCTTCCGCGGTATAGCGCCCCATAAAAATCGCGCCGGCATGACGGATCTTGCCGGCGATCGCCTGCGGGTCCGCCACCGATAATTCCAGATGTTCCGGCGCAATGTAGTTGGCGACGTCGATGGCCTGTTCCATGGTATCGACATCGATAAGCAAACCACGTTTGGCCAGGGATTCCTTGAGAATAGCCTCGCGCTCCATGCCGCCCAGCAGTTTGTCGATACTGTTTTGCACCTGCGTTACATACTCCGCGTCGGGGCACACCAATATCGCTTGCGCGTCTTCGTCATGCTCGGCCTGCGAAAACAGGTCCATGGCAATCCAATCGGGATCGGTCTTGCCGTCGCAGATCACCAGAATTTCGGAGGGACCGGCGATCATGTCGATACCCACATGGCCAAACACCCTGCGCTTGGCGGTCGCCACATAAATGTTGCCGGGACCGACGATTTTGTCGACCCTGGGAACCGTTTGCGTGCCAAACGCCAGTGCCGCAATCGCCTGCGCGCCGCCTATGGCAAACACCCGGTCGACACCGGCAATGGCGGCCGCCGCCAGCACCAGGTCATTCACTTCGCCCTTGGGTGTGGGCACCACCATGATGAGTTCCGGCACGCCGGCCACCTTGGCGGGAATGGCGTTCATGATGACGGATGACGGATACGCCGCCTTGCCGCCGGGCACGTATAAACCGGCGCGGTCCAGCGCCGTGACTTGCTGACCCAGCAAGGTGCCATCGGCTTCGGTATAACTCCAGCTGTCCTGCTTTTGATGCTGGTGATAATCGCGCACCCGCTGCGCGGCATGCTCCAGCGCCTGGCGTTGCGCTGCGGGAATTTTTTTCAAACTGGTCTGCAGGCGGTCCTTGGCGATTTCCAGCTCCGGCATCGAGGCTACATTCATGCCGTCAAAACGATTGGTGTACTCCACCACCGCGGCATCACCGCGCTGGCGCACTGCTTGGAGGATTTCTTCCACGGTGGCGTTCACGCGCGCATCGGACACTTCCTCCCAGGCTAGCATGCGTTCCAGTTGCCGCCAGAAACCGGAATCGGAAATATTGAGTCGTTTGATTTGCATTTCGAATACGCCAGGAAAATTGTCTGTCATTAGCCGCCGCGGTTAACGGCGTCCATTATAGCAGATATGAAGGTTTTCACCTTTTCATGTTTCATTTTCATGCACGCCTTGTTGACGATTAACCGGGAACTGATATCCGCAATGTGCTCCATGGGCACAAGACCGTTGGCTTTGAGGGTATTACCCGTATCCACCACATCCACGATACGGTCCGCCAAGCCGACCAGCGGCGCGAGCTCCATGGAACCGTACAGCTTGATCAATTCCACCTGTTCGCCTTTGCTGGCGTAGTAGCGGCGCGCGCTATTAATGTATTTGGTCGCCACGCGCAAGCGCCGCCCGGATGTTCTGGCCCGCGGCTGGTTGACATCCTCCACCCGGCCGGCAACCATTAACCGGCACTTGGCGATGCGCAAATCCACCGGCTCGTACAAGCCTTGCCCGCCGTGCTCCATCAGCACGTCTTTTCCAGCCACACCCACATCGGCCGCGCCATACTGCACATAGGTCGGCACATCGGCCGCGCGCAGGATTAACAGCTTGGTATCAGCGCGGTTGGTGTCGAGAATCAATTTGCGGCTGGTTTCCGGATCATCGGCGGGTGTAATGCCGGCATGCGCCAGCAGGGGCAAGGTCTCGGTGAATATGCGCCCTTTTGACAAGGCAATAATAAACTGCTGATTCATAACTTTCACAAAACCAATTTTAAGCCGGTACGCGCCGAATGATCGCGCCCAGTTGCTGGAGTTTTTCTTCAATGCGTTCGTAACCGCGGTCAATATGATAAATGCGGTGCACCTCGGTATCGCCTTGCGCAACCAGGCCCGCCAGCACCAGGCTGGCGGAGGCGCGCAGGTCAGTGGCCATCACCGGCGCGGCTTTTAGTTTGCCGACGCCGCGCATAAAGGCGTTATTTCCTTCCATGCGCACATTCGCGCCCATGCGCTGCAATTCATTGATATGCATAAACCGGTTTTCAAACACGGTTTCGCGGATCACGCTGGAGCCGTCCGCAATGGCATTGAGGGCGCAAAACTGGGCCTGCATATCGGTGGGGAATGCCGGGTAAGGGGCGGTATGAATATCCACGGCCTTGGGGCGGTTACCCTGCATATCCAGTGAAATCCAGTCGTCGCCGGTTTCAATAACCGCGCCGGCTTCCTGCAGTTTTATCGTGACCGCATCCAGCATATCGGGCCGGGTGTCTTTTAACTTCACCTTGCCGCCGGAAATCGCGCCGGCCACCAGATAAGTGCCGGTTTCAATCCGGTCCGGCATTACGGAGTATTCAACCGCGTTGAGCTGGTCCACGCCTTCGATGGTGATGGTCGACGTACCCGCGCCCTGAATTTTAGCGCCCATTTTTACCAGGCACGCCGCCAGGTCGACGACTTCCGGTTCACGCGCCGCGTTTTCGATCAGTGTCGTGCCCTTGGCCAGCGCCGCCGCCATCATCAGGTTTTCGGTGCCCGTTACTGAAACGACATCCATGACCAATTTAGCGCCTTTCAAACGCGTGGCTTTGGCCTTGATATAGCCGTTTTCGATCTCAATTTCCGCGCCCATCTGCTTCAGGCCATCCACATGCAGGTTGACCGGCCGGGAACCGATGGCGCAACCGCCGGGCAGGGAAACTTCCGCGCGGCCGTATTTTGCAACCAAGGGCCCCAGCACCAGGATAGAAGCGCGCATGGTTTTCACCAAATCGTAGGGCGCGTACAGACTATTGATCGAACGCGGATCCGACTCGATATTCAGCCGCTCGTCAACCACCAGGCGCACACCCATCTCACCCAGTAATTCCATGGTCGTGGTGATATCCTGCAAATGCGGGACGTTACAAATCCTCATCGGCCCATCCGCCAGCAGCGTCGCCGCGAGAATCGGCAGCGCGGCGTTTTTCGCCCCGGAAATCCGAATCTCGCCGTTGATGGGCGCGCCACCGGTAATAATCAGCTTATCCATGAATGAAGTGTGTTATGTGAATTGTTTTGGATTGAAAGGCCGCCGTAAAAAGCCAATGTCAAGCGCGGCATCGGGCTTAAGCGCTGCCCACTTGAAACGGGCGGGCTTTCTCCCATTGCGCCGGCGTATAGGTTTTAATGGTAATGGCGTGCAGCGCGCCACTGGTAATGTGCGCATTGAGCGTCGCGTAAACCATTTTTTGTTGCTGCACCAGGGATTTTCCGTCAAAACAATCACCGATAACAATCGCTTCATAATGATAACCATCACCGGCGACTTTGGCTTCCACCCCCGGCAGGCCTGTTTCAATGATTTGTTTGACTTGTGAAACTTCCATGGTCGATTTCCTTCTGTGCGGCCGTTGCGGTCATTTAAAAACTAAAAAACATTCTACCCCGGATTCAAGAGCGAATCTTGGCACACTCGCCGATTTTAGCAAAATCGCCGGGAAATCACAGGCTTAAAATGCGATTTGAATGCTTAGGAATGATTCCGGGTAATTATAATCGCTAGCCGGCGGGAAGATCCTGCTCCACCCCGCAAACCCGGGCGATTTCCAGCATTTGCGCCGGAATCAGGTGGAAACGCAGGGTCTGACGCTTGGCCCGTGCTTCCCGCAGCCACTCCATAAGCAGGGCCAGCCCCGCGCTATCGCTATGGGTTACCCCGGAAAAGTCGATCACCAGTGAATCGCCGCCGCGAAACAGCGCCTGGCTTTGTTGCCACACCTGCGGAACCGAGTCGAAATTCAGCATACCGGTGATTTTAAAGCGCCCGGCCTCGACCTGTTCCAGGCTGACGTTAATTGGTTTTGGTGGTTTTTTCATCGATAGGCTTTTTGTTACGATCCGCCAAACTTGCAATCAGGCTGTCGATGCCGGATTTTTTAATTTCCTGGTTAAAGCTGGTCCGGTAGTTGGCGACCAGGCTGATGGCGTCAATGACGACATCATAGACTTTCCATTCGCTGCCTTTGTGGTACATCTTGTAATCAATGGGAATCGGGAATCCCGCCGGTTGCGGAATCTCGGTTCTGACCGTGACCTTGTCATCGGCGGGAGTGCCGCGAATCGGCAAAAAGTTAATTTGCTGGTCAATATTGTCATAGATCGCCCTGGAGTAGGTTCTCACCAGCAGGCGGCTGAATTCTTCCGTAAAGCGCTGTTGTTGTTTCTTGTTCGCGTCACGCCAGTTCTTGCCCAGCACCCAGCTTGACATCTGGTCGAAATCAAAATGCGGCAGCACAATTTCAGTAACCAGGTTATACAAATGCTCCTGATTCGCCTTGATAGCGGCACCATCCTCCTTGATGCGTTTTTTGA
>DATCIR010000225.1:0-13876 GCA_036507695.1 Gammaproteobacteria bacterium
AGAAGGCAAGATCGAAGCCAATCACACCCTGATGATTACCAAAGCCAGCAAAACCGAAGCCAAGTCAATCTTGTTAAAGGCGCAGGATTCGATTACGCTAAAAGTCGGCGGCAGCACCATTGAAATGACGCCGACCGGTATAGAAATCAAATCCACCAAAGTGGACGTTAAAGGCAGTGCGATGGTAATCGTGAAGGGTGGTATAGTGAAACTTAACTAAACGCAAAGTGTAGAAAACCTATCCATGTCAGGTAACACCTGCTGGTACGCGGTCCCAAAAAAGCAAGATTCCAATAAGTTATTACTATAAACGGTGAAGTAACCAGCGAAGTAATATGGCTTTAGCAATGCAAAAAGTGGGTGCCGATAAAGCAATTGATATCGTCAGGCATTATGAGCTTGAGAAAGAAAGCCGGGCGTTATTGACGGAAGACCAGAGGCCATCGGAGTTTCTGGACACGTTAATCAAGAATGAGCTTTATTACGACGCCGTGACCTTTTTAGCGCACTCCTTGCCGGCACGGGAGGCCGTGTGGTGGGCCTGCGTGTGTTGCCGGTATTTTCTGGAAGGCAGTGATGTGAAATACCAACTCGCACTCAACGCGGCGGAAGCCTGGGTCTATGACCCAAGCGAACAAAACCGCCGCATCGCCGAAAAATTTGCCGAAGAAGGCGACTACGCCACGTCGGCCAGTTGGGCGGCCGCCGCCGCGTTTTGGAGCGGTGGCAGCATCACCAAGGAAAATGATCCTGCCATGGAGCCGCCCGCGTTCCTATACGCCCATGCTGTTGCAGGCTCCGTGGTCATGGCGGCGGGATGGAAACAACCCGAAGCCGACGAAGTAAAACAACGCTTCGAGACCTATCTTAAACATGGAATCAGCATTGCCAACGGAGGCAATGGTTAACCGCTCATGGGTAAACCCGCCGCCAGAATCACCGACATGCATGTGTGCCCCAAGGTTAACCCGGGGCCGGTTCCGCATGTGGGTGGACCTGTAGCGTTGGGTTCCACCAGCGTACTAATTGGCAACATCCCGGCTGCCAGGGTCGGGGATATGGCTATCTGTGTTGGCCCGCCCGATAAAATAACCACCGGATCCTCGGGAGTGCTTATCAATGGTAAGGCTGCCGCCCGGCTTGGCGATTCGACAGCCCATGGCGGTAAAATTGTAGTCGGTTACCCGACAGTGTTGATCGGTGGCGGCGGAGGTGGGGGCGGGGCCGATACCGTTGGCTCAACTCTGGGTAATCCTTCTGCTGGACTTACGGCATTCAACAATTTAGCGAAGACGAGAGTATCCGGGGCTACCCAACAAAGCTATGGAAATTGCGGAGTCGAATCCGCCCGGCAGATTATGGATGTTGCAAGCAATGCACGAAACGAGATTGATGTGCTTCAGGATGCAATAAACAATGGTAATGCCGGATACGATCCAGACCCGACCCAAGTAGGCGGTACATCGCCTCAAGGACGTCAAAATATCTTGAAGAACAACGGTGTCAACTCACATTTAGAAAATCAAACTGTAGGTAATATTCAACAAGCCGTTATTGAAGGAAAGGGCGTTATTACGAGCCATGCAGCGCGCGTGCTGTGGGGAGACCGAAGAGTGAGTGGTAATCACGCGGTACTAACCACCGGAGTCAAATATGACGCGTCTGGTAAGGTAAGTCATTATGTGATCAATGACACTGGCACAGGGCAAGGCATGAGAAATGTACCGGCAACGCAATACGAGAACTCATTGATACCGAACCGCCAAATCAATGTCACAGATAATCCGATATGGTAACTTTCTAACTTAATGAACGATCATGTTAATAGTCGTTATCAGATTAATATTACAGGGTTATTAATTGTTTCCATTATAGGATTATTTCCATATAAACTTTTTGCTATGAACAACTATAAATTTGATATTGAGAAATTGTACCTACAGGTAGAAAACCATCCTGATTTGGTTGATGTTCTTCCTGATGAAATGGGAACGTCATTTCCTGTACCCATGATTTTAAAAGAGAACGACTCGGTAATCATCCATTTTTCATTTTTTCATTTTTATATGAGATTGACTAAACCAACAGAACCTAGAGAATTTAATATTAGCTCTCCTAGGCATAAAACAATTGTCAAGTATCCCGAATTAACGATTATAGAAACAAAACCGGCACTATCGAAAGTATTTGGAGTTGATTGGGATGATAGTAAGCCCATTGGAAAATATGTCTCTGATCCTTCCATTCCCTATGAAAAGCAGGTGGAACAAGAAAAAAACTTTTTTAAACTGTATAATAGTGTTCTTCCTCTTTACATTGATAAACCAGCAGCCTTGAACGATTCGAACAAAAGAATGATTAAGGAATTTCGAGCACTATTTTATGACATTTCCCACGCACCATTACTTCCCTATTATAAGAGTCTGAATCCTGATTTTTTTTCCTGGTTGGAGCAATACTAACAACAATCCGGCTATCCGCTTGTTTCCTGGAAGGTAACGGTAAGAAATACCCATAGTCAGATCTAATACCTTTCTTATTTAGCATGTCACTTACTCCGTTTACTCTTACAGGTAATCTAATACCCATCAGGGAGATTAAAGATGAAAAAAAATTCAGATTCGTCCGGCGCCCGCCGGGCGAAATCCGGGGATTCCGCAGACCACACACTGCCTGTCTGCAAGATTGCCCTGTTCAAGCATGGGATCGGGTATTTTGAGCGCATCGGCGCGATACGCGGCGACGCAACGGTTGATTTATTCTTCAAAGCCGCGGAGATGAACGATGTGCTGAAATCGCTCACCACGCTTGACTTGGATAATGGGTTGATTGCCAGCATCAGTTATGAATCTACCAAGCCGGTCGAAAAACAGTTGGAGGATACCAGCCTTCACCTTTCGGATAACAATTCGCTGACGAACCTGCTGTCGCAAGGCAAGGGAGCGCGCGTTACGGTGCACGTCGGTGGGAAACAAATCACGGGCGCCGTGATCGGCGTTGAAACGGTCACGCGCAAGGACAATGACAACACGCTCACGAGTAATCGCCTGGCGCTGCTGGTAAATGGCGAGTCGCTCCAGTCGTATGACCTGCTGGATGTTAGCTCCATTGTTTTCCTCGACGAGAGCCTGCGTAAGGACCTGCAACATCTGCTCGACATCCTGATATCAGCCAAGAAGAAGGACCTTAAAAAACTCACTATCTTCGCCAAAGGCAAGGGTGAGCGCAGGATACTTGCCAGTTATGTGGTCGAGACACCCGTATGGAAGACGTCCTATCGCCTGCTGCTGGGTAAAGGCAAACCGCTGCTGCAGGGCTGGGCGCTGGTGGACAACACGCAAGACGAGGATTGGGACAACGTTACACTGACGCTGGTCGCAGGCTTGCCGGTTTCGTTCATCCACGATCTCTATTCGCCCCGCTACCAGAAGCGGCCCATTGTCCAGGTGCAGGCAGAGCAAGCGTACGCTCCGCCGGTTCTGGAAATAGCGGATGAGATTTTTACGGAGGAACCAGAAAGCGCACGCATGCCCTTTGCCGCCGCGCCTATGCGGTCGTTAGACAAATCGCGGTTGGAGAAGAAAACCATATCGGCATCCCAAAAAGCAGACGCGCGTCAGCGTTCGGTGGAGGTGCAAACGCGCACCATGGAGATCGGCGACCTCTTTCATTATGAAATCAAGAATCCTGTTACCGTCAAACGCGGTCAATCGGCGCTGGTGCCGATCCTGCAGACCAGCTGCGAGGGCAAACGCGTGGCGGTCTATAACGCTGAGGTTCGCGGCAAGAACCCTATATCGGCGATTCTGTTCAAGAATACCACCGGCAGCGTGCTGGAAGGCGGGCCGATGACGGTGCTGGAAGACGAGCATTACGCGGGTGAAGCGATGATAGAGACCATTAAGCCCGATGAAGAACGGCTTATTCCCTTCTCGGTGGAGCTGGGTTGCGTGATTTCAATCGATACCTCCAAAAAGAACCTGCCTTACTACCTGAGCCGCATCGTGCGCGGCACGCTGCACCTGCACCGCTACGTTGTCGATACGCGCACTTATATTATTAACAACAAGAGCGATAAGCCGCTGGACCTTTTTCTGGAACACCGGTTCAACCAGGGGTGGGAACTGCTAGAGACGCAAGCGCCGGTCGAGCGTACCGAGAATTTCTACCGGTTCCGGGTCGGTGCTCCACCCAAAACAACGACCCGCTTCACAGTGAACGAAAAACTCAGCATCAGCGAGTCGATCGAGATCCGGAGTGTGAGTCAGGATATTATTGGTTCCTGGGTCAACAGCAAATACATCAATTCCGCGATGGCCGAGACTATCCAAGAACTGGTGTCGCTCAATAGTACGGTATCCACGCTTTTGCACCAGATTGACCAGCTGAAAAAGGAAACCGAAACCATTTTTAAGAATCAGGAGCGGTTACGCGAGAACCTGAAAGCGCTGGGCAATTCCGAAAGCGAGCGTGGCTTGCGCGATCGCTACGTATCTGAATTGTCGGCCGAAGAGGACAAGTTACGCGAGCACCGCGACGCGATCCACGTGTTAGAGGAGGAAAAGGAGAAGACGGAGAGTGAACTGTGTGACCGGCTTGCATCGCTCGAGTTTGAACAAATGCTGTAACGCGATGCCTGGACTCGCGCATTGTTTTCCTTGAACCGCATTGGTGCAATGTAACAACAAGAAATCGAAGAAACACCAAATAGTCAAACGCTCGGATAGTGTCGCTGAATGAATGCGCAAGCCGGGTGCCGCAAAGATGCTGCAAAAGATCCAAGCAAAGCCGCATCCAAAACCGTTTCTATGCTATGTCAGCGCGACTATTCCGCCAATCAAAAAATCCATTACATTAGTTTCCTAAAATATCCAAATCTAATCTATAATTAACCGCACGGCTTGTACGGTTGATACGCGGTAACCGCAGGCGCTGGATTATCCGCTTGTTATGTTACGTATGTCATGTGGGATGGGTAAAAAGCGGTATCCACAACTTTATATCTCCCCACTTTTTTGTTCAACATATTGTGTTCCGCGGACACCCTCAACGCCGTGCTTTTCTTTGACAAAACATAATCCTGACCACAACGGTGATTAACCAATTAATGCCATGCAAATCAGGTGCACGCAAAAATTACTAAAAGAACTGGGGGTAAAGAATAGTGAACCGGATGATTTTGATAATCCGATAACGCTGCTGGGTAACTGGTATGCGAATATATTCTTTCTCGACAGGAAGAAAACCATCATCTTCATGAATGAGCAAACCCGGCTGTCTTTTATCATCTACGGCATAAGAAAAGACAATATTAAAAATTTTCCAATCATATTCCTAAATGGCGTGGAGCAGTTACTCGTCTTGGAAGGCATTAGCGATTCTGCCATCGATAAAGTGTTAGACGAATATTCACAGATTTTTGTGACGAAAACGACGAATAAAAGCCTGCTTGGCAATATGAATGACCTCGTTAATTTATACACGCACTTTGTGCTTAGTAGTGGCGGATTAAAGCATGCGGATTTAATGGATATCATTGCCAGGATTAACCGCACGCCACAACGAAACATCGGCTGGTCCAACTCTGCCGAGGCAGTAAAAGAGCTACTCGCTTAAGGAAGGTTGAACGCTTTGGAAAAATCCTACTTCTGGAATTCTTATATATCCGCAATCGGGAAGACTGCCATTGCCGGGGAGAATTTTTGCCGTTGTGAGCAGGCCTTTGCCGAGCATAAGCAGAATATTGCCAGGCTGATTCATACTCTCGCGCCGGATAGCGTGGCGATATTGGGCGCAGGTTATCTGAATGACATTCCACTGGCTGAATTGCTGGAAGACGGCCGGACCGTCTATTTGGTGGATTGGTTAGAACAGGCGCCAAAGGTTGGCGTGTCCCGCTTGCTGTTGCGTAAGGATCATCAAAATAATTACAACTGCCTGTTCTGTAAAATGAGCGCCGGCGCTGAGTATTGTAAAAACTTTACTGGAGAATTCGCAGGCGAGGGGGTCTGCACGGCGTTTGAAGCTGTGGCGCAACCCTTTGTGACCTGCAAGCACTACGAGCCCGCCGTGGAACCGAGGTTTATTAAGGCTGACATCACCGGCGGCGTGGCGCGCAGCTTCACCGCAAAAATTGAAAAACAGATGAAGTCCTGCAAAACGGCCAAGGACGCGTTTATAAAAGCGATCGCGTGCACGGAGCATTATCATTACTCGCCCATACCCGTGGAAGACGATTCCATGGAACTCGTCACGTCCTCCATGGTGCTGTCCCAATTTGATTTTGAACCGTATACCTATTTTTCAACGCTGCTCGAGCAACAGTTCACCCGCGAAGAATTGCTAAAACATGCAGCGAAGTTGACTCCGCTGATGGAGAAACTGCGTACACGCTTGTTTACCTTGCAGGTTGAAACACATGTCCGCGAAATGCATCGAATCGTTAAAAAAGACGGTAAGGCCCGAATCTATCTCTCCGCGGAACTGTTCCGCTCCCATCCCAGTAACGACAACTTTTTCCTGGTGCAGGATATGCCCATCGCCTTGGACACACTGGCTAAGTATTTCTTATTTAAATTTGATGCCTGTTTGGGAGAAAAAGTGCTGAGCAAATCCGAACTGGGGCAGGGGGTTTCCATCAACCAATGTTACTGCCTGGTTCCCAAGGACTCTCCGAGTATCACCTAGCCAAGGCTCCAGCATTTAAATTACCCGCCCGGCTTCATTAAGGATAATTCTAAACGCGGCGCGCGTTTATGTTGTATAATGCGCCGCCTCCATGCCTTGAAATCAACACCCTCCCGGTACCCGCCGGATCAATGCCTGGACTTTCTTCGATTTATTAACTTAGCTTACTTTTTTAAACACTCAGGTATTTGTAATGTCATCCGAACCACAGATTGATGTCACGTTTAGTGACTTATCCCTTATTAATCCGCTACTTAAAGCACTGCGCGACGCCGGTTATGAAAACCCGACCCCTATTCAGGCGCAAACCATTCCCCATTTGCTGGCGGGAAAAGACGTGCTCGGCCAGGCGCAAACGGGCACCGGTAAAACCGCCGCCTTCGCTTTACCGTTATTATCCCGAATCGATCTGAAATCCACCCAACCCCAGGTTCTGGTTTTGGCCCCGACGCGCGAGCTCGCTATTCAGGTGGCTGAAGCGTTTCAGAAGTACGCTGCCCATCTAACGGGTTTTCATGTGCTGCCGATCTACGGCGGACAGGATTACGGTGGCCAGATGCGCCAGCTTAAACGCGGCGTGCATGTTGTTGTAGGCACCCCGGGACGGGTGATGGACCATATGCGCCGCGGCACTCTCTCCTTGCAATCGTTGCGCTGCCTGGTGCTGGATGAAGCGGATGAGATGCTGCGCATGGGATTTATCGATGACGTCGAATGGATATTGGAACAAATTCCGGGTGAACATCAAACTGCGCTGTTTTCCGCGACCATGCCCGCGCAAATCCGGCGCATCTCAAAAAAATATTTAAAAGATCCGGTCGAAGTCACGATGCAAGTGCGTACCACCTCTGCAGATACGATTCGGCAACGCTACTGGGCGGTCAGCGGGGTGCATAAACTGGATGCCTTGACCCGCATTCTCGAAGCGGAACCGTTTGACGGCATGATCGTGTTTGTGCGAACCAAAACGGCCACAGTCGAGTTAGCCGAAAAATTACAGGCGCGCGGGTTTGCATGCGCTCCATTGAATGGCGATATCCCACAACAGCAACGCGAGCGTACTGTCGAACAGCTTAAATCGGGCAAACTGGATATTCTGGTGGCCACGGATGTGGCCGCGCGCGGGCTGGATGTCAAACGCATCAGCCACATTATTAATTACGATATCCCCTATGACACCGAAGCGTACGTCCATCGCATCGGCCGCACCGGGCGCGCCGGCCGCAGCGGCGAAGCGATTTTGTTTGTGGCGCCCAGGGAACAAAGGTTGTTACACGCGATTGAACAAGCCACCAAGCAAAAAATCGAAAAGATGGATCTGCCTTCCACCGAAACCATTAACAACGAGCGTATCGCACGCTTTACACAGCGCATCACCGACACGCTGGCAACCGAAGAGCTGGCTTTTTATCATCAGTTAATTGCGCAATACCAGCAAGCACACGATGTGCCCGCGCTGGAAATTGCCGCCGCACTGGCAATAATGGCGCAGGGCAAGGTTCCATTACTGCTTGCCAGCAAGCCGGAACAGGAGGCGCGCTTTGAAACGCCAAAAGGGAAAAATGATAAACGCGGCTCAACTTCACCACGTAAATCGCCGCGTAAGGATAGAGATATTGTCGACATGGAAAGCTACCGTATTGGCTTGGGCGCGATGCACGGCGTGAAAGCCGGCAACATCGTCGGCGCTATCGCTAATGAAATTGGATTGGACAGTGAATACATCGGCAAAGTCGACATACACAATGACCACAGTATCGTGGATTTACCCCAAGGCATGCCCAACGATGTGTTTCAAACATTGAAAAAAGTGCGTATCGTTGGCAAACCGATTCAGATTACGAAGCTCGATTCCGCGGAGAAAAAAGCTTCTAAGTTTGGTAAGGGCAAACCGGATAGGCCAAAAACCGCCGGGAATAAAAAGCAACACACCGGAAAATTCAAGAACCGGTCTTAGCCGTTGGCAGGAATAACCTACTCTTTTTATTGTGTCCATGTCGTCTGGAAAAACAACGGTGTCCATCTATTCCAATAACGTCCTGAATTAATTTCTTTCATTATAGAATTGTAAGGGATGGCGCAGATCCCGTGTTGCCACCCCTGATTCTAAATGTTAACAGCAACGCTTACCCGGAACCCAAAGCGCCGGTAAAGGACTTGGGCGCCTGCACTGGCGCGGTAAAACGCAGAAAACGGGCGTTTTTCAAAGGAAAATGATTCCAGCCGTGATAACACGTTAATATGACCAGTACGACGTACCCAATAAGCAAAGAAACAAAAAGCGATTTGTATTTTTATTAAACAATTGTTTCAATTTAAGCGCGGGTCACTTTATAATTGCAAAACAAGATCAGTGCAAAACAAGATTAAAAAGGACGCTGCCTGGGTCAGAATTCAAGCGCTTGAAACAAACTTTACATGAGACTTCGTAACAACGGCGACATCAAATCTCGAATAAGACTATAGGTCGCTAGTAATATATTCTATGGCGATAAGACTGCGGAAAATGGCTATACAACAACGAATTAATAGTAATGCTGGTAAACTTACCGGCGTATAACTTCAACTCAATACGGGCGCTATGGATAATAATTCTCGACGTCAAGGTTCAACGGATGCCCTGCCCATCGGGTATTCACTGCACTGGTATGAGCTGCTGGAAGTCATCGGCCGGGGCGGCTACGGATTAACCTATCTTGCGATGGACAGGAATCTGCAACGCAAAGTCGCCATCAAGGAATACCTGCCGTTGGATTTTGCCTGCCGTGACTCGACCTACACGGTGCATCCGATCACCAAAAATCATAAAGAACTTTTTGACTGGGGTCTGGAGCGTTTTCTGGTTGAAGCGAGGACACTCGCCAAGTTTAACCATCCCGCCATTATTCGTGTGGTCAGTGTTTTCGAGCACAACAAAACCGCCTATATGATCATGGAGTACGAAGAAGGGGATGATCTTGCCATTGCCTATATGGAAAAGGCGCCCTTTAATGAAGAACAACTGCTGGACTTGTTTCTGCCCATTATCGAAGGGCTTGCCCTGGTCCACGAAGCCGGCTTTATTCACCGCGATATAAAACCATCCAATGTGTATTTGCGCCATGATGGCTCACCGGTATTGCTGGATTTTGGATCCGCGCGCCAGACCATCGGTAGCCGGACCCGGGCCTTAACCAGCCTGGTCACCGCGGGTTATGCGCCGTTCGAACAATATAATGAATCGGAAGACGCGCAGGGCGCCTGGACAGATATCTATGGCCTGGGTGCAACCCTCTATTTTTGCATGACGGGTAATAAGCCTGCTGACGCTATGGAGCGGGGTTCGGCATTATTGAAGAACAAGCGCGATATTTACCAGCCACTAAGCCACATGGCGGGTTTACCCTATTCGGAAGCATTTAAACTCGCCATTGACCACGCTTTGATGTTTCATGCGGAAGACCGCCCGCAGCATGCGCTGGAATGGGCGCAAATGCTTACCGGCCAGATCGAGCTAGCGCCGCTGCCCATATCCGAAGAGGTGGAGGCCAGCACCCCAGCAGCCAAAGAAATCACCCGTCCACCGGTTACCGCCAGAACAACTTATGTAACCGCAAATGCCACCGCAAATAGCACCGGGAATGCGCGGCAAAAAGGAAAAGTCACTGGGCCTTCCCCGGCCTCCCGCCAGCTCACGCCGGAAGCCGCCCGCATTATTGAACAAGCAATCGATAGTGATGCGGATGACGACAGCACGCGTATCTATCACCGGCCGGCGTCACCAGCCCAAACCCAAGCTGAAACTCAACTAAGGTCCCAACGCGCCGATGAACCCACTGGCAAGCGCGCACAAGGCTCAATTACGCAGTCTATTCAAGAACCAATGGGAGACAATACGGTTGTTGCGGCATTGCCGCAAACCAGGATGAAGGAACCGACCATTCTGGCGCAACCAGCGGTTAAGCCCCGGCCGGCGCCCCAACCGCGGCAACCGGCGGCTCAACCAGCCGCGAAGGAAAATATATTCGCGCAATGGCAGGACAAACTGCGTGTATTAACAGATGCACTAGTGAACTACACAAAATCGCAGCTAGGCACATTAAAAGGCCTGGATAAAACCAGGAAAACCGCTGTGGCTGGCGCCGGCGCCGTAGTGGTATTGTCGGCGGTTGGATTGCTGATCGCCGCCGTTAGTAGCGATGACAAAGCCGCCGAAACACTCAGCGTCGAAATAGCGGAGTCTCCCGCGCCGCTCATTCCGCAACCTGAAAAGAACCACGAATTAACCATACAACAAGCCACCGAAGATTTAATTCAGGGTTTATTGGCTCAGGCCAAGCTTGATGTGGCCGAAAACCGGATATTAGAGCCGGATAACAATAATGCTGTTTTTCGTTACAAAAAAATATTAGCGCTGCAAGAGGATCAGCCGGAAGCGTTGCAAGGCTTATCCGCACTGATTGAACATTATCAGAGTTTAATAAACGCTACTATTGATGAACAATCCTGGCAACAGGCCAAGCAGCAAATAGAGGAATTAAAATTAATAACCAACGATGCTCAAGTGATCAACCCACTACTGGCCAGAACAAAGGACTATGAAAAGCGCTTGCAAAAGATCGCAAAAACACTGGACCAGGCGGATAGTTATTTCAAACAAAACCGCTTAATACGCCCGGACCCCGCCAACGCCCTGTTTCTGTATACCAAAGTATTGGAGCTGGATCCGGATAACCGGCGCGCCAATGACGGCGTTAATAAAATTGTCGCTAAATTGTCGGAAGTGATGCGCGAACAAATAAGAACCGGACGGATCAGCAGCGCCGAACAGACCTATGTAAGGATTGAAGCTATCGATCCAAACGCACCGGTGCTGAAAGAAGCGGGCGCGAATTTCGCCGCCATTGTTGATAGAAAAAAATCCATTGGCGGTTTGTTAAAATCCGCGGAACGGGATTTTATACGCGGTAATTTAACAAAACCCGCCGGTAATAACGCTTATACAAAATATCGTGAAGTGCTTAGAATCAACCCCCAGCACAAAGACGCGCAGGACGGTATCGACAGGGTTTACGCCTATTATGTATCGTCATACTATCAATACTTGCAAGACGCCAGATTCGATAAGGCGGAAGAGATTGTAAATACCTTGCGGGAAATCGATTATGGCAAAAAGCAAATAGTAATCTTGCGGCGCATGGTGGAGGAAGAAAAACTTGCTGCAAAAAATGAACCGGAAACCATCAGGCTCATGTTGTCGCAACTGGAAAAAGGCCTAAAAAATAAAGACATTTCAACGGTTGCAAACCTCAGTGTTTTTGAAAAGAAAAACCGGCAATTCTTTGAGAAACTGTTTAAGGAATATTCCGCTTACTCAGTCAGCGTCAAAAAGACGGAGCATGACCTGAAGTCACATAGCGCCAAAGCCAGCGTCAATTTCTCGAATTTGGTTGTTGGCAACGAAGCCGCCAAACAAGCGGATAAAAAGGACATCAGAATTGATGTACTGGTCAGCCGCAATGAAGACAAGCAATGGAAAATAACGTGGTAGTTCACGGTATTTTGTAAGTACTCCGCATAGAAAAAGTCCAGCCATTACATTACATCGTCCAACCGACGCCACCGGTAATGGCTTCCGGATGCCGGCGATGCACAATGTTTTCAATGTCATGTACCTGCTGCTTCTTGGTATCCACAACTAACAATACTTCTCCATGTTTTAACGCGTCGTCAAACTCTGTGATATGAACGTTGGGAATTTTAATAGTGAAAAATGCCCCTAAGATAAAACTGATGAACATTATGCCGAGCGTCAGGATGGCGTATTGCGGAAGTTCAATTGCGATCAGGATGACGGTGATTAGCAGGGCAATAAAAAACACCGCCATGTTTCCTGCCCATAGTAACCTTTCAATATTATAAACGCTGTCCTTTCCCTGCCGCGAGATGATATGCAGGTGTGATTGATCAATCCCTTGATGTGTTAATTCGTCCACCACATTTTTGGTGTGTTCCTGGTCTGGCAAAAGAAAGAATATTCGTCTCATCATTTTTGAGTACCCCGCGTGTCGACATGTCATGTTAAGACGCTGGCTTCGCTACATGTAAGACTTTACTTCTTCCCCGGGATTCGGCAATCCGGCAATTCGCCATGCCTCTATCCCATGGTTATCAAACAACATACTGATGCAGTTGTTGGCCAGGTCATGTGCATGGCAAATGCGGCGTGGCGGTGGCAAGTGATTATAGGAGAAATAAAAATGCCGCAGCGTCGTTATCAGCGCCCACTGGGTTGCGTCCAGCCGGTCAATACCGTGCATGCTGGCAAGCTGTTCGGCGATCGACAGATCCCAGATGGATGGATCATTAAGAAAGCCTTCATCGTCACAATCTAAAGCAGCAAATGTTACAGGATGATTCATATTTTCCCCGGGAATTGCCGCTTAAATTGGCCTTGGTCCTTAGTGACATGGCATAATTTCCCATGCGTTGCGAATACAATGATACTAATTCAAACTTGCGTATACTTGCGTATAAAGAAAGAGAGTTATCCTTCAGCGTCATAGCTATCGGAAAAATTGCTTTCCAGTACGACTTGGTCAGATACCTCGATATCAATGTAAGCCTGCCGGTTTTCCTCCGACTCGAAATAAATTTCAATGCCGTTATCACCATCGCCTTCATACACACAGGGATGACGCTCTGGATCTGGTACATCACGAAGGGAAATGGGATCGGTGGTCGTGCGTGTATTTATGGATGTGCCTCCGTCGATGGAGAATCTATAGATAAAATATAGAAGACATACTAAATTAGTCAAGTATTATAAACTGTGCCAAAGTATGAGCGTATTAATATAGTAGGCGCTGTGTAAGCAGTGACGAATAACCCAGAAAAATATGTCACAATCGGCTGGGTTTAGATGGCTTTACCGATCTAACGGTATGATTCAAATAGAGATGGACTTAAGATTGTGTTTGCGCGATTAATAGAGCTATTTTTACTACTGTTAGTGCCGGATAAGAAGTAAAACCGGTATGACGGGCATCTCACAGGATTCATAATTTGCACGGGGAGAAAAAATGTGGCTGTAGCAAATAGTGCCGCACAACAAGTTATTAATAACGTGCTGCATCAATTCGGTGGCGACTGGCAAGTGGTGGAGGAGTTAGCCAAGCAACCCGAGTCAGAGACCCGGTTACGCGTACTA
>DATCIR010000226.1:0-5218 GCA_036507695.1 Gammaproteobacteria bacterium
CAAGGCGCAAGGACGCGGAATGGTCGTTCCATTCCAAGGAGTTGCAACGCCGCCATGCGCTTTGAAAATCGTGCAATCCACTGCGTAGCGTTGCTCACCCAACCGGTGAACCTCGTTCGTGCATGAAAATAGAATGACATCATATGGGTAGCTATTATATAAAGTGGTCAACCGCGGAATCTAGGTTTAAGGTAAATCGCTTCAACATGGGCTCCGTATGGCTTGCATCATTTGGGCAGAAGTCCGGCAATTCAGCGAGTGAAATTCATCCGCCTCTGATACGGTATTTGTTCAGTAGCAGTTTAGTTCAAAAGACGGATATTAATGTCAAAGCGCGGCCAATTTGGCGGGTTTACCCGGCGATTCCGCCTGTTGGTCAATGACCGGAAAATCGTCCTCGTCGTAGTGCAGATAGATTTCCTTGGTGTTTCTCAGGTAATCGACCTGTTCGCTGCTTAGCCGGGTATGTTCGTGAATTTGCTCTTTGGTAACCACTGGCGCTTTACCCTGACGGCGATTGTGATTGCCATAGCGCTTTTGGTTCCAAACGATCCACAGCGCCATCATTGCCCACATAACAAGAATCAACGTGCCATAGTGGGCGATGCTCTGCAGGGTTTCCAGGCCGCCGGGAGACAGCATTTCCTTTTTGAACAGATAGCTGCCCGCGATCCAGACCAGCAAGCTGATCAGCGGCATGACGAGATAGACCCACAAACTCCAGGAGACAAACATGACGGCGAGTTCCGCGTATTTTTGCGTTTGGGGTATCAGGCGCGAGAACATACCTTGCTGGTCGGGTTTTTTACGGGCTTCGCGCATGCGTAACGGTGAAGACAGCAGTTTTCGTCCTGGACTTACCCAAACAGCATGGCGGGTTTTGCCCAGCTTAGCCAGGCCGCGGGGTACTGCAACAATGGTTGTTGCGGCACTGATAATCCAATAGACGGCCGGATACCAAATGGCCCAGAACAGATAGCGAAACAATCCGCGTCTTTCATACAGGCTGTCCAGTAACAGCCCCACCGCGAATTGCGTCAGGCAGACAATCGCCAGGGCAACGCCGGTCCATTGGGGTATCAGGGTTTCAACCGTCAGCACATCCGGCCAGTATTGGTTGGGCAGGGTGTGGGTTGCCGCCCAACACAATACGGTAAACGCTACCGAGTAGCACCACATAACGCTTACCCAGTATTCCACTCCGACCAGCCACATGCGGCGGTTTTTCCATTGAAAGATTTGCTTGCCGAATTTAATAGCGGCCTCAACGCCGCCTTGCGCCCAGCGCAGGCGTTGTTTCCAGAGTGACCTGAAGGTTTCCGGTACCAGTATCCAGGTCAACGCCCGCGGTTCATAACGAATGTCCCAGTAGCGCAACTGCAGTTTCCAGCTGATGTCGATGTCCTCGGTTACCGTTTCCGACGACCAGTAACCGACATCGTGCAGTGCTGACTTGCGAAAGCAAGCGTTCACGCCGGATACGGTAAAAAGACGGCCGATATTACGTTGGGTTCGTTTAACCATGCCGATAATTGCCGAGAACTCACCGATCTGAATCCGTGCCAGCAAACTGGTTTTGTTGATTACACGCGGATTTCCGGTTACCGCCGCAACACGCGGGCTATCAAGGAAGTGTTTGACCATCCAGAATAATGCGTTTTTATCCAGCAAGGCGTCCGCATCGATGCACATAATATAATCGGCGGTGCTGGTGAGCACGCCGGCGTTTAACGCCATGGCTTTTCCGTAGTTGCGGGTCAGGGTGACCACCTTGAGGCATTTGATTTCCTTGGACAGTTCAAGCAGCACCCGGCCGGTGTTGTCCGTGCTGCCGTCGTTTACCGCGATAATATCGAAGGATGGGTAATTGTTTTCCGCCAATTGACGCACCGCGTCCTGAATACAGCTTTCTTCATTGTGGCACGGGACCAGAATGGAGACGTGCGGGTAGTAATCCAGCTCAGGCGGTTTGGTGCGGTTGCGTTCGCGCCGGTTAAAAAATATGAGAGCGCCCGTCATCCAGTACACCGCCATAAACAACGGATAAAAGAATATAAAAACAAAAAATAAAAAATCCATATCTAACCTCCAATACCGGCTAGCATTCCTTTGACTGTGGTATTTTTCAGGATGAATTTATTGTCAAAAGTATAAAAATCCTTGTCCAATGCGATGCCATAGTCATTGATTCCCAAAGTACGTATGGTTTGCACTATTTGCGGAATGGCGGCGGTCTCGCTTTTACTGACCTTGACGTTGATAAATAGCCGGGTCGGCAGCGCCTTCGCTTCCTGCAATTTTTTGCGCATTTGTTCGATTGATTGTGACGCGGTGACCGACATTAAGACAAAATCAAATTGGGCAAGCTCGTTGTTTTCACCATAATGCCCGAATTTTGTTTTTGGGTGGAAGTAGCTCATAATTTTCCGGATTTTTTCCACGCGTTCGGGTTCTTGACCCTCAAAGACCACGCCGTTAAACCAATTCAAACGCGCCAGGTCCGTGAAAAATTCGTCCGATTTGTCGCGATCGATGCTTTCGGGGATGCGCAGATAGATGTGGCGAATATTTGCCCGGCTACGCAGTTGATGCGTGACACGATTCAATATGTCCGCTGCAACGCTCATTTCCTGATTGGGAAAAAAGGCCCGTTTTCCGTCGGAACTAAAGGGCGACAGAATGACAGTATTAACATCGCTCTGCTGAATATTGTCGAGTAGCGACGACAGCAGCTTTTCCTGGTGTTCCTGCGGTTGCCCGCTGAATTTATCCAGGCTGATTTCAGTGAAACGATGGGTTTGCGACTGCAGTGGCTCGTAATTCAAGTCGGAGATGAAGTCATCTATTTCCGTGTCCCGCATGACCATAATTCGATTGAGAACGGGGATGTTTTCCACGCTGTTCGGGCCATCATCCAGGGTTAGCTGAAAACGCAGCCCCAGCAAATTAGCTTCTCCCGCCGTCACATTATCGTAACTGCCGTAGGGCCAGGTTATGCCGACCGGCGTTATGTTTAGTTCTTCCTTGAGGCGGGCGACCGCCAGTTTCAGGTCGGCGAAGATACGCTGGCGGAATTTGATTTCGGTTTCATAACCGCCCGTGATGGGCGAGTAGATGCGCGTCACGCCCGCGGGGGCATAATTGCCTTGCGGGTTGGACTGCACATTGGTATGCAATTCATGGCTGTGCGAAATAATTTCGATCCGGGGATTTTTGCTGAGGTTACGCAACTCAGGCCAGGACATCAGCTTGCCCTTATATTCATCCGGCTGATTGTTGCCATCGACCCAGCCACTCACCACGCTTAGTACCGATGGATATCCATATATGCCTAGCAGGGGCACAACGAAGTCCTGATAACTCTTCAAAGCATCGTCAAAAGTCAGCAGAATGGCTTTATCGGGCAGTTTTTCCTCGTTATTAATTACTTTGTGGAGAAACGCCAGCGAAACGGGTTGGTAACCATTGGTTTGCAAATAGTCCATTTGCGCGACAAATGCAGGGCGGCTGATCGCATAAAAATCCCCACCGGGATCCGCAACCACATCATGATAAGTCAATACCGTTAACTCGTTTGCGGTAGCCATGCCGGCGCTTGCCAGCAGGAGTAACGTTATTAACCATTGGCGCAACTTCATAGGAATTTCCTGGTGTAACTCGCGAGAAATGAACCAACGGTTTCGCGATCGCCGTCATAAATCCGGCTGGCGATCTGCAGCCACCAGCTGAAGGAATGAATCCGGCTGAAGGTGTATTGTTGCTCATAACTGGCGCCGTAAGTTGCTTCCGCGCTATAGCCTTGCTGATCATACTGGCCCAGGAATACCGACAGGTGGTCAACATGATGGTCATACTGAGAGTCAAATATAAAACTGGTTCTATGCACGACTGCAAGCGTGGTGTCACGCAGCGGATTGAAATAGACCGTGTTCTCCAGCGTGTTGCGTGATCCCGATAATTCTAAAATGACACGTTGTTCGCGCCTGGCTGTCATTTCATAGCCATAACTCAGCGAGGTATAGTAAGACTTTCTGTCGTTGCCATCGGAAAAGTCATAGGCGGCGAAGGATGCTAACCCTTCCCACCGGTAATCCGTGGTATGGAAAAACGCTGAGATTCCCAGCCGGTCAGACTCAACGCCGATCGCTTTACCGCGTAGCGGAACATCTTCCGCAAAGGAAGCATAGTGCGCATTCAGTTCCCAAAGCAGGGTGGGATGATAGTCCAGTGAAGTAGTCGAACCGTTTTCACCGCTTTCGTCAATGTCCGTGGAAAATTCCTGCTCGAGATACCATTTGGGATTGAACCAGTACATGACGCCGGCACCCACCCGGTTGAGGTCACCGGTGTCAAACTCGGGGTCATCCGCGAACGTGGTAAAATACCGCGCAAACCAGCGCGCCGCGGGTGCGAATTGCCGGGAGTATTTCGCTTCAAAAAAGTAATCTTGATTGCCCCCGTCGGATTGACCGGTACCGGCTCTGAGGTTGAGTTCCGGCTTGCGATCGTAAACGATATCATTCAGTACGGATTTATAGAGTGATTTTATGTCTTCGTTATCCGGGTAGGCCCGGGTGCCTTCACGCAACATCGCTAAGGCTTGATCATTTTGGCGGGCTTTCTTCATACACTCGGCAACGGGGCCGATTAAATAATCTTCCTTGTTGGGGCGGTCTTTGATGGCTTGGAATTTTTCCAGCGCTTCATCGCAATTATCGCTCCACGCTGAAATCACCACATAATCGCGGCGTACCAGGTAATTATCCGGATGCTGGTTTAACAAATCTTTCAGTATTACCAATGCCGCGCCGTGTTGATCCGCGTGCGCCAGTTCAACCGCCCGTTGATGTTCAGACTCGATAGAACTTTGTGTTACCTTCGTTTGCTGTTGCGCCCATGCCTGCGGTAACAGAAACGGCAGAATCAATGCCAGTAAAATTGTACTAAACCGCACAATCCTCACTCCTTATTTCGACGTATATAGATTTATGGCAGAGTGAAGTTTAGAGACGGCTAACGACTACACGGGTGGATAACTCTTGTGGTGGTTGTGCCGGCTTTAACACTTCTTACTTTGACTTAAGCGTCATTTCTCCCGATATAAAAAATGGTTATTGAGTTATATGATGTGTGGGGTAATATGCTTGTGACCCACCTACGTATTAGACGCTAAGTGCATGTTAGCACAGCGTAAGTGCAGAAATTAAGCACTAAATCG
>DATCIR010000227.1:0-11563 GCA_036507695.1 Gammaproteobacteria bacterium
GACTGCGGCCATCCCTGGCCGCAGACGCCCCCGGCAGGAGACACCGGCACCGCTTTAACCTATGCTGCACACGGGGTAAGTAGTTACATCCGCTAACGCTTTACGTTACTAACCAGGAGTCACACATGAGCGACATACAACAAATAATAGAACAGGCTTTTGAAAACCGCGCCGCGATTACTCCACGCAATGTGGACACCCATGTCAAGGAAGCCGTTAATGAAGCCATCAACCGGCTGGACCGTGGCGAAGCGCGCGTGGCGGAAAAGAATGCCGGCGGCTGGGTCGTGAACGAATGGCTGAAAAAGGCGGTATTGCTCTCTTTCCGCATCGATGAGAACCGATTCATGAAAGGCGGTTTCACCAATTATTTCGATAAAGTGGAATCCAAGTTCGCCGATTACAATTCCCGCTCGTTCAATGAGAGCGGCGTGCGTGTCGTGCCGCCCGCCACCGCGCGGCGCGGTTCGTATATTGCGCCCAACGTGGTGCTGATGCCCTCCTATGTCAACATCGGCGCCTACGTCGGCAGCGGCACCATGGTAGACACCTGGGCCACCGTGGGATCGTGCGCGCAAATCGGCAAGAACGTGCATTTATCCGGCGGCGTCGGCATCGGCGGCGTACTGGAACCGTTGCAAGCGGCGCCCACCATTATCGAGGACAACTGCTTTATCGGCGCCCGTTCCGAAGTCGTCGAAGGCGTCATCGTCGAAGAAGGTTCGGTGATTTCCATGGGCGTCTACCTTGGGCAAAGCACCAAGATTTATCACCGCGAAACCGGTGAAATCACCTTCGGCCGCATTCCCAAGGGATCCGTGGTGGTTTCCGGCAACCTGCCCTCCAAGGATGGTAAATACAGCCTGTATTGCGCCGTGATTGTTAAGCAAGTGGATGAAAAAACCCTGGGCAAGGTCGGTATCAACGAACTGCTGCGGGAAATTGGATGACCACGCTGTTTGGTATCAAGAACTGCGATACTATGAAAAAAGCGCGGCGTTGGCTGGATGAGCACAACATCGCGTATGCATTTCATGACTATAAAAAAGAAGGCATTGACGAATCAACCTTGAAAACCTGGAGCAAAACAGCCGGCTGGGAAACCTTGCTCAACCGGCGCGGCGCCACCTGGCGCGCCTTGCCTGACACGGTCAAGGATAATATTGATGAAAAAGCCGCTATCCGGATCATGCTGGAACAGCCGTCGATTATCAAACGTCCGGTGTTAATACAGGGTAAAGCGTGTTACGTTGGATTTGACGAACAGCAATACCGTGACCTGTTCCAACAAACCGGATAGACATGGTATTTAACGGGTTAGGAATACCTGTCCAATTTATGGGAACAATGAACATACTATTTTTAATAAGCCGCACCCATGCCACACAAAACATCTGACACACTGAAACTCGCCGAACAACTTATCAGCCGTGCCTCGGTAACGCCCGAGGACGCCGGTTGCCAGGACCTTATTATCGAACGGCTTACCGCGATCGGTTTTACGGCGGAAAAGCTGCGTTTCGAGGATGTCGATAACGTCTGGCTGCGCCGTGGCAATAATGAACCGCTGTATGCCTTTGCCGGCCATACGGACGTGGTTCCCACCGGCCCTCTCAACCAGTGGCTATCGCCACCGTTTACACCTGCCTATCGGGATGGATACCTATACGGACGCGGCGCGGCGGACATGAAAGGCAGCATTGCCGCGATGGTCACCGCCGTGGAACGCTTTGTTAACCGTCACCCGGACCACAAGGGTTCATTGGCATTCCTGCTGACCAGCGACGAAGAAGGCCCGTCCATCAATGGCACGGTTAAAGTGGTGGAAGTCCTGGAAGCCCGCCGCGAAAAAATCCGGGCCTGCATCGTGGGCGAACCTTCCAGCATCGCTAGCGTCGGTGATGTCATCAAAAACGGGCGGCGCGGTTCATTGAGCGGTTACCTGAAAATTCAGGGCACACAGGGGCATGTGGCCTACCCGCACCTGGCGGATAATCCGCTGCACCGGTTCGCCCCTGCGCTTAACGAATTGTGCGCGCTGCAATGGGACCAGGGTAATCAGTTTTTTCCGGCAACCACGTTTCAAATATCCAATATCAAGGCCGGCACCGGGGCCAACAACATTATTCCCGGCGAATTGGAAATCTGGTTCAATTTTCGTTTTTCAACCGCGGTGACGGATCAGGAATTACAAGACCGGGTAACGGCTTTACTCGGCAAGCATCAGTTGAACTATGACCTGACATGGACATTGTCGGGGCAGCCGTTCCTGACCGAGGCTGGCGAACTGGTTGACGCCGCGAAAAAAGCCATAAAAGAAGTGACGGGTGTCGTTGCGCAACTCTCCACGTCCGGCGGTACTTCCGATGGACGTTTTATTGCACCCACCGGCGCGCAGGTGGTCGAACTCGGCCCTTCCAATAGCACCATTCATAAAATCAACGAATGCGTCAAAGCCGAAGAGCTTGATCTATTATCGCGAATTTACGAACGGATCCTGGAACAACTGCTCACCTAGCGGTTAACCCGGCCAGAAGCGCCATAATTAATTGTGATTACTCATAGCCCGTTTCAACCGCCCTGGTGGCTGCGCAACCGGCACGTGCAAACCATCCTGCCGTCCCTCGTAAAGCGCAACAACAACATTCCTTATCAGCGGCAACGGCTGGAATTACCGGATGGGGATTTTGCGGACGTATTCTGGTGCGGCACGGCACAACATCCCCGGCATTCAATTCAGCCGGCGGTGATTATGTTGCACGGCATGGGCGGAAGCTTTGCATCGCATTACGTCCCCGGCATGATCAGGGCACTGCTGGCCAAAGGCTACCGCGTGGCATTCCTGCACGCGCGCGGCTGCAGCGGTGAACCCAACCGCCTGCCCGTCACGTTTCACGCCGCGGACACCAGCGAATTGCGGCATCTGGTCTTAACGCTAAAACAACAAGACCCGGACCTGCCGCTGGCCGCGGTCGGATTTTCCCTGGGCGGCAGTGTACTATTAAAGTGGCTGGCTGAAGTCCGTGGCCAACCAGGCTTAGCCGCGGCGGTCGCCTTGTCGGTTCCGTTCGATTTAAACGCGACCGCGGATACGCTCAATCACGGTTTCTCCCGGCTGTATCAAGACTACTTGTTACAGCAACTAAAATCGCTGGCGACACAAAAGACGGCGTTGCAGCCCGCGCCCTTGACTGTACCGCAAATCAAAAAAGTAAATTCACTCCGGGAATACGATGACCGCATGACCGCGAAAATCAATGGCTTTGGCACAGTCGATAACTATTACCGCACGGCAAGCTGCACACAATACTTAAAAGATATTTCCACGCCGACGTTAATCATTCATGCGCTCGACGATCCTTTCGTGCCACCACACGCCGTTCCAACGGAATACGATCTTGCGCCGCCAGTCACTTTGGAATTGACGCGCCAGGGTGGGCATGTCGGTTTCATCCATCACTATCCCGTTCATCAGTCCCGTTACTCGGAGACCCGCGCTGCGGCGTTCCTGGAAAAATATCTGGGATAATACTCGGTTGCAATCCATTTTGTTAATGCGTTGGCGATATGTGCGCTTATCACTTGCCAAATCCGCCAAACACAGTTTGAATATAGAAAGGCATTTTAATCGGGGTAAAACATCAGGATGCGGTTCATATTGTTGTCAAACTCAAGCCGCCTTGCGGGCCGGTGGCTGCTGCTTATCGTTTTCACCCTGCTTGCCGCTTGCGCTGACAAAGTACCGCCCCTCAATAAATTATCAGCGGATGCCGTTGTGGTCGCATTTGGCGACAGCCTGACCTATGGCGCCGGCGCCAAAAACCATGAAGCCTATCCCGCCCAATTGGCAAACCTTATCCAACGCGATGTCATCAACGCCGGGAAACCGGGTGAATTAAGCGCTGATGGGTTGTTGCGGCTGCCCGCGATACTGGAGGAACACCAACCCGAATTACTGATCCTGTGTCATGGCGGAAACGATCTGTTACGCAAGAGGGACGTGCAAGCGATCGCGAATAATCTCAAGGCCATGATCGCTGAGGCTAAAAAACGCGGCATCCAGGTGGTGCTGGTGGGGGTGCCGGAACCCGCGCTGTTTTTACTGGAATCGGCACCGTTCTATTTACATGTCGCCAAGGACGAAAACATTCCGGTTGAAAAGACTGCGCTGCCAAAAATCCTCAGCGACAACGCTCTAAAGTCCGACACCATTCATCCCAATGCCGCGGGTTACCTGCAATTCGCGGAAGCAATCGCCGGATTGCTCAAACATGCCGGGGCCATCTGATGCATGGCGCTGTAACTTTTGCCAGCTGTACGCCGGAAAAATATTAAAAAAATTCCCGCTGATCCGGTGCAAAGTCACCGGTTTCTGGTCTAGAATGGACTCCAAAGAATTAGTTTTTTGAATTCATTGGCTATACGCAACTCAAGACTACTCATGCACAAGTCCATGCTCCAGCGCATGCTACAGCTCACGGAACCACCAACGGAACCACCAACGGAACCACCAACGGAACAACAACGGAACAACAACGGAACAACAACGATGACCGAAGACTCGCGTTTATTCACCCGTATACCCTTTGAAGCCAACGTTCATATTACCAGTGCTGAAGGCACCTGGGATTGCAGCCTTATCGACATTTCACTAAAGGGTATTCTGGCTAGCAGGCCCGATAGTTGGTCAGGTGTGATTGATGATCCGTTTCTGGTGGAACTGGAATTAGACGGTGGCGAGGCCAGTATACGCATGGACGTCTCGGTTGCGCATGTGGAAGACCACCACATCGGTTTCCGCTGCGAACACATCGACCTGGACAGTATTACCCATTTGCGCCGTTTGGTGGAACTCAATGTGGGTGACACCGATATATTAAATCGCGAGTTGAACGCCCTGGGCAGGTAAAGGTAATACTAGGCAAGCCTAGGTTGTATCGTTGGTTTCCTTTGCCTTGCCGGTAAAACTGGATTTGGATAACAGCAGGAACATCGCCGCTGCAATCCCCGCAGAACTGAATATCATGCACATCACCACAATCTGGTATCGCACCGCCACCAAGGGTGACACCCCCGACAATATCTGCCCTGTCATCATTCCCGGCAGTGATACCAGTCCCACCGCAAACAACGAATTGATAACGGGAATCATGGCTGCCTGAAACGCGATCGTACGCGCTCTTTGGTACTCCACACCATTGGTCAATTCCGCATCCAATCGTTCCACGGCAAGGCTCAGCGTATTCATGGCATTGGCAAAAATCATTCCGGCCAAGGGAATCATATAACGTGGCGTATACCAGGGCTCCAGAACCAGTACCGCCTGGGTGACAACCAGTAAATTAAAACCACCACCCACTGCAATGGACAGTAACGCGAAACCGAACAATTTTCCCTGGTATTTTTTGGCGACCCCAAGGGCTATCCAGCTGGAGGCAACCACCATAATGAGCAGCACGCCCAGCACAATCCAGGAACTCTCGGTATTGAAAATAAAAACCAGCAGATAGCCGATTATCAACAGCTGAATGAGCATACGCGCCATGGCATAAATCGCCTTGCCGTAACTCATTTGCCATTTATATAAAATGGCCAACACAAAAACCGTGGGAATAAACGCAATCGACAGATTGATGAGGGATATATCCTGGATGGAATTACTCATTCGCCTCCTAATGGAATCATATAGTCATTTGCCGCGAAAATACTGTGCGCTATTGGGATCATTATTACTTTCACTCCGCAATCTCAAGATTGGTTCCCTGGTGAAACAGCATCGCCCATCCGGATGCGGTTTTTTTCCAGAGTGAACTGCGCATGGATCGTTTGACTGCACCGTTCACAACGTATGTTTTATGCGCGCAGTAGTTGGCGAGCACCAGTTCATCAGACAGCTGCCGAATTTTAAAACCTGACAGCGACCATTGAACTTGGTCATCATCGCGCAGCAACCAGGCAATGGCGTCAGCCTTGGTAACGATAGCGCCGGACGCGCCTACTTCCTCGAAATCATCATGCAATAGTTTTTGCAGCATCGCCCGGTCGGCGCGTGTGTGACGCTGTAACAATGTTTCTTCCAGTTGCATGAATTGTTGTGTAAGCGGCTCCACTAGATAAAGATCATTATCAATTATTTTACGGAACGCGTGTAATGCAGGCTGGAATGGCCTTCCTCATGATTCAACCACACCGCGTGCATGCTTCCTTGCCCGTCAAATACGATAGCAGGATGCGATTGACGGCCTGGACCGGCGGCTCCGGGTAATTCGTAGTCTTCACTCCATTCACCTTGCTTACGCAAACTGTAAAACACATCGGAGTTTTCATTGCGCGTGTCATCCCAGGCCACTGCCCCCAGACCGTCTGTTTCCCGGAGCGCGGCACTGGCATGCCATTGCGGTACGTTTTCCCCAAACTCGTCCTGCGCCTGCTCGTTCTTAGCAAAGCTTGCTCCGCCATTTTCACTCACCGCGGCATACACATCATAACCACTGCGCCAGTTACGTTTATCCATCCAGGCGGCGATGATAGCCTGCTTGCCGTCACTGGCCAATACTGGCCGCATCGCCCCCGAACCTTTGCCTAAATCCGGATTGGGTGACGACTCTAATTCATTCAACTGTTGATAGGGAAGAAACGGCTGGCCTTTGGGCGCAAAGGCGGCAAAGATGCGGGTGTTGCCATGCCGGCGATCCTCCCAGGCCACGGCGTGGCCCGATTGAGAAAATGCCAACGCAGGATATAGCTGCACGTTCTTGTCCTTACTGTCATCCACCAACCGCGGTGATACAACCTCGATAGCATACGCGGCCACTTGCAACTCCCCATAGTAAACATAGGCGTTGCGTTGCTGGCCTTGGGACCAGACCGCGCCTATTTTACCGTTGGTACCGGCGGCAATGCTGATTTGTTTTGCCGGCGCCTGGCCAATAACGATAACCTCTCCCTTTTTCGATGGACTTACCACCCGCAACCAGAGGCGTTCGTCCTCCTCCCAGGCAACCAGAAAGCGCTGCGCACCTAACGCCGTAATGACCGGCTCATAGGCAGAAGATTGCATGCTAATTTTTTCGGAGGGTGTAAAACCGGATTTATCTTGCACCCGGTAGGCAATATAAATTGCGGGTTTACCGCTGCGGTTGTCTTCCCAAACCACCGCGGCCACCGCACCGGAAATGGCGACCGAGCGGCGCCCGCTTGAATCCAGATGCAGAAATACCCCGGCTGATACGGCGGTAACGGATAATGGTGTTTCGAAACGCAGCGGATCCGCTAGAGCATTGACGTGACTACAACATAAGGCCAACAACAATAAAAAACGCGTCATCGTTTGGATAAAAACTCATTGATTGATTGTGTCTTATAGTGCCCTTCTTGAACGTACTGGTCAAAATCCACGAATTCTTTCACTGTCTTGAAGCCCGGCGCGCGAAATAATAATTCACCGTTCATATCAAGGTACATGAAAACCGGGGTCGCAAATACGTTTAGTTGCGCACCCAGTTCAGCTTCCGTAATGCGCTCACCGGAAGGCAGTGTCAAGCGGCCGCCGCTTTCCGCATCGGCATAGACCAGTACATAATTGTCAACGTAACGTTTTTTTAAGTCGGCGTCGGAAAAACTCTCCTTATTAGTCTTGGCGCAAAACCCGCAACCATAACGGCCAAAATAGAGAAAAATGGGTTTCTTTTCCTGCTGGGCCTGCTGCAAACCGGTGTCGTAACTGACAAAGGGATAATTATCCGGCGGATCCGCCGCTGCAATTTCTGCACCCAACAAAACCAAAAGTAATAAATACCGCATTGGTTCTCCGTCATCTCTTCCGTGAATTTAGCAAATCATCCGTAGTCAGGATAATTTGAACACACCAACCTTATTGTTAAATTATAAACGCTTTGTTCAGAATCGCCAGAGATCCGCACCACCAGATCTCGGAATCACCAAAGTTCAGAACCACCAGACCACTCCGGCGCGGATACCATAATCCGGCGCGGCGCTATTAAGTCCCGCGGTGCCATTGATATAAACCGCGTATTCCACACCAAACAAGTAAAACCAGTCCACGCCCAGCTTAACCGGGTCGGTACGCCCTTCCAGCATCGCGGAGTCATATTGCAAATAGGCGCCGAGACCGGCGTACTGAAACGCTTTGAAACCGCCAATACTTAATTGCATGACATTATTGTAATCCACGCCATCCGGCTCACCGGCAACAATATAACCGACGGCGGCCGTGCAAACCAGGCCGCCGCATTTCTGGTACATATTCAGAAATGCGCCAATATCGGTTTCGCCGCTACCCAGCATTTTGTCTTCATCCGCGGTGGGTAACTTTACCGATACGGACGGCAATAATCGAAGATCGCCTCCCTGGGCGCGGTAGATAGATCCCGCTTCAAGAATGACATCACCCATGCCGCTTTGTTGATCCAGCCCATCGGTATCCTGGTTAAGATAGGCGGTCGCGGCACTAAAAAAATATTCGGGACCGAAATACCCATACTCCACTTTCACCGCATTCAATGTGGTCGTCACGCCTGTATCAAAATCACCACTGATCTGCCCCACACCCACATCAAGATAAGTCCGCGCAGCGGCATCTGGCAGGATCAAGATACCTAACAAAAGAAGAATGGGAAAACGTTTTGGATCAATCATGAATTACCACACCCCATGATCCGCACAGCCGGCCTTGTTGTCTATGCGATGCTGCACATCGTAGACAAAAGACCGGCGATTTTGACCGCAAACCCCACGGCTGCGTTATGAGAATTAGTTTTATTTCGCTTTCAGCTGCTGTTGAAACTTCTCCATCATTTGATTCATTTCCTTATTACGTTCCTGCATCATCGCCATCGTTTTATCATCAAACTTCCCTTCGTTCATTTTTCGGGACATCTCCTGCATGCTGGTTGACAAATGCTCCATTATTTTCGCAGCCTCCGACAGCTGCAACTGGTTCATCATTTTATTTTTGTCCATCAGTTGCGTCATTTGCCCCATGTCTTTATTCATTTCCTCCATCACTTGCATCATACTCTGCATGGACTTTTGCGACATGGTTTGATTCATCATTTGCTGAGTAGTCTGTTGAGTACTCATCATTTGTGACTCAGTTTGTTTGTCTTGCATGGTTCCACCACCCGGCATTTGCGCCCAAACAACGCTGCTGATAAGACCGCTTACTACTACCAAACACAGGAACGAAAACAGAATTTTCATGGCATGTTTCATCTTGGCATCCTCCACGGGTTAACTGTCAGCTAATCCTAATAGGGATTGAGAAAAATGCGTTGATTTGCGTCAAGTACCATAACCCGCTATCGAAAATAACGGTGGTCAAAAAGTGCACGCGCCTGATGCGAAAAAGATGGTACGCGAGCGCGTTATCGATATTCTCATCACTGGGCCGGGGATTTTACTGCAGGTGCTGAATCTACCCGTTGCTACGGGATGTTGCGTTGCTCATGGTCAAGCCCTATTGACTAACCCTGATCGTATTTTTCGCAGGGGGACCGGTATTTTTCCGGCACATTAGCCGGGCAAATACCGCATTGCTCATTGCCCGGCACGGCAAAATCAATTTTGCGCGGATACGGCAGATCCATGGACTTCATGATCGATACAAACTCCGCCTGCGATATATCGCTGCCCAGCCGGGGGTTGCGCTGTTTCTCCTGCGCGATGGTGGTAACGCAACGTCCGTCATAGTCGTGACAGGGATAGACCAGCGTATCGTCCGGCAGGGTATAGAATTTCCCGTGGATACTCCGATACAAGGCCGCTGCGTCACCGGATTGAAAATCCGTGCGGCCACAGGCCTCAATCAACAAGGCATCGCCGCTGAACAGCATCTTGTGCGTGTCATTGTCGACCAGATAGGCATGATGATGGCTGGTATGTCCCGGTGTAAACAAAGGATGAATGTTGATATTGCCAACCCGGAATACCTTGTGTTCTTCAATGCCGATATCCGCGCAGGGCAATTCATCCATCGCCGGATACGCAATACGGCTACCGGTCAGGGATTTTAAGCGGGCCGCGCCGGTTAAATGGTCGGCGTGCACGTGCGTGTCCAGTGTATAGCTCAGTTGCAATCCCATGGTTTGCAGGATTTCAAGATCGCGCTCCACGGTATCCAGCACGGGATCAATCAATACCGTTGCGCCCGTTTCGGGGCAAGCGAGCAGATAAGTATAGGTGCATGAATCCGGTTCCAGCAATTGTCGAAATAGCATAATCACTCCCGTTCAATACCACTCATGTTGATGCAAAGAATAAAACGGTTGCAGATGATAAACCCTGGCAGCCCCGGCGATACACCGGTTGCGATATCCTGACATCGTTCTCGATGGCATGCCGGTTATTGAAGCGGTGTCATTAATTAACCGCCAGCTTCCAGCCGGAACCCGACTTTTAATACCACTTGATAGTGCGCGATTTTGCCTTCATCAATATGTCCCCGCGTTTCCGCCACCTCGAACCAGTCCAGATGTTTCAAGGTCTGTGATGCGCGCTCGATGGCGTTGCGGATTGCGTCATCGGTACTTTTGGTTGATGAGCCAGCCAGTTCAATAATTTTATAGACGTGATTACTCATAAAAGTATCCTTTGTTGTTTGTGGTTAGTTTGTGGTTAGTTTGCGGTTAGTTTGACGACACCCCGATCACCGCCAATCAGGAATTAATACCACGCCCGGAACAACACGGGTTAAGCGACAACCGAAGCGTAAAAGTACAACACAATAAAAACGCAGCATGCAGCGCGCACAATGATTCCATAACACCACTGGATGTGGGCTAATAGTGACAAGCTCAAAGAAAAAAAGCAACGGCGATTTCAATGATCACTGATGTAATGTTAGTGTTACCTGCCGTCACACCTATTACCTACAGCCGTCTGACTTTTTCCAGCATTTCCTGTGCGTGGCCGTCGGCGGTAACGCCGTATAATGCTTGTTCGAGCACCCCGTTTTTGTTGATCAGGAACGTCGAACGCACGATACTCATTTTTTTCACGCCGTCTTTCTCTTTTTCCTGCCAAACAGCATAACTTTTGCAAAGTTCACCGCTGGTATCCGCCAACAGATCCACCTTCAATGCATACTTGTCAATAAATGCCTGGTGACTCTGGCAGGAATCCTTACTAACACCCAGCACCACGGTATCCAGGTGTGCAAATTCATTCGTCAGTTCGGTAAATTGATTGGCTTGAATCGTACAACCAGGGGTATCGTCCTTGGGATAGAAATATAAAATGACGTGCTTACGGTTTTTAAAGTCTGCTAATTTCACCGGTTGATTGTATTGATTGACTGTTGCAAAATCCGGTGCCGGTTGGTTCTTGTGTAACATGCTAATATCCTCATCAACACTAATGTTTAAAAACTAAAAAAATGTCCTGTTTGCATATTTTATAGTAGGTGTGGCATTGAAAAACAAATCCTTTATCCCATTAAGCACCACTTGGTCTTAAACTTTTTATTGCTAATTCTTTATAGGAAAGTAACTACTCACCCGTGGGCGGCGCCGGTGTCGCCTGCCGGGGGACGCCACAAGTACGT
>DATCIR010000228.1:0-16494 GCA_036507695.1 Gammaproteobacteria bacterium
CTTGACGTAGTCCGCATGGCCGGGGCAGTCCACGTGCGCATAGTGGCGGTTCGCCGATTGGTATTCCACGTGCGCCGTCGCGATCGTGATCCCGCGCGCCCGTTCTTCCGGCGCCGCGTCTATCTGGTCATACGCCTTGAATTCGCCGCCGAATTTCTGCGCCAGCACTTTCGTCAGCGCCGCCGTCAGCGTCGTCTTCCCGTGGTCGACATGGCCTATCGTGCCTACATTTACATGCGGTTTCGTTCGATCGAATTTTTCTTTGGACACGGTGATTACCCCTTTCTGCTCTATCTAGTCATTGAACGATTGATTTAAGAAGCCTTTTTAATTACGGCATCCGCCACACTGGTCGGCGCCTGCGCGTACTTTTTGAATTCCATGGAATACGTTGCGCGGCCTTGACTCATGGAACGAAGGTCGGTGGCGTATCCAAACATTTCCGCCAATGGCACCTCAGCCCGAATATTCTTCCCGCTAACACTGTCTTCCATACCCTGAACGATTCCACGGCGGCGGTTTAAATCACCCATCACATCGCCCATGTAAGCTTCGGGGGTAACAACGTCTACAGTCATGACCGGCTCTAATAGCACGGCACCGGCCTCGTAGGCACCCTTCTTGAAAGCCATTGACCCGGCAATTCTGAAGGAGATCTCATCGGAATCGACGTCGTGATAGGACCCGTCAAAGATCGCGACTTTTGCATCCTCGATAGGAAATCCCGCCAGAACACCGTTCTGCATCTGGTCTTTCACCCCGGCCTCAACCGCGCCGATATATTCTTTGGGAACCGAACCGCCGATGATTTCATTGCGGAACTCAAATCCACTGCCCGGCGCAGCAGGCTCGATACGCAACCACACGTGCCCGTATTTACCGCGGCCACCGGATTGCTTCACGTATTTTCCTTCCACTTTAACCGTCTTGGTGATCGCTTCACGATAGGCGACCTGAGGCGCGCCTACGTTCGCTTCAACTTTAAATTCACGCCGCATGCGGTCAACAATGATTTCCAAATGCAATTCGCCCATACCGGAAATTATGGTTTGAGCGGATTCCTGATCGGTATGCACCCGGAAAGAAGGATCTTCCTGCGCCAGTTTGGAAAGCGCAATGCCCATTTTTTCCTGATCCGCTATGGTTTTCGGCTCTATCGCGACGGAAATTACCGGCTCCGGGAATTCCATTTTCTCCAGCATGATCACATGGTTCGGATCACACAGCGTGTCACCGGTAGTAACATCTTTCAACCCAACGGCAGCCGCTATATCACCGGCCCGTACTTCTTTAATTTCTTCCCGGTGGTTGGCATGCATTTGCAGAATTCGGCCAATGCGTTCTTTCTTGCCTTTTATGGGGTTGTAGACCGGGTCCCCGGAATTCAACACGCCTGAATACACCCGAAAAAATGTTAATGTGCCGACGAACGGATCGGTGGCAATTTTAAACGCCAACGCCGCAAACGGTTCGTCATCGGACGAATGGCGCTCCGCAATGGTTTCGTCCTTATCATCCAGATGACCCGTAATGGCCGCAACATCGGCCGGTCCTGGCATGTAATCAATCACCGCGTCCAGCATGGCCTGCACGCCCTTGTTTTTAAACGCGGATCCGCACAGGGCGGGCACAATATCGTTCGCCAGGGTGCGGATGCGAATACCTTTTCTAATTTCCGCTTCGGACAACTCGCCCGATTCCAGGTATTTTTCCATGAGTACTTCATCGGCTTCGGCCGCCGCCTCGACCAGCTTCTCACGCCATTCCTTGCACAGCGGAAGCATTGGCGCGGGAATCTCTTCCAGGCGGTGTGTCGCCCCCAAGTCGTCTTCATTCCACAGAATGGCTTTCATACGAATCAGGTCCACCACGCCTTTGAAATTTTCCTCGGCGCCAATTGCCAATTGCACAGGCACCGGATTCGCACCCAAGCGGTCTCTGATCTGGGCCACCACGCGCAAAAAGTCGGCGCCGGCGCGATCCATCTTGTTGACGAATGCCAGCCGCGGCACATGATATTTGTTAGCTTGACGCCAGACCGTCTCGGATTGCGGCTCTACGCCACCCACTGCGCAAAATACGGCGCATGCGCCATCCAGCACACGCAGTGAACGCTCTACTTCAATCGTAAAATCGACATGCCCGGGCGTGTCAATTATGTTAATGCGGTGCTCGGGGTATTGCTTGTCCATGCCTTTCCAGAAACAGGTTGTCGCCGCCGACGTAATGGTAATACCCCGTTCCTGTTCCTGCTCCATCCAGTCCATGGTGGCGGTGCCATTATGTACTTCGCCAAGCTTGTGAGAAATACCGGTATAAAACAAAATTCGCTCGGTGGTCGTGGTCTTCCCCGCATCGATATGCGCCATGATACCGATGTTACGATAACGTTCTATTGGGGTTTTGCGCGCCACGACTGCAATCTCATCCGACCCTTTAGTTAGCTGTTTGCTCTATTACCAACGATAGTGGGCGAATGCTTTGTTCGCTTCGGCCATACGATGCACGTCTTCACGTTTTTTCACGGCGGATCCCTTATTGTCCGCGGCGTCGAGCAATTCCCCGGCGAGACGGCGATCCATGGATTTTTCACCACGCTTGCGGGCAGCATCAACAATCCAGCGCATTGCCAAGGTGGTACGGCGATCAGCGCGCACTTCGACCGGCACCTGATAGGTGGCGCCACCCACACGGCGGGATTTCACCTCCACCATGGGACGCACGTTATCCAACGCTTTGTTGAGCGTTTCAACGGGCTGGCCTTTTAATTTGCCCACCACTTGTTCCAATGCGTGATATACAATTTTTTCAGCAATGGACTTTTTACCGTTTAACATGACTATATTAATAAACTTGGCAACCGTCCCGTCCCGATACTTAGGATCGGGCAGGATCGCCCGTTTTGCTGCTACGCGTCTTCTCGCCATTTTCGATACCTGAAATTTATTGTTAAATTCTGTTAATAATTCTGTTAATAAATAAATGAATCTTGCGTATTCGCCGAACTTGCAACTTACTTACGTTGTTGTTACCTGGTTTATTACTTGAGTTGAAACTTAATGTTGTAACACCCGTGTAGTAATCTGACTTGCCCGCTTAGGTTGTTACTATTTAGTTGCTACTTTGGTTGCTACTTTGGTTACGACTTCAGTTACGACTTAGGCCGCTTGGCGCCATATTTCGAGCGCCCCTGTTTACGATCGGAAACTCCCGAGGTGTCAAGGCTGCCACGCACGGTGTGATACCGTACGCCGGGTAAGTCCTTTACACGGCCGCCACGAATTAAAACCACGGAGTGTTCCTGCAAATTATGTCCTTCGCCACCGATATAGGTGGTTACTTCCTGGCCGTTGGTCAGACGGACACGCGCAACTTTACGTAATGCGGAATTCGGCTTTTTAGGCGTTGTTGTATAGACACGGGTACACACCCCACGACGCTGAGGACACGATTCCAGCGCCGGCACATTGGTCTTATCTACTTGTTTTACACGTGGTTTTCGTACCAATTGGTTAATCGTAGGCATTCCTATCTCCGACCAAAATAAAAGACAGGCGAGACAACTCGCCTGTCAGGGAGCGCGAATTCTAGGCGTAAGTAGCGGTTCTGTCAAGTCTACGGCGGGTAAGCGCCGGCCCAGCCCCCATGTCTCACCAGGCGGCCGCTAATGATCAAGAATAGATGCGAAAACAAACGACTATGCCCGATACGTCAATAACACATTGTTCAACTCTCTGGCCTATCGCAGTTCAGACTGGTCTTCGCGTCCGTAGGCTTGCTCTTCGCTCAAGCCATAGCTACGGCTATGACTTTCGCTCCAGAGCGTCGCCTACGAACACGAATCCTGCGCCTGCTCCCGCGATCCTGGTGAGACATGCGGGCTAGGAACTGACGATTTCTTCCTCACCGCTACTCGACGGGGATGGCTCTTCCATGACCGGTTGCCGCGGAATCATTATCTCTTCCACCGTCGGTTGTTTCTTGCGCTGGCGCTCGAGGTGGTAGGCAAGACCGGTACCGGCGGGGATCAAACGCCCAACGATGACATTTTCCTTGAGACCCCGCAGGTAATCAATTTTACCGCTTACCGATGCCTCGGTTAACACGCGGGTGGTTTCCTGGAACGAAGCCGCCGAAATAAACGATTCCGTGGCCAAAGAGGCCTTGGTGATACCCAGTAACAGCGGATTAAACCTGGCCAATTCCTTACCCCTGGCCTTGAGTCCGTCATTCGCATCCAGCACCTGGGCTTTTTCCACCTGTTCACCCTTGAGGTATTTGGAATCGCCCGCGTTCGCGACCTCTACCCGGCGCAGCATTTGCCGCACAATGACTTCGATGTGTTTGTCATTGATTTTTACCCCTTGCAGGCGGTAAACCTCCTGTACCTCATTGGCGATATAGGTGGCCATTTCCTCGACACCCAACAGGCGCAAAATATCATGCGGATTGGGCGCGCCATCGGCAATCACTTCACCTTTTTCCACATGCTCACCTTCGAACGCGGTGATGTGGCGCCATTTCGGGATCAACTCTTCGTAGGCTTCTCCCTCGTTCGGGGTAATCACCAGGCGGCGCTTACCCTTGGTCTCCTTGCCAAATCCGATAATCCCGGAAATTTCCGCCAGTATCGCTGACTCCTTGGGTTTACGCGCTTCAAACAACTCGGCAACCCGCGGCAAACCACCGGTAATATCACGCGTCTTGGATGACGCTTGCGGAATCCGCGCAATCACATCGCCCACTTCGGCTTTCGCGCCGTCCTCCATAACGACAATTGCCGCCGCTGGCAATACATAGTGCGCGGGCACTTCACTGCCGGCAATACATAAATCCTCACCACTCTCGTCAACCAGTTTCACCATCGGACGCAGGTCCTTGGCGCTGCTGCCACGTTGCTTGGGATCCGTAATCACCAGACTGGACAAACCCGTCACTTCATCCAGTTCACGTTGTACCGTCACACCTTCAATGAAGTCGTTGAACAGGATAGTACCCGCCACTTCGGTAATCACCGGATGTGTGTGCGGATCCCAGTTGGCAACAATCTGTCCTGGATTCACTGGATCGTCGTCACGCACCGAAATTTCAGCACCATACGGCAATTTGTAGCGTTCACGCTCGCGGTTATGCGCATCCAGCACGGTGATTTCACCGGAACGGGATACCGCAACCAGGTTGCCGTTTTGGCGCTGCACCGTCTTGATGTTGTGCAAACGAATCGTACCTTTTGACTTTACCTGGATGTTGTTGGCAGCCGCTGCACGAGACGCCGCACCACCGATATGGAAAGTACGCATGGTCAGCTGGGTGCCGGGTTCACCGATACTTTGCGCGGCGATAACACCCACCGCTTCACCGATATTCACCTGATGGCCACGGGCCAGATCCCGGCCGTAACAGGCCGAACACACGCCATAGCGGGTTTCACAGGTTATGGGAGAACGGGCAATCACCTGGTCAACGCCTTTCTCCTCCAGCAGACTAACCAGCTTTTCGTCCAGCAAGGTGCCTTTGGCCGCCAATACTTCATCGCTGCCAGGCAACAGTACATCCTGGGCGGCAACCCGGCCCAGCACGCGCTCACTGAGTGTTTCTACTACGTCGCCGCCTTCAACCAGGGGTTGTTTCAAAAGTCCCCGGTCCGTACCGCAATCCGGCTCGACAATCACCAGGTCTTGCGCAACATCGACCAAACGCCGGGTTAAATACCCTGAGTTTGCGGTTTTCAGCGCCGTATCGGCCAGACCTTTGCGCGCGCCATGGGTTGATATGAAGTACTGCAGTACATCCAGTCCTTCGCGGAAGTTCGCCGTGATGGGTGTTTCAATAATGGAACCATCGGGTTTCGCCATCAGGCCACGCATGCCGGCAAGCTGGCGAATCTGCGCCGCACTACCCCGTGCGCCGGAGTCCGCCATCATAAAGATGGAGTTAAAGGATTTCTGTTTAACTGTATTGCCTTTAGCGTCGATAACATCATCGGTACCCAGGCCGTCCATCATCGCCTTGGCGACTTGATCGTTGGTGTTGGACCAGATGTCCACAACCTTGTTGTAACGTTCGCCGTTGGTAACCAAACCGGAGTTGTACTGATCCTCGATTTCCTTGACCTGCGCTTCGGCTTTGTCGATGATCGCATGTTTCTCATCCGGCACGACCATATCATTAATACCGAACGATACCGCCGCCTTGGTTGAGTAATGGAAGCCCATATACATCAACTGGTCGGCAAAGATAACCGTTTCCTTCAAACCGACCTGGCGATAGCACATATTGATAATATTGGATATCGCTTTCTTGGTCATGGGCTGATTTACCGTGTTGACCGACAATTGCTTCGGTAGTATCGCCATAATCAAGGCGCGCCCCACGGTGGTATCAATCAGGCGGGTGACCGCCACGCGCTCGCCACTCTCATTGAGTTTGACGTCACGAACGCGCACCTTGACCTTGGCGTGCAGTTTCGCAACATTGTTCTGATAAGCACGCTGCGCTTCCGCGATATCCGCGAATACCATACCCTCGCCCGGTACATTCACCGCCTCGCGGCTCATGTAATAGAGACCCAGCACCACGTCCTGTGACGGCACGATGATCGGCTCTCCGTTCGCGGGAGACAGGATATTGTTGCTGGACATCATCAAGGCGCGGGTTTCCATTTGCGCTTCAATGGACAGCGGCACATGCACCGCCATCTGGTCGCCGTCGAAGTCCGCGTTAAATGCGGTACAGACCAGCGGATGCAATTGAATCGCCTTGCCTTCGATCAATATCGGTTCAAACGCCTGAATACCCAGACGATGCAGGGTCGGCGCACGGTTTAACATGATGGGGTGTTCGCGGATCACTTCTTCCAGAATATCCCAGACTTCAGGGCCTTCGCGTTCCACCATCTTCTTGGCCGCCTTGATCGTGGTGGCCAGGCCACGCAGTTCCAGCTTGCTGAATATAAATGGCTTGAACAGTTCGAGCGCCATTTTCTTGGGCAGGCCGCATTGGTGCAACTTAAGCGTTGGTCCAACCACGATAACCGAACGGCCGGAGTAGTCCACGCGCTTACCCAGCAGGTTTTGACGAAAACGGCCCTGCTTGCCTTTAATCATATCAGCCAGTGATTTCAGCGGCCGCTTATTGGAACCGGTAATCGCCCGGCCGCGGCGGCCGTTATCCAACAGCGCGTCGACGGATTCCTGCAACATGCGTTTTTCATTACGCACGATAATATCCGGCGCGTTGAGGTCCAGCAGGCGGCGCAGGCGGTTGTTACGGTTAATGGTGCGGCGATAGAGGTCGTTCAGATCGGAGGTGGCGAAACGGCCGCCATCCAGGGGCACCAGGGGCCGTAACTCCGGCGGCAGCACGGGTAACACCGTCATGACCATCCACTCCGGGCGGTTGCCGGATTCGAGAAAAGCCTCCACCAGTTTCAGGCGCTTGGTCAACTTCTTGTATTTTGTTTCCGATTTGGTGGTCTCGATTTCTTCACGCAGGCTCGCCATATCCTTTTTCAAATCAATGCTGCGTAACAATTCATAGACCGCTTCGGCGCCCATGCGGGCGTCAAACTCGTCGCCATACTCTTCGATGGCGTCAAGGTATTGTTCATCCGTCAACAACTGACCGCGCTCCAACTGGGTCATGCCGGGATCAATAACCACAAACGCTTCAAAATACAGGACGCGCTCGATATCGCGCAGGGTAACGTCGAGCAACAGGCCGATACGCGACGGCAGCGATTTAAGGAACCAGATATGCGCCACGGGACTGGCAAGCTCGATATGCCCCATGCGTTCCCGGCGCACTTTTGCCAAAGTCACTTCCACACCGCATTTCTCGCAAATCACCCCGCGATGTTTTAACCGCTTGTACTTGCCGCACAAACATTCGTAGTCCTTGATGGGACCGAAGATCTTGGCGCAAAACAAACCGTCGCGCTCCGGCTTAAACGTACGGTAATTGATAGTCTCCGGTTTTTTAACTTCACCATACGACCATGAACGAATCTTCTCGGGTGACGCCAAACCGATGCGAATGGCGTCAAAATCCTCGGATTGACCTTGGCTTTTCAGTATCTTAAGTAGATCTTTCATTGTATCTCCTGCCGCGCGTTGCGGGATGTAATCGAGTTACCTGGCCTGAACCTGTTGCTTAACCGCAATTACTCTTGCTCAAGCTCAATATCAATACCCAGTGAACGAATTTCCTTAACCAGTACATTGAAGGATTCAGGCATGCCCGCATCCATCCGGTGGTCGCCGTCAACGATGTTCTTGTACATTTTGGTCCGGCCATTCACGTCATCGGATTTGACCGTTAGCATTTCCTGCAAGGTGTACGCGGCGCCATAAGCTTCCAGCGCCCAGACCTCCATTTCCCCGAAACGCTGACCGCCAAATTGCGCTTTTCCGCCTAATGGCTGCTGGGTTACCAGGCTGTACGGACCGGTGGAGCGGGCATGCATCTTGTCGTCCACCAGGTGATTGAGTTTCAGCATATACATATATCCGACGGTAACCGGCCGTTCGAACGATTCACCGGTCCGGCCATCGCACAAGATCGTCTGGCCTGACTCCGGTAAGCCCGCCAGCGACAACATGCGGCGAATTTCACTTTCACTCACACCGTCAAACACGGGTGTGGCCATGGGAACACCGGCAATCAAATTACGCGCCATTTCAACCACTTCATTGTCGGTCAATGATTTTAGATCGACAGTGACGCCTTCACCCTTGTTGTAGATATCATCAAGAAATGCCCGCAACTCGGCGACGCTTCTCTGGGCTTCCAGCATTTGATTGATTTTCTTGCCCAATCCTTTAGCCGCCCAACCCAGGTGCGTCTCCAAAACCTGGCCGACGTTCATCCGTGACGGAACCCCAAGCGGGTTCAGCACGATATCCACAGGTTCGCCATCCGCTGTATGCGGCATATCTTCCACGGGAACGATCATGGAAATTACACCCTTGTTTCCATGGCGGCCCGCCATCTTGTCGCCCGGTTGTATGCGGCGTTTTACGGCGAGGTACACTTTCACCATCTTCAATACGCCAGGGGCCAACTCATCACCGGAAGTCAGTTTGTTTTTCTGGTCTACAAAGTGGGCGTCCAGTTTGGCGCGCTGTTGCTTTAACTGATCAACCAGTTTTTCCAATTGGCCGTTTGCATCTTCGTCACGCAGGCGGATTTCAAACAGCTTGTCCCGGGGTACACCTTCCAGATATTCCGCAGTAACCTTGGAACCCGCTTTCAGGTTATTAGGACCGCCTTCTGCCACTTTATCCAGGAGAATCTTGGCGGCGCGCGCGTACGCATCGTCTTCGATAATGCGGTACTGGTCATGCAAATCCTTTTCAACACGGGCCAGCTCGGATTCCTGAATCTGCAGTGCGCGCGAATCCTTATCAACACCATCACGGGTGAATACCCGCACGTCGATAACCGTACCATCCATGCCGGAAGGAACCCGTAGCGAAGTATCTTTAACGTCGGAAGCTTTTTCGCCGAAAATCGCCCGCAACAGTTTTTCTTCAGGCGTTAACTGGGTTTCACCCTTTGGCGTCACCTTGCCCACCAGAATATCACCGGGTTTAACTTCGGCGCCGACATAGACAATACCGGCTTCATCCAGCTTGGATAGCGCGCTTTCCCCCACATTGGGAATATCGCTGGTGACTTCTTCAGAACCGAGCTTGGTATCCCGCGCCATGCAAGTCAGCTCTTCGATATGGATCGTGGTGTAACGGTCTTCCTGCACCACGCGCTCGGAAATCAGAATGGAATCCTCGAAGTTGTAGCCGTTCCAGGGCATGAATGCCACCAGCATATTCTGGCCCAGGGCCAGTTCACCCATATCCGTACTGGGGCCGTCCGCGAGCACATCGCCGCGCGCCACCAGGTTCCCTGTGTTGACCAAAGGTCTCTGGTTAATACAGGTGTTTTGGTTGGAGCGGGTGTATTTCGTCAGATTGTAAATATCAACACCGGGTTCGTCCGGCGCGGTTTCATCGTCATTGACACGCACCACGATACGCGCCGCGTCAACGGAGTCAACGATACCGCCGCGCCGCGCCACGACCGTTACACCGGAGTCAATGGCCACCACGCGTTCCATACCGGTACCCACCAGCGGTTTTTCCGCCAACAAGGTTGGTACGGCCTGGCGTTGCATGTTGGAGCCCATCAACGCGCGGTTTGCGTCATCATGCTCCAGGAAAGGGATCAATGACGCGGCAACCGACACAATCTGCCGTGGCGAAACGTCCACGTATTGCACCTGGTCCGGCAAGGTCATGATAAATTCATTTTGATGACGGCAAGACACCAGGCTGTCGAGCAACCTGCCTTTATTGTCGATATGCACGTTTGCCTGCGCAATAACAAACTGACCTTCCTCGATGGCGGACAGGTATTCAATATCGTTAGTGACTTTGCCGTCGATCACTTTACGGTAGGGTGTTTCGAGAAACCCGTATTCATTGGTGCGCGCATAAACCGCCAATGAATTGATCAGGCCAATGTTCGGACCTTCAGGTGTTTCAATCGGACAAACCCGGCCGTAGTGAGTAGGATGCACGTCGCGCACTTCAAAACCGGCGCGCTCCCGGGTCAAACCACCCGGCCCCAGCGCGGACACACGGCGTTTGTGCGTGACTTCGGACAGCGGGTTATTCTGGTCCATAAACTGCGACAACTGGCTGGAACCGAAGAACTCCTTGATCGCCGCGGAAACCGGTTTGGCGTTAATCAGTTCCTGCGGCATCAAACCTTCACTTTCCGCCAGACTCAAGCGTTCCTTGACCGCGCGTTCAACCCGCACCAAACCGACACGGAACTGGTTCTCGGCCATTTCACCGACGGAACGCACCCGCCGGTTACCCAGGTGGTCAATGTCGTCAACGAAACCGTTGCCATTTCGAATTTCGATCAGCGCTTTCAAAACGTCAATGATATCGTCCTTGCTGAGCACACCTTCACCGGTGCTGCCGGGCCGGTTTAAGCGGCGGTTGAACTTCATACGTCCGACGGCCGATAAATCATAACGTTCCGAATTAAAAAACAGGTTGTCAAAAAGTGTCTGGGCCGCTTCCTTGGTAGGCGGTTCACCGGGACGCATCATGCGGTAAATTTCCACCTGAGCATCCATCACCTCGCGTGTTTCATCCAGGCGCAGGGTATCGGAAATAAATGGCCCATTATTGAGATCGTTGGTAAACAGCGTTTGCAGTTCCTTGACACCCACTTCAATTAATTTTTCGAGTATTTCCGGAGTAATCTCTTCATTGGCATTCGCCAGAATTTCTCCGGTGTCTTCATCGACGATGTCGCGCGCGATCGCTTTGCCATGCAGGTATTCAAAAGGCACCAATAACTGTTTAACGCCGGCCGCGTCCAGTTCCCGGATATGCCGCGCGGTAACACGCCGCCCCTTTTCAACCACCACCTTGTTTTTAGCCTTGATATCAAAGGTAGCCGTTTCGCCCCGCAACCGTTCCGGAATCAATTCCAGTTTGGCGCCGTCCTTGCCAAAGGTGAAAGAGTCGGTATCAAAAAACAGGTCCAGAATCGCGTTGTTGTCGAAGCCCAATGCGTGCAATAGCACCGTTGCCGGCAATTTCCGGCGGCGGTCAATGCGCACAAACACGCAGTCCTTGGGATCAAATTCAAAGTCCAGCCACGAACCACGGTAGGGAATCACTTGCGCATGGTAAAGAAGCTTCCCGGAAGAATGGGTTTTTCCCCTATCATGATCAAAGAACACGCCCGGTGAACGGTGCAACTGGGACACAATCACCCGCTCGGTACCATTTATCACAAAGGTGCCGTTGTCAGTCATCAAGGGCATTTCGCCCATGTAGATTTCCTGTTCTTTGATATCCTTGACAGGCTTGGGTGATGCTTTTGAATCCTTATCATAGATAACCAGGCGCACGGTTACGCGCAGTGGCGCCGCGTAAGTCAGTCCGCGCAACTGACATTCTTTCACGTCGAAGCCCGGTAAGCCCAGACGGTAACTAACATACTCCAGCGCTGCGTTACCGGAATAACTGATGATCGGGAATACAGACTTAAGCGCTCCGTGCAGTCCTTCATCGTTACGTTTTTCAGGATTAGCTTCCTGTTGGAGAAATTTCCGGTAGGACTCCACCTGGATAGCCAGTAAATACGGCTCCTCCATAACACTGGGGAATTTACCAAAATTTTTGCGAATACGTTTCTTTTCTGTGAAGGAATAACCCATGTGCGTTCCTCTATATTTCGTCGATCACACGTTTATCGTAACTATTTTTTCTGCGTCAACATGCTGCGTACCGCAACAAAAGATGTCTTCGCGTTGAATAGCCCCAATGTGTTTTACAGCGCCATTCAGGCTTAAAAACAAATTTCCAACCAACAACAAAAGGCCGGCCGCACGAAGCTACCAGCCAGATTTGCCGTTAAAACCTTGTTTCGTACTTACAACAGACACTAATACAGTTGTACCTTCAGTTGTGCGCTACCCGTTGTACTTTACAGTTGCGCTTTAGTCGCTATAGGCCTGCTTAGTTAATGTAGCTTGGCGTGCTTGTTTCATGGGGCCGTTTCGTGACGCAGGAACTTTGACGTCAGCTGCACACGGAAACGGCCCTTCCTGCAATTACAAAATAGAATTAAACCAGCTTATTTCAGTTCAACCTTGGCGCCAGCTTCTTCAAGCTGCTTTTTGATTGACGCGGCTTCGTCCTTGGACACACCCTCTTTGACTGAAGAAGGTGCGCCTTCAACCATTTCTTTGGCTTCTTTCAGGCCCAAACCGGTGATCGCGCGAACCGCCTTGATAACACCCACCTTGTTTTCGCCGAAACTCGCCAATACGACGTTGAACTCGGTTTTCTCTTCCGCGGCGGCAGCTGCACCACCGCCCGCGGCAGCCGGTGCCGCAACAGCGGCCACTGCAGCAGTAACACCAAATTTTTCTTCCATTGCTTCAACCAGCTCAACAACTTCCATTACGGTCATGTTGGCAATTGTGTTTAATATTTCTTCTTTCGATACGGCCATTTCAGTTACTCCTGTTTTTTCGATCGCCCAAGCGAACGAGTAAGTTTAAGTTAAAAAAGCGAATTATCCGGCTTGTTGCTTCTGGTCGCCAATCGCCGCCACCGTGCGCACCAACTTGCCAGGCACCTCGTTGAGGGTGCGCGCAAGCTTGCTTATGGGCGCCTTCATGACAGACATCAGCAGTGCAATGGCTTGATCCTTGGTTGGCAAACTCACCAAACGCTTGATTTCGCCGGGCGGCAGCAGCTTGCCTCCGATTGACACCAATTTAACAACCAGCTTGTCGTTATCCTTGGTGAAATCAGCGATCACACGTGCTGCGGCGCCTGGATCTTCCTTCGAAAACGCGAGAATCAGCGGACCTTTCAGGGCTGCGCTCATACACGCGAAGTTGGTACCTTCCAGCGCTCTGCGCGCCAGAGTGTTTTTAACCACTCGCATATAAACGGCTGACTCACGGGCTTTCGCGCGAAGTTGCGTCAGCTTTCCCACATCCAAGCCGATATACTCAGCTGCGATGGCGGAATGCGCATGCGCCGCCACTTCGGCAACTTCAGCAATTACAGCCTTCTTTTCTTCGAGACTTAACGCCACGAGATATACCTCCGGTTTGTTGAAACAAAAGAGCCGGGTTTAACTTTCAACAACGGCTCCATTCCATCAACGGTGGCCTAAGAACTCGCCTTGGGCTTCACCGTCTGCGTAGGCTCAATAACCAAAAGAACCAAATTACAATTCCGTGTAACTTCAAAACCGAGTTACTTAGAGTTACTGTTGATTAAGCTCGGTGCGGCAAGGATTCCAGGTTCAATCCGCAATCACCGCCGTACGTCGCGCCTACGGTCTTTGACGCAAGCCAGCTAACGCTGGCCCTATCAAATTCGTTAAATATTCAATGTTGCCTTATCCACCGTGATCCCCGGACCCATGGTCGAGGTTACGGTGATTTTTTTGAAAAACACGCCTTTGGCTGAACTCGGCTTGGCTTTATTCAAGTCAAGCAACAAGGCGTCAATATTCGCCTTCAGGCTTGCTACATCAAAGCTGACTTTGCCAACTGGGCAATGGATGATACCGGCTTTATCCGTACGGTAACGAACCTGGCCGGATTTGGCATTTTTTACGGCACCGGCTACATCAGGCGTAACGGTACCCACTTTGGGGTTCGGCATTAAACCGCGCGGACCCAGTATTTGACCCAACTGACCCACGACGCGCATCGCATCCGGGGATGCGATAACAACATCAAAATTCAAGTCGCCTTTTTTGATGGCATCCGCAAGATCCTCAAATCCGACGATGTCCGCACCGGCCGCTTTTGCAGCCTCAGCATTGGGTCCTTGCGCAAACACCGCGACCCGCACGGACTTGCCGGTGCCGTTTGGCAATACCGTGGAACCGCGCACAACCTGCTCCGACTTACGGGGGTCCACGCCAAGATTGATACACACATCAACTGATTGATCGAACTTGGTGGCCGGCATGGACTTCAACAATTCCAATGCCTCATCGATGCCATAAAGTTTTGTGGAATTCACTTTCTCACGAAAGGCTTTGGTGCGTTTTGACATGGCCATTACTTTACACCCTCCGTTTCAATACCCATGGCTCTTGCGCTGCCGGCGATGGTCCGCACAGCCGCATCCAGATCAGCCGCCGTTAAATCGGGCATTTTGGTTTTGGCGATTTCTTCCAATTGCGCGCGATTAACCTTGCCGACTTTGTCGCGGTTCGGCACGGGCGAGCCCTTGCTGATGCCAGCCGCTTTCTTTAGCAAGATCGAAGCGGGAGGGGTTTTAGTGATAAAGGTGAAACTGCGGTCGTTATACACCGTAATGACCACGGGAACCGGCATACCTTGCTCCAAATTTTGGGTTTGAGCATTGAACGCCTTGCAGAACTCCATGATATTCACACCACGCTGGCCCAGCGCGGGGCCAACCGGTGGACTGGGGTTTGCCTGACCCGCAGCGACTTGCAGCTTGATATAAGCCTCGATTTTCTTAGCCATTAACTACTCCTTTGTGGGTGATAGCGCTGTTACAAACTTACTGTTGGCCGCTCAGCGGCAACTTAAGTAAGGTTTTATCCAGCTCCCCTGTTAAACAAAAACAACTTAACAAAAACAACGCCAATAAAACTAAATACGACTTGCACCAAACCGCCGGCAAACAACGGCCGTCTAGCCTTTCTCAACTTGACCGAATTCGAGTTCGACCGGTGTTGAGCGGCCGAAAATCAATACCGACACGCGCATCTTGCTTTTTTCGTAGTCCACTTCTTCCACGACGCCATTAAAGTCATTAAATGGACCTTCGATTATGCGCACCAATTCCCCGGGCTCAAACAACACCTTCGGCCGCGGTTTCTCTACCCCATCCTGAACCCGCTGCAAAATCGCGTTAGCCTCTTTATCCGAAATGGGCGTCGGGCGGTCGCCGGTTCCGCCGATGAATCCCAGCACTTTGGGAACATCCTGCACCAGGTGCCAGGTGTCATCATCCATCTCCATTTGCACCAGCACGTATCCCGGGAAAAATTTGCGTTCGCTGCGGCGCTTTTGACCTTCGCGCATTTCCACAACTTCTTCGGTGGGCACCAGAACGTCCCCGAACTTGTCTTGCATACCCTTCCGCTGAACACGTTCTTCCAGTGAGCGTTTCACCTGTTGCTCGAAACCTGAATAGGCATGTACCACGTACCAACGTTTTGCCATTTATCGCATCCTTTTTAACCGGTCAGCAGGCGAACCGCCCACCCCAAAAGCATATCGAGTAAAAAGAAAAATATGCCCATGATGATTACCGCCACAATGACAAACAAGGTTGTTTGACCCGTTTCTTTTCGGGTAGGCCAAACAACTTTACGCACTTCATTGCGGGAATCTTTTACAAATCCCCAGGCTGCCTTACCCGGCGCAGACTGGTATGCGATCAACGCAGAAACCACCAGCGCAACCAATAACCCGATAACCCGTAGCAACAAGGACTCATCACCGTAGTAATAAAAAGCCCCGGTTGCACCAAGCAAGGGCAGTACCGCAACAATTAATATTAGTTTATCCAACGTAGAATCTCTAAAATCTTGCATTTAGCCAGAGCGGATACCCAAACAAAATATCAATGACCGCCCACCATAGACCGCCCACCATACTCTTAAATGGCAGGCCAGGAGGGAATCGAACCCCCAACCTGCGGTTTTGGAGACCGCCGCTCTGCCAATTGAGCTACTGGCCTAAAACAATTGAAACCAAACTTTTTTAAAACAAACACACGCCCTAGCGCATTCACTAAGGCGTGCGGCCAGACTCGTTACTTATTCAAGAATTTTCGCGACGACACCGGCGCCGACAGTACGGCCGCCTTCGCGAATCGCAAAGCGCAGCCCTTCTTCCATCGCAATGGGCGCAATCAAGACCACGTTCATGTTGATGTTGTCGCCCGGCATTACCAT
>DATCIR010000229.1:0-23789 GCA_036507695.1 Gammaproteobacteria bacterium
CTTGACGTAGTCCGCATGGCCGGGGCAGTCCACGTGCGCATAGTGGCGGTTCGCCGATTGGTATTCCACGTGCGCCGTCGCGATCGTGATCCCGCGCGCCCGTTCTTCCGGCGCCGCGTCTATCTGGTCATACGCCTTGAACTCCCCGCCGTATTTCGCCGCCAGCACTTTCGTCAGCGCCGCCGTCAGCGTCGTCTTCCCGTGGTCGACATGGCCTATCGTGCCTACATTTACATGCGGTTTCGTTCGATCGAATTTTTCTTTGGACATCTATGGATCCTCTTTCAATTTCAGCGACGTTAGTTGATAAATAGAATTCTATAAGTAACCATAACACTCTATAGTATACGTATATGTAAATATCATGGAGCCCATAACCGGATTTGAACCGGTGACCTCTTCCTTACCAAGGAAGTGCTCTACCGCCTGAGCTATATGGGCAAACAAACTTAGGCTTGGAACTTAGGCTTGATACGTCATGCCCAAGACAATCGCAGTATCCAATCAGTTCCACTTGCACACTGGCTGGTTGCCTTCCATAATTCTTATCGCGTTTCGTACTGTATTTTTCGTACTGTATTTTTCGTAAAGTATTGTTGTAAAACTGTGCGATACCGGCGCCTTTACCCAATAGCTGGAGCGGGTGATGGGAATCGAACCCACGCCATCAGCTTGGAAGGCTGAGGTTCTACCATTGAACTACACCCGCCTGTATCCGCCTGTCGTACAACCACCGCTCTTAGACATATATGCTGTTACTCTTGGCTATGGCTATAATATGTATAAGAAATGGTGGAGGGGGGTGGATTCGAACCACCGAAGGCTGAGCCGTCAGATTTACAGTCTGATCCCTTTGGCCACTCGGGAACCCCTCCCAAAAAGCAAGCGACGTAGTTTGAGTGAAATTAGACCTTATGTCAACAGCTTACGTGACTTGGGCATAAAAACCCCGGTGCTGGTACATTACTCAAACCGAAACAACTACATAGTACGTTTGACTGCCTGGCGCACAGCTAACACATCTCGCTAAGTACTTGATTTTTGATTCCACAGACCGGTTCGGGTGCGGTTTCTGCGTTATGATGGCGCGCTTGTTTTAATCAGGGACGATAGCCCTTGCTTTAGAAACCCGATTTCACGTCGCGCGGCGCTTGCTAACACCGGGAAAATCAGGTCCAAACCAGTAGCAAGCTTACAAGAGGCAAGATTATGTCGATAATTGACCAAGACGCATTCATCGCCAGTATTCGCGATGGTTTTCAGTACATCTCCTATTATCATCCGCCGGATTTTATTCAGGCGTTAAACGAAGCGTACCAGCGCGAAGCCGCGCCCGCCGCCAAAACAGCGATCGCCCAGCTTCTTATCAACTCCAAAATGTGCGCCTTGGGACACCGCCCTATTTGCCAGGATACCGGCATCGCGGTGGTCTTTCTGGATATCGGCATGGATGTGCGCTGGAATGCGCAGTTGAGCATTGAGGACATGGTCAACGAAGGTGTGCGGCAAGCCTATACCGACCCGGATAATCCGCTGCGCGCCTCGGTGATGAACGACCCGGCCGGCAAACGAGACAACACCGGCGATAACACACCCGCGGTGATTCATATGAACGTTGTGCCAGGCGACAAGGTCGATGTCATCCTGGCCGCCAAGGGTGGCGGGTCGGAAAACAAGGCCCGCTTTACCATACTCAATCCCAGCGACGATATCCTGGAGTGGGTGGTGGATACCGTGCCCGGCATGGGCGCGGGCTGGTGCCCGCCGGGTATTTTAGGCATTGGTATTGGCGGCACTCCGGAAAAAGCCATGCTGCTCGCGAAGCGAGCCATGATGCAACCCATCGACATGCATCGCTTGCAGCAGCAAAAATCCAAGACCGGCATCGAAAAATTGCGTCTTGATATCTACAACGCCGTTAACCGCCTGGGCATCGGCGCTCAGGGCCTGGGCGGACTCACCACGGTATTGGATGTAAAAATTCTGGACTACCCCACCCACGCCGCATCCAAACCAGTAGCCATGATTCCCAACTGCGCCGCGACACGGCATATTCACTTTACGCTGGATGGCCAGGGCGCCGTCGATTTACCCGCACCCGACCTCGCGCAGTGGCCGGACATCGCCGAGCAGTTCGACACCTCCGCGCGCAAAGTCAATCTCAATAGCCTCAGTAAATCCGCTATCGCCCAGTGGAAACCCGGGGAAACCCTGTTGATTTCCGGCAAAATCCTCACCGGACGGGACGCCGCGCACAAACGCATCGTTGAGCTGATCGATAAGGGGCAAGCATTGCCCGCCGGCGTGGATTTTCACAATCGTTTTATTTATTACGTGGGACCGGTTGATGCGGTGCGCGATGAAGTCGTCGGTCCGGCCGGCCCCACCACCGCCACACGCATGGATAAATTCACGGAAAAAATGCTGGCGCAGACCGGCTTGATCGGCATGATCGGCAAGGCGGAGCGCGGTCCCGCCGCCATTGAATCCATCCGCAAACACGGCGCGGTGTATTTAATCGCGACCGGCGGCGCCGCGTATCTGGTATCGAAATCCATCCGCAGCGCCAAGGTCATCGCGTTCGAGGAAATGGGCATGGAGGCGATTTACGAATTCGAGGTTGAAAACATGCCCGTGACGGTGGCGGTGGACAGCCGGGGGGAATCCGTGCATAACACCGGCCCGGCACACTGGCGGCAACAGATCGCGGGCATTCCGGTGGTTCAAGAATAATTTTAGCTAACGTCATTAATCCAATAGCATGATGTCACTTATCGCCATGCTGTTCCGGCGCGGACTTTCCGGGTACCGCATGCTTTCCCCCTTCATGACTGAGATACAAGGCCAGGCCGATCGGGGCGATGCCAGCCGCCAGGTAGAGCAGATCTAACGGGCTATCAAATTCATGCTGATCGCATTTTCAAAGAAGCGCACGATCAGGATCATCAGAATCACTTTCGCCAGACGTGTCTTCAAGTCATCCAGGCTATTGATGATCAGCACGTTGGATGCCATACCATGTTCGTCGTCTTTATTTACAACATCGATCCGGCTGATGAACAGTTCATACAATCCCAGGGCGAATATCAGCAATACCGCCGCCAACAAATAGCCGTCGATAATTTCCACCACATGGGTAATCGTTTCCGCGCGCGGCCGTATCCAACTCCGGCGAGGAGCAACAGATTAGATGTGTCGCCATTCAGCAGCGGCTAATTCGCGCCTGCCAGGGGCTTACTGTTATTTTGAAACTGCCGGATGGTTTGTTCAAAGGATTGCGCTTGCAGCGGCACACTAAAGTAAAAACCCTGATAGTTGGCGCAACCCTTGCGCTGTAAAAACTCGAACTCTTCCCGGGTTTCCACGCCTTCCGCAATGACATCCAAATTCAGATGCTCCGCCATGGCAATAATGGTTTCCACAATGACAGCATCGTTGACGTCGCGCGATATATCCCTGATAAACGTCTTGTCGATCTTGATTTGATCAAATGGCAATCGTTTCAGATAGGACAGCGAGGAAAAACCGGTACCGAAGTCATCCATTGAAAAAGACACGCCAAGCTCTTTTAATTCATTCATTTTAGTAACGACGTCCAGCAAATCATGTAGCAGCACACTCTCGGTAATTTCCAGCTTCAGGCAATGGGGAGAAATAGTATGCGCGGCAAGTATGCTGGCAATAACCGCGACAAAATCGTCTTGCTGGATTTGCCGGGCACTCACATTAATGGATATGTATTCGCGGCCGGAAAACAACCCGCTGTTCAGCCACTCGATATACTGCTTTATGGCCGTTTCCATAACCCACACCCCCATAGGCTGGATCAGGTTGGTTTCTTCCGCCAGCGCGATAAAATCGTTTGGCCCCACAATACCGCCCGTGGGATGATTCCAACGCAACAGGGCTTCCACTCCCACAAGTTCACTCCGATTATTGTATTGCGGCTGGTAATAGAGTTCCAATTCATTATTACTAAACGCCTCGCGCAGCTCTTTTTCCAGCTGGAGCCGTTGATCCGCTTCCGTCTGCATGCCGGACTGATAAAAACAAAGCGCGTTACGGCCTTTATCTTTCGCACGGTACATCGCGGCATCCGCGTGTTTTAATACATCATCCGCGGACTCGTAAGCGGACGGAAACAGTGTAATACCCATACTGGACGTGAAGTTGAAGCTGTGGCCTTCCAGCTGGTAGGGCCGGGAAATCGCCACCTGGATTTTTTTGGCGATAGCGTTGGCCGTCGCCGTTGCGGACTTTTCATTGGAACCCAGGTTGGAAAGTAACACTACAAATTCATCCCCCCCAAGACGGGAGACCGTGTCTTCCACTCGCACGTGATTCGTCAGCCGCTTGGCCATTTGTTGTAGCAGGGAATCCCCCACGGCATGCCCCATAGAGTCGTTCAGGATTTTGAAATGATCCAGGTCCAGAAATAGTAATGCGCCATAATCCTGCCGCCGCCGTGCGGCGGACAATTCCTGGTTTAAGCGATCCAGCATCATGCGCCGGTTAGGCAAGTTCGTCAGCGCATCATAGAAAGCATGATGTTCGATCACAGCCTGGGTTTGTTTGCGTTCGGTAATATCCTGAAAGGTTGCCACATAATGCGTGACCTCAGCGGCATGGTTTTTCACCGCGGTGATGGTTTGCCACTCGGGGTAAACCTCACCGTTCTTACGCTTGTTCCAGATTTCACCTTCCCACTTGCCGGTGGTTTTAATGGTATGCCAGAGTTTTTCGTAGAACTCCTTACCATGATGACCGGATTGCAGCATTTTGGGATTATTGCCAACCGCTTCCTCTGCGGTATACCCGGTTATCTGGGTAAACGCCGGGTTCACGCGCAAAATAGTCCCGTCAACGCGGGTGATCAATATCGCCGTATGGGTTTCGAACGCCGTTGCGGTCAGTTGCAATTCCTGTTCTTTTTGTTTGCTTAAGGTAATGTCGCGCACGATACAGGTTAAGACTTCACGGTTTGACAGGCGGGTGCGGCTTATCAGCAATTCCAGGGGAAAGCATGATCCGTCAGCGCGGATCCCTTCCATTTCTTGCGCAAATCGTGGCGGTGTTGCGGCGTTTTGAACTTCGGTGTCATGGATAAATCGCGCGACACTCGGCTGTCCCTGGGCGCTGAAAAGTTCCGTTAGATTTTTGGTTAACACCTCGTTTTCCCGGCAAGCAAAGATCTGTTCCGCCATGGGATTCATGGCTTCAATGTTGCCATCCGCATTGCAAACCACAACCCCATCAGCGATGCTATCCAGCACCGCGGCATAGCGGCTTTCGCTTTCCGCCAAGCTGTTGCGCAGCTGCCGGTTGGCCGTAACCTGCCTGATCAGGCAGGTTAGCAACGCCGGTGATAGGTCTTTGCGCTGGATGGCTTCAATGCATTGAGCGGCGAGTGATTGCAACGCCGGTGACGTAATTTCAGTTGCGGATATCATGACCAGCGGCGCTGCCAACCGGGTCAGCGGCGTAACGCTGCCCTGCGGGAGTCCGGCTTGACCCGTGACGCTAAGGAAAACAATATCAAACTGATGACTTTCATGATCAATCTCCGGCAATCCATCGCTGAAACTGTATGAAACAAGAGTGCAGACCGCGAGCGCAGGGTGTTTAAATAACTCAGCCAGCTCCACCGCTGCCTGCTGATTTTCGCCAATAATTAACACACAGGCGGCAACGGCTGCTGGTTTTTTCATGGGCACAACCGGTATCCCCTTGTGCATGCGGCGTTACTCGTTCCTTTGGCGACTCGTAACTTCATCGATTCAGCACGCCACCATCGCATGGCCAGCATGCGATGGTGGCATAGCAACATTGCGGCATTCTCAGATAACCCTGGAACGCTTACTGCTCTTAGCGGTTTTGTCGGCTAATAACTTGAATTAACTGTATCCGTGGTGATTGGCGGCGACGCGGCTAGCAGTGATACAGACGCTCATTCACGCTCTCGTTGAAATCGCGGCTTTCGATTCGCCTGCTCCCGATAAAATCCTGGTACATTTTCTTTGCACAATAGGTGCCCGAATTGCTGGGTTATTCCCGGCGTCAGGCGTTAACTGACCTATAGGATGTCTGTGCCAGGTTGTTTCGGTTGGTTGCCGTAGCCATGCTGGGTCGTCGCGACACCCAGGACCGAGGTGCGAAACATCAAATTCTGTTTCGATGTTTTTGATTTTGGATTCGGCACTAATTAGACGGCCGTCGCGGGGACAGTCACGGGGACAATAGTTAGGGGGAGGTTGGCCGGTTTGCGTCTTTTTGCGCCTGCAATGCTTCATTACGCGCCTGAACAGCGATAGAACGCGCTTTCTTGTACTCGCCGTTTTCCAGGGAGGTCTCGGCTTCTTTCAGCAAGGTTTCCGCCTTGTTCAGGCTGGAAACCGCGTGGGTTTGCGCGCCGGCTTCCCTGGCCGCCTGTATCGCCTGGCGGGCGTCACTCATCTCCTGTACAGGCGCCGCTGCGCAACTGATTAACAGCATTAGCGCCCCAGGGATTAACAGAAAAGGTATAAACTTGCGGCTTATGGTCATAATAACCCTGTAATTACTGCAATTGCTGTGTGTTATTTGCAACCAACCTAGCATCGGCATTATAGACTGTCAAGGCAATAAAATTTTCCACCCTTGAAAGAAACGCCGGGTTAAAATCGGCCCTCCATGAGAGAAAATAAGCTATGGCTGTTACCATTTATCACAATCCGCGCTGTTCCAAATCACGCCAGACCTTGCAGTTGCTGAAAGACAACAAGGTTAAACCGGTGGTTGTGGATTATTTGGAAACACCGCCATCAAAAGCGGAACTCAAGCGTATTCTGAAAATGCTCAATATGAAGCCTCGCGCCCTGTTGCGCAGGAACGAATCAGAATATAAGGCACTGGGACTGGATGACAGCGCGGTTACCGACGAGCAGATTATCGATGCGATATTGGCTCACCCCAGACTCATGGAACGTCCGATCGTGGTAACAGGCAATCAAGCGGCACTGGGCCGTCCCCCGGAAAACGTCCTGGAAATTTTGTGAGCGAAGACAAGCCAAGTGATTGAAATTTTAGTGCTCTATTACAGCCGGCATGGTTCCATCGCCGAAATGGCCAAGCGAGTGGCGCGGGGAATAGAATCCGTAACAGGCGTCCAGGCGCGAATCCGCTCCGTTCCACCGGTATCGGCCGTGTGCGAAGCAACGCAAGGCACAGTGCCGGATAAAGGCGCCCCCTACGTCAGCCACGACGATCTTAAAGCCTGCGCCGCCATTGCCATGGGCAGCCCGGCCCGTTTCGGTAACATGGCCGCGCCGCTAAAATACTTTCTCGAAACCACCGGTTCACTCTGGCTATCGGGAACACTGGCCGGCAAACCGGCCGCCGTGTTTACCTCCTCATCATCCATGCACGGTGGCCAGGAAGCCACATTGCTCTCCATGATGGTGCCACTCTTACATCATGGCGCCATTATTGTAGGCCTGCCCTATACCGATCCTGATTTGCTGAATACCTCCAGCGGTGGAACGCCCTATGGTGCGAGCCATGTGGCGGGCGCCGGCAATGATTTACCCCTCACGGATACGGAACAACGCCTGTGCGCCGCGCTGGGCAAACGCCTGGCGACCATTACTGTGGCGCTGAACCAGCGGTGACTATCAGCGCTTATCAGCGGCAAGCGGTCCTGCTTGTGTCAACCGCGTCACAAAACACCCGCGCTTACATCGAAACGCCCCCTGCCATAAATTATCATTTTTATGCCACCTCAGCGCCTTTGTCGTGGTGTTTAATCTCCATTACATCCACATCAAACTGACGATTGAGGAAATGCACCATGCCGACGCGTCCCGAAAATAACATCATTTCCGGCAGCAACTCGCCAAGCGCCAGTGTTTCCCGGCTTGCGAAAAGCGCACTCTGGGGATTTTGCCTCAACAGCAACGAACACATTGTCGCAACCCACCAGGAACTTGCAGTATTGCGCCGTTGCGCCACCCTGGCGTGCAGCAAGCCCGGTCAAATCGTTCATGTCATAGCGCGTGGCAAAGCCCAACACACCCAATTCATTGTCAATACCTTAAGGCATTTTGGTGTTTCCTGCGGCCAAATCCAGGTGCGCGCCGCAGCGCAAAACGAGATCACAGCGGATGGAATCTGGTTATTCGTGGAAAACCGCCAGGCGGTGTGTTAATTGACAGGCTAGTCGCGGCCTCGCTAGAGGTGCCGGCGCAGAAAGGGAATCGTCAAACGCCTTTGTTCAATCAGCGATGCGCGATCGAGCCTGTCCAGCAGCGCCAACAATTCACGCAGATCACGGCTGTGCCGGTTCAGTAGAAAACGGCCGGCATCCTCGTTCAACTCCAGGCCGCGCAAAGCCGCCCGGTTTTGCAGCACCACCAGCTTTTGATCATCGTTCAACGGCTTGAGCTGCAACACCAAGCCCCCTCCCAGGCGCGATTTTAAATCCGGTAATTGCAGGTTTAACTGTGCCGGCGGCGCGATACCGGTAACCACCAGGGGTGTTCTGCAATCATAAGCGCGATTATAAAAATGAAACAGGCCTTCTTCCCATACCGAATCAGCCGCAAGCAGGTGGATATCATCAACGCAGACCAGCGATAATCGCTCCAAGCCTTCGAGCATTGACGGCGCGTATTGATCCCTGTTATGCAACGCCAGCATCGCCACGGGTTTTTGTTGATCGGCACAGGAGCGGCACAAAGCCTGCGACAAATGCGTCTTGCCCGATCCTTCCCTGCCCCAGAGATAAATAAACCGTTCGCCGGACTTATGCCCCAGCGCCTGTATGGCCTTGATCGCTTCCGCGTTTTCTCCAATAACAAACGTATCGAAGCGGCTTTCGTGATCAAAGATAAAACGAAGTGGGATTTGCTGTTGCATAACGAAAAATGTTACCCAACCAAAGACAATGCGGAAAATCGTCAATGGCGGTATTGACTATTCGGCTCCCTCGGTGACTTCCCCGGTTTTTGGCTTCCCATATACATCACTTTCCGTATAGACACCATAGACATAACGCAGCACAACAACAACCACCGCCGCCACCGGCAAGGCAATCAATATGCCGACGAAGCCAAAGAGTTGCCCGCCGGCCATAACGGCGAATATCACGGCCACGGGATGCAACCCAATTTTATCCCCCACCAACCACGGCGTCAGAACCATACCCTCCAGCAACTGGCCGATACCGAATACAATGGCAATATACAGCAGATAGACCGGTTCACCGAATTGCATGATTGCCGCGATACCCGCCAGCAGGATTCCCACAATAAAGCCCAGATAAGGCACAAAACTCACCAGCCCCGCGATTATGCCCACCAGTAACGCCAGATCCAGCCCGACGATCCAAAGCCCCGTGGTGTACACCGCGCCCAACGCCGCCATCACCGTTAACTGACCCCGCAAAAACTGCCCGAGTACCGCATCGGATTCTTTCGCCAGTCTGCTGACTACCGGTTCCTGTTGACGGGGAATGAGATGATGAATCCTGTCCACCAGCAAGTCCCAGTCCCGCAACAAATAAAACGTCACAACAGGCACCAGCACCAGGTTAGCCAACATCGCGACTGCCGCAGCACCGGATTGGGTGATCACGCCCATCACTCGGCTCGCTACTCCGCCCATATCGCGCCAGTGAGAGGCAATACCCTGCTTGACAGCCTCCGTATTCAATAATACTGCGTCAATATTAAATTTGTCGCGTAAAAATGGCGCCACGGTATTCTGCAGCCAATCGATATACACGGGAATATTGGCCACCAGCCTGGCAATTTGTTGTTCTATCAGCGGCAACAGCACCAACGGTAAGCACAGGATAACCAGCAGGAATACTAGAAACACCACGATTACCGCGGCTGTACGCGATAATTTGCTGGCTTCCAGCCGGTCCACGAGGGGATCACCGAGGTAAGCGAACAAGGCGCCGAGCAGAAATGGCGTCAGCACCGGAGCCAGTAAATAGATGAGTATGCCTGTTGCGGCGACGCCCGCGAAAAACCACTTGGTAGATAAACTGGTCATTTGATTGCGATGTTTATTCTAAGTTATTTTCAAGTTATTCCGACGTTGACCTTTTGGCAACCATCGCTCGCCGGCCCCACACCCAGACATAATTGATTCCACTCACCAGGGTGGTTACGGCAACAGTAAAGATTAACGTATTAATCAGCCAGCCCGGCAACGAATACGCGCCCAGGGAAAATACCACGGCCAGAACCAGCATAATCTGAAAAAACGTATTGGTTTTACTCATCCACGTTGGCATCATGTCGTATTCGCCGATTAATTCATGGTAAGCAATCGCGCCCACGACAATCACCACATCACGAAACATGACCGCAATGACCAGCCACATCGGTATTTCGTGCAGCCATCCCAGTGCAAGATAAGAGAAGACCAGCAGTAACTTATCCGCCAACGGATCAAGTATGCTGCCAAGGCGGGATGTCCAGTTATTCCGCGTCGCCAGATATCCGTCCAGTGCGTCGGAAAACCCGGCCACAAAAAACAGCACCAGGGCATAACTGAATTCTCGCTCCAGTAAAAAATAGACAACCGGTATTACCAGCGCAATCCGCAACAGGCTAATGATATTGGGAATATCACGCGGCGTCACGGCAACAGGCGATAGATGTGCGAAGTCGTCGGTACTGTTTCCTGGATCTGGATCGGTTGGCCGCCTTCCAACCCCTCCAGCCGATTACCGGCGGGGTTACCGCGATCAGCAGGTGTTCCGACCGTGGCCAATACATTACCCAGGCTAATAGTCTGCACCAGCCCTTTGGAGTTACCGCGAATGTCGAGCCGGAAAGTTACGCTGTTTCTATCCACATGCGAGGCATAAAAACCCTTCACTTGCTCCAGCGACTGCAGGTATTTGTTAACACGCGCGAATTGTTCCAGCGTCTTGACATCAACAATTGCGATATTAAACACACTAGGCGCGCTGTCGTCATAGACCTGCGCATAACGGGAACCCAGAATTTCCAGGGTGCCCAAAACCCCGGTATCCAGTAATTGATTGACCGAAGCGCTTTGAGCGTTCCAGCTTAGGCCTTGCCCTCCTTCATACAGGACCCAACGGCCTTGCCAACTATCATTGGCGCTGAGGTTCATTTTCCCGACCAGAATGGCTTCCGCCTGGTAACGGTGGGAGGCTTGAAAAACCGGTTCCTGATTGTTGTTCCACACATCCGCAAAGCTCAGTTTTTGCTGGTCCTCGGTATCCAGCAACGGAAGCACCACAGCCACGCCGCGGCGCTTTGCATCATTGTCCAGCGCGAATCGAATTTCTTCCTGGGAATTACTGCCGATCAGAAACCTCGCGCCATCCTGTTCCACCGCCAGCCAAACCAGGGTCGTGGGGCGGGTACGGCCCCACACCGGCAAATTATTCTTTTGCAATAATTTATTGACCGCTTGTTCGTCAAAGCGCATCTTGATGAGCTGTGAACCCTGAACCGCTTCAGTACTCAAGTAACCCTTGTCGGGAATTTTCAAATACTGGTATTGTTGTACATAGTTTCCGGATTTTTCCACTGCGGTCATAATATCGGGTAAGGTTCCCACATCCGGGCGTCCACTGACTTTAGCCAATACCTCGACCAACGCATTTTTCATGGCTTCATCGCGTTGCTCTTTGGATTGGTTGCGAACCAGTTTTTCGGATTCGTACAAACCCTGAACAACGGCGGCATGAGCGCCGGAAATCCACAACAGGAATAAAACAGCGGGTAAAAATTTGTCAAATTTGAAGGTTTTCATAATACAATTCACGCTCAGCGACAGGATATCGGATGTCAAGAATTCATGGACTCACTTAACCACTACCAGACAGTAAGATTACGCGTTTTTTAAGGATGTGCACAATATGAATTCCACGGACCAAACCTCAAAACCATCACTCAGTTACAAAGAAGCCGGCGTCGATATCGACGCGGGTAACGAACTGGTGAATAGAATCAAACCCTATGCCGCCAGAACCAGTCGTCCCGGGGTTTTGGCCGGTCTGGGCGGATTTGGTTCCTTGTTCGAACTGCCAGTCGAACGATATCGCCAGCCGGTACTTGTGTCCAGTACCGATGGCGTCGGCACTAAATTAAAACTGGCCATGACCATGGGGTCCCACGACACCATCGGCATCGACCTGGTCGCGATGTGCGTCAATGACCTGGTGGTGCAGGGCGCGGAACCGCTGTTTTTTCTCGATTATTACGCAACCGGAAAACTGCACGTCGACGTCGCCGCCACGGTTATTAAAGGCATTGCCGCGGGTTGCGAACAGGCCGGCGCGGCCCTGGTGGGCGGCGAAACCGCCGAAATGCCCGGCATTTACCAGATGGACGACTATGATCTCGCCGGCTTTGCGGTGGGTGTTGTGGAAAAAGACGCCATTATCGATGGCCGGAACGTCACCCCGGGTGACGCCGTGATCGGCCTGCAATCCTCGGGCGCGCATTCCAATGGCTATTCCCTGATTCGCAAAATTATCGACGTCACCAACGCGGATTTATTGGGGCGTTTTGCCGGAAAAACCCTGGGTGAAGTATTGGTAGAGCCAACAAGAATTTACGTCAAACCACTGCTATCACTGCTGAGCAAAGTGCAAGTGCATGCGATGGCCCATATCACGGGCGGTGGCTTGTTAGAGAACGTGCCGCGCGTCCTCCCGGATAATTGCGTCGCGCGCCTCGAAAAGAACAGCTGGAAACAGCCGAAAATCTTTCAATGGATACGGGAAAACGGCAATGTGGAAGAATCGGAAATGTTGCGCACCTTCAATTGCGGCGTAGGCATGGTGGTCATTGTTAAAGCCGAAGACGCTACGAAAACCATCCAGCATTTAAACAAACAAGGTGAAACCGCTTTTTTGATTGGCCAGATAACCGCACGATCCGGCAACCAGGAACAAGTCATCGTTGAATAATGTAAAACGTGCGGGCAATGGCTTATCGCCACGTTCGATGCTGCCGGCCATCTTGACCGTACGCTGATTCCGGCATTTGACCGGCGTAACTTCCTACAAAAGGCACGTTAATAAATTTATCGATGAACCCGCCGCGCATATCCCGTAACAAGATGCTCGTCGTGGTGTTGATCTCCGGCAATGGCAGTAATTTACAAGCGATTATTGACGCGATCCAAAGGGGGTTGCTGCCTGCGGAAATCCGCGCCGTTATCAGCAGCCGCGCGGACGCTTACGGATTGACGCGCGCAAAAACCGCCGGCATTCCCACTGAAGTATTGCCAGCCAACAACACGCTGTCCCGTGAAGATTACGATCGCGCGTTGCAGGATAAAATCGACCAGCATCAGCCGCAACTGGTGATCCTGGCGGGTTTTATGCGGATTCTGTCGAATAATTTTGTCAATCACTATTTGGGTAAACTCATCAATATCCATCCGTCCTTGTTACCGAAATATCGCGGTCTCAATACCCACCAGCAAGCCATCGATGCGAACGAAACAATACATGGCGCAACCGTGCATTTCGTTACGCCGGAGCTGGATAGCGGACCGGCTATCGCCCAAGTGAAAGTGCCGGTATTGGCAAACGATACGGCGGAAACGCTCGCCCAGCGCGTATTACAGCAGGAACATTACCTCTACCCTCTGGCGATTCGATGGTTTGCGCAATCGCGGCTGGAATACCGCAATGGCCAGGTTTATCTGGATAATCAACTGCTGTCACAACCCGTGCAATTCCTCGCGGAACCCGGCACGGACACGCGAGCCTAATTGCGATAACGCCGATCGTTCGATTTTCACTTACCAGCCAACCATCAGAAAGTTGCAAATTTTTGTAGTCAACCACTCGCCATCAAGGTTTGATTAGTTAATACTTAACCGATGAGGTTTCAAAGGACTTTTTGTGGGTGACATCGAATCACAAGGATTAATCCGGAATGACGGCGGCGACAACCAGCCACGCATCGCGCACAGCTCGTGGCGCGTTAAGCTATGGCTGATCTTTACTATTACCATCACTTTTAGCCACACAACGCCGGGCGGCCAAACTCCAACGCCCTTCATGGCGCATTACCAGGTGACGAAAGGCGCAATGTCCGTGGGAAGCACCACGCGAGCTCTGCAGGATAAAGGTAATGGCAACTTTATTTTCGAGTCCATCACCAAACCCGGAGGTATTGCCAAACTTTTTACCCGGGGCAAAGTCGTGGAACGCAGTTATTGGCGCTGGCAGGAGAACAGCCTGATCCCCCAGGAATACACCTATATGAACAGCAGTGAACAAAAACGTGATGTGAAAATGGTTTTTAACTGGCAGAACCTGGAAGTCACCAACATCATCAATGGCGACCCCTGGACCATGCAGCTGGAAGACAGCACCCTGGACAAACTGCTTTATCAACTCGCCATTATGTATGACTTGAACGCCGGCAAAGACAGCCTCAGTTACAAGGTGGCCGACGGCGGCACGATGAAACTTTATGAAGTCGTTATTAGCGGAACAGAAAGATTATCACTCGATATCGGGGTGTTTGATACCATCAAGGTGGTCATTTCGAAAAACAACCGGCAAACCACGCTCTGGTGCGCGAAGGCTTTACAGTATCTTCCAGTACGCATCGAACAGCAAAAAGACGATGACGGACCGGTCACCGCCAACCTGATTGAACTCAAGGGCATACCGCTCCCCAGCCGTCAACCAGGCGCCGCGCCAGACCCAAGCCAGCCCAAGCCGCCCTAGGCTTTCGGCAGTGTGACGCCCTTCTGTCCCTGATACTTACCGCCGCGGTCCTTGTAGGATGTTTCACACACTTCGTCGGATTCCAGGAACAATACCTGGGCAACACCTTCGTTAGCGTAGATTCTCGCTGGCAAGGGTGTGGTATTGGAAAACTCCAGCGTCACATGGCCTTCCCATTCGGGTTCCAGCGGCGTCACATTCACGATGATGCCGCAACGGGCATAGGTGGATTTACCCAGACAAATCGTTAGCACATTGCGCGGAATGCGCAGGTATTCCACAGTGCGCGCCAGGGCAAAGGAGTTGGGGGGGATAATGCAAACATCGGCTTTCACATCGACAAAACTATTGGCGTCGAAGTTTTTGGGATCGACAATAGCCGAGTTGATGTTGGTAAAAATTTTAAATTCATCCGCGCAACGGATATCGTAGCCGTAACTGGAGGTACCGTACGATATCAACCGCCCGCGCTGATTTTCCCGCACCTGGCCGGGCTCAAATGGCTCGATCATCGCCTGGGTTTGCGCCATGCGGCGTATCCAGCGATCGGATTTAATACTCATTGAACATTTCCCCGTAAGACCCGTCCCCGTAAAACCCGTCCTTGTAAAACCCGTCCTTGTAAAACCAAAGATGTGCGAACTGCCGCGGCGACTGAGCTTGCTTTATTTATGTTATGCACTTAACTTTGTATGCGAAAGTTGTGTTCGCGACACTAGACACTAGTTGTTTTGTATCACAATATTGGGAAACTTCGCACTATATTCTTTTGCCCGCAGCGACAGCTTGGCGGCGGTCCGGCGCGCGATTTCACGATAAATCTGTGAAATGCGGCTTTCCGGGTCAATCGCAACCGTGGGCTGGCCACTATCGACTTCTTCGCGAATTTTTTTATCCAGGGGCAAGGCGCCCAGAAAATCCACATCGTATTGCTCCGACATGCGCTGACCGCCGCCTTCACCAAAGATATGTTCTTCGTGACCACACTGGCTGCAAATATGGATACTCATGTTTTCGACAATACCCAGTACGTGCACATCCACTTTTTCAAACATCTTGAGCGCCTTGCGGGCATCCAGCAAGGCAATGTCCTGCGGCGTGGTTACAATCACCACACCACTCACGGGCACCTTTTGCGCCAAAGTCAGCTGAATATCGCCGGTACCGGGCGGCAGATCAATGATCAAATAATCTACATCCACCCAGTTGGTATCGTTGAGCAATTGCTCAAGCGCCTGGGTTACCATGGGACCACGCCAAATCATGGGGGTCTCTTCATCAATTAAATATCCAATGGACATGGACTGCACCCCATGCCCCATTAAGGGCTCAAGGCTCTTGCCGTCCTTGGAATCCGGCTTTTGATGCACACCCAGCATGCGCGGCTGGCTGGGGCCATAAATATCCGCGTCCAGAATCCCGACCCGGGCGCCCTCAGCCTTCAGGGCCATGGCGAGGTTCACTGCCGTGGTGGACTTGCCCACACCGCCCTTACCGGACGCGATGGCGATAATATTTCTCACCTGGTTAATGGGTTTGACGCCTTTCTGGGTGGCATGTGTTTCGATCTTGGTGCTGATGTTGACAGTAACATCGGATGCCCCGCCCACGGCGGTAATTAGTTCCTTAAGTTTTGCCGCCAACGTCGCGTGATACCCTTGCGCCGGAAATCCCAATACCACATCCACGTTGACCTTGCCGTTATCGACAGCAATATTCTTGATCGACTTAGCGGTAACGAGATCGGATTCCAAATAGGGATCAATATATTGTTTGATCGCCGCCTGAACCTGGTCACGTGAAATGCTGGACATTGCAATACTCCTTGATATTAACCGATAGTTGAGCCGTTTAATGTTCTTGGATAATCCGCAAAACTATTGTTTATAAACTTGTACTTGGTTCGTCATCGCGCACACCACCTGTGTGGCTCTCTTAATCCTGCCAGTGACTAGCGCGGCATACATTACAAGCAATGATTACTCACTATTTATTACCCATCACGCTGGATCGCGCGTCGGCGCACAGCAAAAGCCCGAACACCCACCCCGGTAAGTGAGTAATAAAATGGGGACAAGTTTACAGGATTTAAACCCTTAACGTAATATTCTTGTATAATCATACAGCTGCCCGGGTTGGACACGGCACGCAGCGAATGCTCAACCGATTGATAAACATAACTACAGGCAGCGGGCGTTTAATGACAGGCGTTTACTACGCTATCGCTCCCGCGGTAATTCTTTAGGTTTTTAACAGTATTGTTAACCGCTTAATCGACAAGTGCATGACACAACATTCTAAAAGAAAAATGCTGGTAACCAGCGCCCTGCCCTATGCCAACGGTGCGATTCATCTCGGCCATATGGTGGAATATATTCAAACGGACATCTGGGTGCGCCATCAAAAAATGCAGGGTATCCAATGCACTTATGTGTGCGCCGATGACGCCCATGGCACGCCCATTATGCTGCGCGCCCAAGCGGAAAACATTAGCCCAGAAGAGCTAGTAGCCCGGGTGCGCAAGGAACACGAAGCCGATTTCGCGGATTTTTTCGTGGCCTTCGACAATTATTACACCACCCACTCCGATGAAAACCGTGAACTTGCCGAGACCATTTATTCCCGCCTGAAACACAACGGCCATATCAGCTCCAGGGTTATTACCCAATTATACGACCCGGTAAAAAACATGTTTTTGCCGGACCGCTTTGTCAAAGGCACCTGTCCCAAGTGCAAAGCGGAAGACCAGTACGGTGATAATTGCGAAGTGTGCGGCAGCACCTACAGTCCGACGGATTTAATTAATCCCAAATCCGCGGTATCCGGCGCCACGCCGATTGAAAAAGAATCCGAGCATTTCTTTTTCAAACTGCCGGATTTTGAAGCCATGCTAAAAACCTGGCTGCATGCCGGGCATTTACAGGATGAAATCGCCAATAAACTGGATGAGTGGTTCGCCGTTGGCTTGCAGGAATGGGACATCTCCCGCGACAGTCCTTATTTTGGTTTTGAAATTCCGGATGCGCCCGGAAAATATTTTTATGTCTGGCTCGATGCGCCCATGGGTTATTTCGCCAGTTTTAAAAACCTGTGCGGCAAGCGGGATGACCTGGATTTCAATGAATACCTGAAACCGGATACCACGACCGAGCTTTACCACTTTATAGGTAAAGACATTATCCGGTTTCACGCGCTATTCTGGCCGGCAGTATTAGCCGGTTCCGGTTACCGCACACCGACGGCGGTATATGCGCATGGTTTCCTGACTATTAACGGGCAAAAAATGTCGAAGTCACGCGGCACTTTTATAAACGCACGCAATTATCTCGATCATTTGAATCCGGAATACCTGCGCTACTATTTCGCCACCAAGTTAAGCAGCCGCATTGATGACCTGGATTTGAACCTGGACGATTTCGCGCTGCGGGTCAATGCCGACCTCGTTGGCAAGGTGGTCAATATTGCCAGCCGCTGCGCCGGCTTTATTAATACGCGTTTCGGCAATACCCTGTCGGTTGAGCTCAGCCACGCGGCGCTATACCAGTCATTCGTTGCTGCCGGCCAAGGCATCATTGAATTATACGAGGCGCGGGAATTTAGCCAGGCCATGCGGGAAATCATGGCGCTGGCCGACAAGGCCAACCAGTTTATTGACGAGCAAAAACCCTGGGTATTAGCCAAAGAACCCGGAAAGGAACCAGCGGTGCAGGACGTTTGCAGCACCGGGCTTAATCTGTTCAAGGTATTAATCACCTATTTAAAACCCGTATTACCGGTTATGGCGCGTAACGTGGAAGATTTTTTAAATATTGAACCGCTGAGCTGGAGCAATTATCAGCCGCCGTTAACGGGCCATAAGATTAACAAGTTCACACCGTTAATGACCCGCGTTGAAGCAGAAAAAATCGACGCCATGTTAAGTGACGCCGCCAGACAGACCGCGGCTGTCAAGCCCCCATCAAACCAACGCGCAACAGGATCAAGCATGGAACCGATTGCCGACACCATACAATATGAGGATTTCGCCAAGCTGGATTTGCGCGTCGCGAAAATCGTGGATGCCAAGGCCGTGGAAGGCGCGGATAAACTGTTGCAGTTAACGCTGGATCTCGGCGGCGAGACCCGCAACGTGTTTGCCGGCATCAAGTCCGCCTATAGTCCGGAAGACCTGATTGGCCGGCATACCGTCATGGTCGCCAACCTGGCGCCGCGTAAAATGCGCTTTGGCGTATCCGAAGGCATGGTATTGGCGGCCGGCCCGGGCGGAAAAGAACTCTGGATTTTACAACCCGATCCGGGCGCGCAACCCGGGATGCGCGTAAAGTAGCGCTGGTGGCTACGGATAGCGGCAAAAAAGTGACGGCAAACTTGTCCCCGCCGTGTAACAATCCGCTTCCATCAGCGCTATCGCTTAGGGTTTATGGATATTCACCATCAATGACATGAAAGAATATTTCCTGATACTGCTATCAACGGTGCTGGTCAACAACTTTGTGTTGGTGCAGTTCCTGGGCTTATGCCCGTTCATGGGCGTATCCCGCAAGCTGGAAACGGCGACCGGCATGGCGCTCGCCACCACCTTCGTATTAACCTTGTCCGCGGCGTGCAGTTACCTGGTTAACGCCTACATCCTGGAGCCGCTGGATATCGTTTATCTGCGCACGATCACGTTCATCCTGGTGATTGCGGTAGTGGTGCAGTTGACGGAAATGTTCGTCCATAAAACCAGCCCGATCCTGTACCGGGTCTTGGGCATTTTTCTGCCGCTCATCACCACCAACTGCGCCGTGCTCGGCGTCGCGCTATTGAATATTCGTCACAACCACTCTTTCATGGAATCGCTGATTTATGGCTTCGGCGCCTCGGTGGGTTTTTCTCTGGTGCTGATTTTATTTGCCGCCATGCGGGAACGCATCACGGTCAGCGATGTGCCGGAAACCTTCAAGGGTCCGGCCATCGCACTGGTGACCGCCGGCCTGATGTCACTGGCATTCATGGGTTTCTCGGGACTGGATTAATGCTCACTGCGATCATTGCACTCGCCGTTCTTGCCGTGATTTTCGGCCTGGCGCTGGGATACGCCGCCGTTCGCTTCAAGGTGGAGGGCGATCCATTGGTGGAAAAAATCGATGCGCTGTTGCCGCAGACCCAATGCGGCCAGTGCACCTATCCCGGCTGCCGGCCCTATGCGGAAGCCATCGCCAAAGGCGAAGCGGATATTAACCAGTGTCCGCCGGGCGGTGAAACCACCATTATCGCGCTAGCGGATTTACTGGGGCGCGACCCCAAACCACTGAACCCTGAGCACGGCGAAGAAAAAGCCAAACGGGTTGCGGTGATAGACGAAGAAATCTGCATTGGCTGCACGCTCTGCATCCAGGCATGCCCGGTCGACGCCATATTGGGCGCGCCCAAGTTAATGCACACCATCATAGAAGATGAATGCACCGGCTGTGATTTGTGCGTGCCACCCTGCCCGGTGGATTGCATTGACATGGTGGAGATCAAGCCTACCCCGGACAACTGGGTCTGGGATTTTCCCAACAAGTTACCGAATCAGCTGGCGGCACTGGCGAATCGCGTCTCTGCCGCCGGCACCGGCGGCTTCCGGGACACATCCAAACACGATGCGGCCGCGAAAAAAACGGGGGCCGGAGCGTGATGCGGCGCCTGTACAATTTTCCCGGCGGCGTGCGCCCCAAGGAACACAAACGCGAGTCCACAGCGGCGCCGGTCGCGCGCGCGCAATTGCCGGATAAAATCATCCTGCCACTGCATCAGCATATCGGCGTGCCGGCCAAACCCGTTGTCAATGCCGGGGACCGCGTGCTTAAAGGCCAGCTGGTCGCGGAAGCCGGCAATAACATCAGCGCGCCGATTCATGCATCGACATCGGGAACCGTGCTGGCTATCGAGGATCACGCGATTCCGCACGCCTCGGGACTGCCGGCGCCTTGCATTATTATTCATACCGACGGCAAGGATGAAGCGATTATCGGTTATGGTAAACCGCGCGATGCCGGCATTTTAACACCCGAACAGCTTCGCCACGCCATAAAGCAAGCCGGCATCGTCGGACTGGGCGGCGCCGGATTTCCCACATACCTTAAACTAGCCAACGAAGGCAAGAAGGTCGGCACGCTGATTCTGAACGGCGTCGAATGCGAGCCTTACATCACCTGCGACCAGATGCTGATGCGCGACCACCCCATAGATATCATTATGGGCTTGATGATCATGCAACGCGCCCTGGGCATCAACCGCGCTATTGTTGCGATCGAGAACAATAAACCCAAAGAACTGGAGCTGATGCAGGAAGCGATTTACGAAGTTGGAACACCTGACATTGAACTGGTCCAGGTACCTACCGTCTATCCCGCGGGTGGCGAAAAACAATTGATCCAGATCCTCACCGGCAAGGAAGTGCCCAGCCAGGGACTGCCCATGGACATTGGAATCGTATGCCACAACGTCGGCACGGCATACGCCATCACCCGCGCTATCGAACACAATGAGCCGTTGATTTCCCGCTATATTACCGTTGCCGGCAGCGTCGCAAAAGCGCAGGTATTGCATGTTCTCGTCGGCACTCCGGTCAGCCACCTGATTGAACAATGCGGAGGCAACCGTAAAACCTTAAGCCGCGTGATAATGGGCGGCCCCATGATGGGCTTTGCACTGCTTGACGATGAAGTGCCGGTGGTAAAAACCACTAATTGCATTCTGGTGAATTCGGTGGTCAGCGATGTGCCGCTGCCCTCGCGCGGGGACTTTGCCTTGCCCTGCATCCGTTGCGGCGCCTGCGCGGAAGCCTGCCCGGCCGGCCTGCTGCCGCAGCAATTATACTGGTATGCGCACGCCAAGGATTTCGATAAAGTGCAGGACTATAACCTGTTTGATTGCATCGAATGCGGTTGCTGCGACTTCGTGTGCCCCAGCCAGATTCCCCTGGTGCAGTATTACCGTTACGCCAAAAGCGCCATCTGGCAGCAGGAAAAAGAAAAAGTCGTTGCCGATATTTCACGGCAGCGGCACGAATTCCACAAATTCCGCCAGGAACGTGAAAAACACGAGCGGGAACTGCGCCACAAGCAAAAACGCCAGGTGGTGGAAGGTCAAAGCACGCAAGATGACAAGAAATCGGCCATACAAGCCGCCATGGAACGGGTGCGGAAAAAACACGAGCACAGTGAGGTATCCCCCAAAAACATTGACAACCTGACTGAACAGCAACAAAAGCTGATCGAAGAAGTTGAAGCACGGCGCAAAAAGAAACTCGAAGAAATTAAACCGGAAAACAACCAATAACACCCACCAACCTGACCCGGATTAACCATGCTATTAAAAACCTCCACCTCGCCGCATGTCCACGGTGACACCACGGTCAGAAAAATGATGGTGCGCGTGTTGCTGGCATTGCTGCCCGCGATGGTTGCCTATTGCTGGTATTTTGGCTGGGGTTTGCTGATTAACATCACCATCGCTGTTGCTACTGCACTGGGTTGTGAATATCTGATGTTAAAACTCCGCCAGCGTCCGGTGAATCCGTTTTTAAGCGATGGCAGCGTGGTGGTTACCGCCGTGCTGTTGGCGTTTTGCCTGCCACCATTAGCGCCCTGGTGGTTAATCATATTAGGCACCGGCTTCGCGGTGGTTATCGCCAAACACTTATATGGCGGGCTGGGTTACAACCCGTTTAATCCCGCGATGGCGGGTTATGTGGTCTTGTTGATTTCCTTCCCCAAGGAAATGACCGTCTGGTTACCGCCATTTATACTGTCCGAGCTGAATTTCTCCTTGATTGATACACTCAACGCGGTTTTTATCGGCGTATACCCCGCCGGTTTCACACTGGATGCGCTGACGGCCGCGACACCGCTGGATCTGGTCAAGACCCAACTGAGTATCGACGTTACCATCGCGGAAACAAAAAACGCCTACGCTATCTTCGGTGATTTTGGCGGCCTTGGATGGGAATGGATCGGCAACTGGGTATTTTTAGGCGGTGTCTGGCTGATTTACAAAAAAGTCATCAGCTGGCATATACCGGTGGCGGTATTGGCTAGCCTGTTCACCATTGCGCTGGTCTTTTACCTGAAAGATGCGGACCATTACGCTTCACCGATGTTTCACGTGTTCAGCGGCGCCGCCATGCTGGGCGCGTTTTTTATCGCCACCGATCCCGTCAGCGCGGCAACCACCCCAATGGGACGTATTGTATATGGCATCGGTATCGGCATTCTGACTTATGTGATCCGCGTTTGGGGCGGCTATCCGGATGGCATCGGGTTCGCGGTATTGTTAATGAATCTCGCGGCGCCGACCATCGACTACTACACGCAACCGCGCGTGTATGGACATAAACGGAGTTAGCTGTGAACCTGGAAACCTCAGTTGACCGCATATTGGAGAGCATAAGGCGGTGAAGTTGAAGCTAACACAACATATGCTGACAACGGCGATATTACTGGCCGGCTTTGCCATCACCGGAACCGGTCTCGTAGCCTTTGCCTATGAGAAGACCAAGGTCCGCATCGCCCAGTCGGAACGCGAAGCCCTGCTGCGCAGCCTGCACTCCGTCGTTAACCCGGAACATTTCAATAATGATTTATTCAATGACCAGATCTTAGTGACCTCACAACCCTACCTGGGAAGCAAACAGCCGCTGCCCGTATTCCGGGCGCGTAATAACGGCCAACCTTTTGCGGCGGTTATTACCGCGGTTGCGCCTGATGGCTACAATGGCGACATCAAACTTTTGATCGGCATCCGCTATGACGGGTCCATTACCGGTGTGCGCGTTATCAGTCATCAAGAAACTCCGGGATTGGGAGACTACATTGAAATCCGGCGCAGTAACTGGATATTAACTTTTAACGATCGCAGTATCGGCAATCCGGAGCAAAAGTACTGGAAGGTCAAACGTGACGGCGGTTATTTCGATCAGCTTACCGGCGCCACCATCACGCCACGCGCAATTGTCAAGGCAGTGGCGAAAGCATTAGAGTATTATGCGTTAAATAAAGACGCGTTGTTCACGGCGCCCAGTACAACATTGGCTGATCAA
>DATCIR010000230.1:0-15799 GCA_036507695.1 Gammaproteobacteria bacterium
CGACTCAATGGCTTTCTGGTAATCACCGGCCCGGTAATTGGCCGCCCCCTTCCACAACGGATCCGTGAACAATTCAGCGGCTGTTGTGGAATCGCCTTGCTCAAGCGCCGCGGCGGCTTGTTGATTTTTATTTTTCCACAACGCAGACCACTCCAGCGCATAGCTGGGCTGGGGCAAGGGTAGTAATACAATCAAGATCACCGCGAGGTATCCACGGCGAAAAACCAGCGCAATAAACGGCAGCAGGAACAATAACAGCCACGGTCCTTCCTCACGCCACTGGTCAGACTGTAACTTTACGGCGTCATCGTTCATACCAAAATCATCGTTCAGGCGCGAAGGCGCTATCATTTGTAACAAATCCTCGATGTCCTGATCGTTAGCGGTGATTTTCCGGTAAATCCCCTGCCCCTGTTGCGCAACCTTGCGTAACTGTGGCTCATCCAGCCTTGCCAATACGATAGAGCCCGCCGCATCTTTAACAAACCCGCCGCCAAGTTCGGCAATTGGCCCGCCTTGTTCGGTACCAATCCCCAATACCGATAATTGATAGCCATTGCCGGTCAATTCCCGCACCGCATCACCGGCGCCGGGCACATCAAGGTCATCCGTTATTATTAGTACATGACCACGAACAATCGATGCCTGTTTGAACAATTCAACCGCTTTGCGCAAGGCCTTGCCGGGATAACTTCCTTGATACGGCATCAGCTCGGTGGAAAGATCCTTTACCAGAGTCACGACCGTCCGGGTATCTTCCGTCAAGGGTGTCACCACAAACGGTTCCGCCGCGTAAACGATCAGCGCCGTTTGCCCCTCCCTGCGTTTGTCGAGAATATCCAGCACCTTGTGCCGGGCGCGCGCCAAGCGGCTGGGTTTGATATCGCTTACCTCCATGGAACGCGACAGATCCAGTACGATGACCAAGGCCGCCTGGGAACGATATACCGGTTGCGGTAATTTAACCCAGGCAGGCCCCGCCAAGGCGATCACCAGTAACAAACCACAAACAACCAGGACGATCATCCGCCAGGATGTACCGGGTTGTTGCTCGCTAATAAGTATAAACGGCAATAAGCGGTCATCACAAACCTTGGCCCAACTGCCCGCCTTTAATTGCCGCCGGGCATACAACCCGCTGACGAACACCAACGGAATTATCGCCAGCAACCAATAAGGGCGGATAAAATGAAAATTAGCGAAATGCTCCCACATGAATGCTTAGCGCCTTAAAGTCATTAACAACACGATTGCCATCGCCAGCAGCAACGCAATCGACAGGGGCCAGAAATAAAGGGATGTTTTCGGACGAAAGCTTTTTGACTCGCGGGCGATGGGCTCCAGTTCATCCAACAACTGATAGATTTTCTCCAGCTCCCGGGTATCCCGGGCGCGGAAATACTTGCCGCCGGTCATCTCCGCAATCGCGGTCAAGGCGCCTTCGTCGAGATCGATCGAGGGATTGATGCGGCGCGCGCCGAACAACGACGGCACAATCACCTGATCGGCGCCAATACCGATGGTATATATTTTCAATCCTTCCTGTGCCGCGAGTTCAGCGGCCTTCGCCGGCGCCACTTCACCGGCGGTATTGGCGCCATCGGTTAATAAAATGAGAATCGGCTTGGATTTTTCACTGTCCGGCGCTGCGGAGCCAGCGGCTTGCATATCGCGAAAGCGCTTAACCGCCAGGCCAATGGCATCACCGATAGCGGTTTCTTTCCCGGCCAGGCCGATGACCGATTCATCCAATAAAATCTTTACGGTTTTACGATCAAAGGTCAATGGTGTTTGCACATACGCTTGCCGGCCAAATAAAATCAAACCCAGGCGGTCGCCCACGCGCCGCTCAATAAATTCGCCGGCGACGGCTTTAATCGCCGTCAACCGGTCCACGCGCTGATTGTTGCGCAACACAAAGTCTTCCATCTCCATACTGCCGGATAAATCCACCGCGAGCATGATATCCCGGCCGCTAACCGGCAATTCGATGGGATCTCCCAGCCACTGCGGCCGCGCTGCCGCCAGGACCAGGCACGCCCATACCAACACCGCCAGCCAGAATAACCCGTTATTCTTCGCTTGGACCAATCCGCCACTGGTCACCGTTTTAAAGTCGTCAAGAAACGGCACGCGCAACGCGGACTCATCCTGCGTCCTGGCAACCGGCAGCGCATAACGATACAGCCATGGCAAAGGTAACAACAGCAACACCCATAACCATTCGATCGTCAACATTAGCGCACTCCACTCGCTAATGGCGGCCTGGCCTGACGCGCGGCGGATTGTATCCAATCGCGGCACAGCGACAACAACTGCTGGGCGTCTTGTGGTCCCGGTCCAACCCGTTTTTGATAAGGCGCGCGCACCATCCATTGACCCAATGGACTGTGAAATTTTGCGGGCAGCTTTACTGAGGTTTGTTGTTCGGCAATCTCATCCAGCAAACGCAGCCAGGCCTCGCCGGTGATGCCGGCGGCGTTCCTGTCCGGGAACGCGCTAAGCGTGATCCTGCGCAGCAGCGCGGATAAATCCTCCACCAGCTTTTGCGTATCGCCATGGCGGTTATAGTTCGCGGTAAGCGCATTGAACTCGGCCAACGCCAAGCGGGAAAACTGTTGGCTTTTGTTGATACGCCGGACAATCAACACCAGCGCGGCCAATGCCATGATCAACGCCAGCAGCAACCACCATCCCAAGGCGGGCGGCCACCACGCCACGCCATCGGGCAAATGGATATCACGTAACGGCAATGATTCGATACCGGGATTCATGCCACGCCTAACCTGTTTTAAACGTTAAATAGAGTTTAGTGCGCAGGGCTTCCAACACATCATCTTGCGTGGACAGCGTTATGCACCCCATGCGATGCCGCATGCACATATTTTTCAGATCATGGACTTTTTGCCGGTGTTTGGTGGCGTAGGATTGGCGGGCTCTGTCATTCGAGGTATCAATCGCCAACACCTGTTGTTCGTTGCCCACCCGGTAAATCCCGGCATCCGGCAATAGTTCTTCAAGTGGATCACTGACCAACAGCAGGATGACATCATTGTGTTGCGTAATCTGTGTCAGTACCGATTCGGCCTGGCGGTCGAAATCCCGAAAATCACTGATCAGGAAAATTAAACTCCCGGGCTTTGCGACACGCCGCAACCGGACCAGGGCTTGATAACAGGCGGCTTGTTGCTCGGCAGCAGACGTCTTTGATGAGCGGCCGTTGGTCAACGGCAAGGACGACATTTGGGACAATAGTTGTAATAGATGGAGTACCGCCGACTTTCCCCCGCGAGGCCGTAATTCGTGATGCTGATTCTCGGCGAATATCAAGCCGCCGATTCGATCCCGTTGGTGGTGAGCGCTCCACGCGAGCAAAGCCGCGGTTTGCGATGCTAGTACCGATTTAAAAACACCGCGGGTCGCAAAAAACATCGGCGGCCGGTAGTCGACCCAGACAATGACGGACCTTTCCCTTTCCTCACGAAACAGCTTGGTGTGCGCTTTCCCGGTGCGGGCGGTTACCCGCCAATCCAGTGTCCTGATATCATCGCCGGATTGATATAACCGGACTTCGTCAAACTCCATGCCGCGGCCGCGAAATGGGGAATAATATTGTCCGGTTTGCAAGGCACGCACCTTGGCAACCTTGAGCGGAAGACTTTGCGCGGCGTGATGCAGTTGAATTAACCGCGCCGTGCTTACATAAACCAATCCGTCCGACCCGGCCGGCAATGATGCATCCGTAACGTTGTTTTCTTCAAAGGTCGCTAAACTCATGGCACCGCGATGCGGGATATCAAGGTTTCAACAAATCGATCGGGTGTAATACCTTCTGCTTCAGCTTCATAGGTGAGCAGGATACGATGCCGCAACACGTCGTACGCCATATTCTGGATATCCTGTGGGTCAACATAGTCGCGTCCCGCCAGCCAGGCATGGGCGCGCGCGCAACGATCCAGCGCAATGGTCGCGCGCGGACTGGCGCCATATTGAATCCAGTTTGCCAGATCATCCCCGTAGACTTTGGGTTTGCGGGTGCTCAGCACGAGTTCCAGCAGGTACTGTTCCAGGTTCTTGGCGAGATACACTTCCAGAACTTCCTTGCGCGCTTCGAACAATCCCGCTTGCGTGATAATTTCCTTGTGCACGCTGGCCACTTTGGCAACCTCAACCGGAGCGCCGTCATCCGGCTCATTGCCGCGGCTGATAATATGCTGCAGTTTATGCTCGGCTTCCTGGCTTGCTTCAGCCCGTGCCAGTTCCAAGATGGATTTTTCAGATTTGGGATCAGGGTAATCAATCCGCACGTGCATTAGGAAGCGATCCAGTTGCGCTTCCGGTAAGGGATAGGTTCCTTCCTGCTCAATAGGATTTTGCGTCGCCATCACCAAAAACAAACCCGGTAATGGATAGGTCTTCATGCCGACCGTAATCTGCCGTTCCGCCATGGCTTCCAGTAACGCTGATTGCACTTTGGCCGGCGCGCGATTGATCTCGTCCGCCAAGATCAAATTATGAAACAAGGGCCCCTTTTGAAACGCGAAAGTGCCGGTTTGCGCCCGGAAAATTTCCGTACCCGTGAGATCGGCCGGTAACAAGTCCGGCGTAAACTGAATGCGGTGGAAATCCCCTTCGATGGCTTCGCTTAGCACCTTGATCGCCCGGGTCTTGGCCAGACCGGGCGCGCCCTCCACCAGTAAATGCCCATCACACAACAAAGCGATCAGTAACCGGTCGACAAGCGCCTGCTGACCGATAATGTACTGATTCACGTGTTGATTTAGTTTTTGTAACGACTCCGCTTGCCCCATGGATCGCCTCTGCTGAATTGTTTTTGTGGATAATCCTCTGTAACTCAAATCTGCCTGATTTTATTCGCGATTTTGGGTGGTCTCAACACCACCGGAGCCCGAATCGCTCTGCAACGGCCGGCAAAACCTATAGATAGCCTAAATAGCGCAAGAGTTCACTTAAAATACCTACGGATTTGAGCGGTTAGCCTATAGAACTACCGCCGTTATTGCAATGTGACAAAAAATCGAGCTGAGAACGTTGAGGGATTGGTGCGGATTTCGTGGGTGGTCAACGGTCTTCATCTACCCAGGGACGCGAAAACGCAAGGGATTTAGGAGTTAGTTGTGTACGTGCAACCTGGCATAGGTTTTGGAAAGATGTTCTGTTCCCCAGGGCCGCGAATTTTACTGAGCAGCCATTATAAGGTCAGGATAATTTGGAACCACCGCGGCAGGGTGGCGACATTGGCGCTTCACCATGCCGATCGCGCCATTCGGCTTCGGTGTAAGTATGCAATGCCAGCGCATGAATACGGTTTTTAAGTTCGTCTTCCAATAACTTGTTAATAGTACGATGACGCGCAACCAAACTTTGTCCTTCAAACGCGTTGGAAACCATGACCACTTTAAAATGCGATTCGGAACCCGGCGGCACATTATGGTTTTTACTTTCATTCACGACTTCCAGATGCAATGCATCAATGCCTTCCGCCAGCTTTTCTTCAATTGTTGATTGCACACTCATATAGTGCTCCTAATAATACTGTCTTTAATTACGCGTTCAAAACCGCTTGAAATTGAACCGAGTCCAAGATAGATTGCCAGAATAATTATCTCGCCTATATATCTCTGTAGCAGTAAATGCTAATCGCAAGCCTTATTGTAAACAGTAACCAGATTGTAAATTGTAAGCAGTAATTAGTTCTACTTTGTTACTTTAAATGGCCGCATGCACAGCGCGGGAGGCGGAGGTGTCTGGCAAGACCGTTGGCGGCAGGGATGCCGCCATCGAGCCTGCATGGATGCATTTACGGCGTGTCTTGCCAGACGCCTCCGCTTCCCGTGCGGGATTGTTCATAAACATAAACTAAAGTAACAAAGTAGAGTTAGACGGTAATGACTAAGAAAATTCGCGCGTTTTACGCCATTGAATTAAACGACGAAGTACAAAATGCGGCGCTCCACATCATACAGCAATTGAAAACTTTTGATTGGAGTGAACACGTCCGTTGGACACCCGCCGAGAACCTGCATTTAACCATACGGTTTTTAGGCGATGTCACTGAAGAACAACTGACACAGCTCAACACAGCCATTCAATCCAGGCTGGCAACCATCGAGCCGTTTTCCATTATGTTCAAGGAGCCGCGTTTGTTTCCGCATTTTAAAAAGCCGCGCGTGGTAGCGGCTATGATCCCTTATAACGACGCATTACAGGCACTGGCTGAAATTTTGGAATCCAGCGCGGTTGCAGCCGGCTTAGAACCGGAAACCAGACAGTACAAAGGGCACCTGACGCTGGGCCGCTGCAATAAATCGTTCCCAAAGCGGATTAAAGTGGAGTCTCTTCCCTTCTCATCCAAACTAATGGTGACCAGGGTAGCCTTGTTTCAAAGCCAATTAACCAGTGAAGGGCCTACTTATATAAGGCTGATGGAGCTTCCGTTACACTCGGACAATGTGTAAGAACTTGTTGACGTACTGAATCCATTACGGACCGCGCACCACAAGGTACATTGCCACGCCCATTGCGCAAAACTTCTTTAAGGATATTATTGATTGGTGTGCTCAACAAAGATGGTCCGGCACAACAACCAGCACAACAATAAGTGTACCAACGCGCACAACCCATTGAGTTAAACACTATTGTCTTATGCTGTATCGCATTAACATAAAAAAGCTATCCATAAAAAAACGGGCATCCATCACTGGATGCCCGTTAACATTGCTTCCCAACCATGACAGATCAAGAAGCACCCAAAACCTGTGAACCTATCGCCTACTTAAAAATATTTTCACTTTATCCGCCTTGCCTCAGCCATACATTCCTTTATCTGTAGTTCTTTATCTAAAAGAATGCAGTCAAAGTACTTTCTTAAAGTGAAAAACTATTACGATGTGCTGTAACCGTGTTGCTCTTGTTACCCATCGTTCGATCCAAGTTTGATCCATGTAAGTTCAATATGCGAGTGACTGCAATTCTCGAAAGCGAATTGTTCAACATTTGTTCTATCGCTTTATTGACATGCCTCACATAGCTTAATGCGAGTTTTCACATCTGACAACTGGCTGTAATTATAAGGTTATACGCAGCGTGGCATATTTTATTATTTATAATCAATAAGTTACAGAGGGTGAAATCCAGGTGTTTTTCTCACTTTTGAAAAAAATATTTTTTATAGATCGCCAAGCATACAATTCCAAGATCTAGAGTTTCACGTGTACCACGCCAGGGTGGGAGTTTTCATTGTTCTATAACTCACTGTTAACTCGGATATTTTAGAAATAGAACAAGAAAAACAACTATTTTTTTGACAAACCGGCGCATCGGCTAATCATCAAAAAACAGTTCATAGGACCCAAGATTAAAAAATAGGCATGGTTTTTTGGCTATGCGGTGCAGGACCGTTGCGGCCCATATGGTAGTGATGGCAACCCTCCAAAACAGGAAGATGCTTTAATTTCCGGGTTTCACGCTTCGATCATCGCGTTTACCACGGCACACCAGGCAGTGGCGAGATTATCCCGGTTATACCCGCCTCCTCCCATGGCCACCAGACGGCCCGCGCAAATGCGATCTGCTAGTTGACTGAGCCGCATGGCGGTGAATGCATGCACTTCGCAGGTGTATCCCAAGTGAGTAATCGGATCGCCCCGGATACTGTCGGCGCCGCACTGCAACAAAATAAACTCGGGAGCCGCGTTTTCGATAAAGGCTTCCGCCTGGTCCCACAACTTTTTAAACAAAGCGTCGCCGGCATCGGGCGGCATGGGTATATTCAGCTTGGTGCCTTTGGCGGCGCCTTTGCCGGTCTCCTCAATGGCGCCGGTACCGGGATAAAGGAACCGGCCATCTTCGTGGAAATCCACAATTGCCAGGTCAGGATCTGACTCAAACTCATAAAACACGCCGTCACCATGATGGGCATCGATATCCACATAGGCCACTTTGCGGATACCGTGCTGCTGGCGCAAGGCTTCGATTGCCACACCACAATCGTTGAACACGCAAAATCCCGCAGCGACATCCCGGCGCGCGTGATGCAAGCCGGCGATGGGAATAAAGGCGCGTTGTGCACCCCCGGTCAAGACCACATCCACCGCCGCCAGCGTGGTGCCAACCACCGTTGCAGCCGCTTCATAAACACCGGCAAACGCGGGTGTATCACCACAATCGAGATAACCTTGACCGGTTTTGGAGCGTGCCTTGACTTCATTAAGATATTCAGGCGTGTGAAACAGCAATAGTTGATCTTCGCTCGCCATAACGGGTGACTGAATGGAAACTTTTTTATCCAGGCCGCGCCGCCTGAATTCATTGACGAAGACATCATGCCGGTCCAAGCCAAACGGATGGCCATGGCCAAAGCCATAGCGGGCCAGTTCATCGCCGATAAAAACCGCTACCTTAGTCATCGTGAGCATGCCTGCACATTATTGTTGCTAATCACTCCCTATCAAATTCACTATCATACAATTCCTTTAATACCCGGAATAAATAGTGCGCGTCTTTCACGCCCGCGGTCTCCCGCACCGAGTGCATGGCGAATTGCGGCACACCCACATCAATCGTCTGCACACCCAATTCGGCCGCGGTAAGCGGACCTATGGTACTGCCGCACGCCATGTCATTGCGCATGGAAAATGACTGCACCGGCACGCCGGCTTTTTTACATAATTGACGGAACACGGCGCTGGTCCGGCTAGTGGTGGCATATCGCTGGTTGGCATTGACCTTAATGACCGGCCCCTGGTTGAGAATCGGGCCATGGGTATCATCGTGCTTGTCCGCATAGTTGGGATGCACACCGTGCGCATTATCCGAGGAAACCAGGATCGACTGAGTCATCATACGCGTAAAATTTTGCACGTCCCCCGCCAGGCGTTCCAGCACCGAACGCAAAAACGTGCCTTGCGCGCCCGCCGCTGACATGCTTCCCACTTCTTCATGGTCATTACAAATCAGCAGCGACGCAAACTTGCCGCCGGTTTGAATCAAGCTCATCAATCCCACAAAACAACTCAACAGGTTATCCAAGCGCGCACTGCAAACAAATTCCTCGTCCAGGCCCACGATGGCCGGCGGTTGGGTGTCGTAAAAACACAAATCGTAGTCCAGCACTTCATCCACCGTGCTCTCGGGATTTTCACTCAACATTTGCATTTTCAACAATTCGCGGAATTCTTGGGGCTCCTCTGCCTTGGTCTGCAGAATAATCGGCAACAATTCTTTCTGTGGATTAATCGTGCGTGCTTCATGCACGGTGCGGTCAAGATGAATAGCGAGGCTGGGAATTACCGCGATAGGATCCTTGAAATCGAGCAAGGCCGTTTCGAGTTGATGAAACTTGGTTGTGTAATTGACACGGCCCGCCAAGGACAGATCCCGGTCAAACCAGGGGCTAAACAACGCGCCGCCATACACTTCCACGCCGATCTGCAAATATCCTTTGCGGATAACTTCCGGAGTTGGCTTGACCTTAAGGCAAGGACTATCGGTATGCGCGCCCACCATGCGGATACCGGTTTTCACCACATCGTTGGCGCCGGTACGAAACGCAATAATGGACGAGCCATTGCGCGTGACATAATAGTTCTGCCCTGGTGACAGATTCCAATCGTCCGATTCTTTCAGCTCGGCAAAGCCATTCTCGCGCAGGATGCCGGCCATGTTCTGCACGGCATGAAAAGGTGTCGGCGAGTCTTCAATAAAGTTAAGCAGATCAGCGATGAATTGTGCGTGGCCCATAGATAGTGTGTTCCATATTAAACATGTTAACGATCATATAATTTCACCCGTCTAGTTAAAATGGGTAGAGGGGATTTTAAAATCAACTCGCTGCGGTTGGTGTCTGAGTGCATCAGGCTGAGATTTTACCCTCTCGCTAAAAGGGACAGGCGATTTTGTTAGGGAAGCTCTGATTAATTCATGTTTCGTCATACCGGCGAATGCCGGTATCCAGTAACACACTGATTTAAAACCACTGGGTTCCGGATCTCCGCTTTGCTTCGTCCGGAATAACGAATTAATCAGAGGCTCCTTAGTGCATCACCGCCAATCCGCACCTTGGTTTCGGTTAAGGATGGCCAATACGGCCCGAGATTATTAAATAAAATGCCGGCGCGTCTCGAACACACTGGCGTTGAACTGTTTGCCTTTGACTTTTATAAGCCGTTTTAGCATAACATCAAACAGTATTGGATTATAGCGCCGCACTTCCGAGACTATGTGCGCTTCGCTTTTCGTCAACATATCCCAGCCCACAAAATTGCGCGGCGAAAACACCGGCATCACACCCGGTAATGGATAATCCGAACCGTATAATAACCGGTCATGCCATTCATCGGTTTCGACAATCTGTTCCACCATGCGCCGGTCGCGATTCACCTGAGTAATCGCGGAGATATCGCCCAACACCCGGTTTTCATACCTCGGCTCCGCCATCAAACGCGCAAACAGATCCAGGTTCGATACCATAGGGCCGTGTTTGCCTTTATCGATATCGGTGCTTTCGCCCAAGGTGGCGCAATGCGCAAAGATAACCCGCACCCCATGATCGAGCGCGCGGCGAAACAATAAGGGATTGTTATAAACCTGCCCCATGGGCGTGTCCACCGCATGCTCGTCGCCCACATGGGTTAATAAAGGTAGATTGTGCTTTACCAATGCCTCATAAAAGCCATCACAGCGCGCATCACTGGCATCGATGCCCATCACGCTGGGCAGCCATTTGATGGCGCGCGCGTGCTGCGTGACCGCCGCTTCCAGTGCGGCGATGGCGTCTTCCTGGTAAGGATGAATGGAGGCAATCCATTCACATTGGTTTGAAAAATCCGTTGCGATACGTCGGGCATACGCATTGGGTGTATGAAACGGACTGTACTCCCGATTTATCTTGCCATCGGTATCATAATAAAAATCAAATGCCACCAGCATAAACCGGAATCCTGGCGGTAAATCCTGATGAAGATCCAGTAACCGCTGCACTACCCCGGCATCGATGGATTCTTTCTTGCCGGCTGTGGCGCAAGAGGCGTTGAGGTAGAACTTGAATTGCGCCAATTGCAGCGGACTCAGTAACGATTGCATTGCGGGGCTGACCCAGATCCCCGAGGGTGAATCCCCCACCCCGATAAGGTGGCAGTGACAATCCCACACCTGCCCGGTATCAATACCGTCCCAGGTGGCTTTTACCAATTCGTGGTTGGCCAGCGCGGGCGGAAGCCGCGTGTCAGGACAGTCATTGACAAAACCCTCGTAGGGTATGTATTGGCATCCGGCCATACCCAGCGGCAGGGAAAAAAGGGTTTTAAGAAAACGTCGTCTATTCACACTCTCGAACCCGTTATTGGGGTGCCGGCTCAGCCTATAGAAATATTACCGCGCCAATCCGAAGTATATCGCTTAATTTTCAGTAGCTTAACTGTTTATTGCGCGTCGGGCAAAGACTGCTTCAGCTTAACCGGGGAAGCGTGATCCGCGTACGCTGACCGCTGTGATGCGGTTCAAAATATAAAGAAAAATGGGGTACCGCCGATAACCTGAGTGAAATATAAACAGTTTTATCGGACAAACGTAGGGTACGTTGCTATGAAAAATCATACCAAATCAATGATCTTGAAGATGGCCGTTTTTTCACTGGTAATTTTCGCAGGTCAAAGCGCGGCCAACAATACCGAATTTCTTTACCAGAAAATCGATCAGCAAACCGTCAAGGTTGGTTTCTGGAACAACGCGTACTATAGCAAAGAACGGGCACAGGACATGGTCTTTGATAAGATCGCCCAAATGGCCTTGCAGCAAGGCGCAACCCATTTCGAACTGCTACAGCCGCAAGTGGCCACCGATTATGTCGCCACCAGCAGTAACCAGGAAAAAAACGCGTCGGGTGAAGTGGTCAAAACCATGATCAGCGCGCCCTCCCGGCAAAACCGCCAGTGGGATGAGGCCGGCACTATCATTTTCCCGCGCTACTTCTTCACCGCGCAAGTAAAGTTGCATAAAACCGCCCTGCCCCAATCACCAAACAAGGTTTACAATGCGAAATCCGTGGTGGCTCAGCAGCAACGCCTGGTTGAACCATTCAAGTCAGTAACGCGCGCGGAAGCGGAAACACAAGCCGCGGCTGCAAGCGGTTCACAACACGGCGCCGGAGCCCAATCAACCGAGGGCGTGACAGCGACGCCAAAGGTTGCGGAGTGGACCAATAAGAGCTACCAACACCTGCAGAAAAGTGAATGGGTTGAAGCAATCCGCACCGCCAGCGCCGCCATCAACCTGAGCCCGAACTTTGACATACCCTATGTCAACCGGGCCACCGCCTATATTCAACACGGTTACAAGGATAAAGCGCAAACCGACATCGATACCGCGTTAGCCCTGAACCCGGACAACGCCCTGGCCATCAACATGCACGGCTATTTGTTGCAAGAAAAGGGTTCCACCCAAGACGCCATGAGTTTTTATCAAAAAGCCTGCGGCAAGAAACTGGAAATCGGTTGTTCCAACTTCAAGGAAGTGGCCGGTTTCCGTCCGGATAACACGATGGAGGAAACCAATTATTACCTGAACAAATCCGAAGAAGCCATGGCGAAAAACCGTTGGAAAGAAGTGATTGAATGGGCAAGCAAAGCCATCGAAGCCGATCCGGAAAATTATAAAGCGTATTCCAACCGCGCGGGCGCTTTGGCGGAAGACAAACGCGCCGGGGAAGCCTTGCTTGATGCGGACCAGGCCATCGCCTTGAATCCCAATTTCGGTCCCGCCTATCATAATCGCGGCCATGCCTATAAGATTATGGGTAACCTGCGCGATGCGGCGCTGGAGTTTGAAATCGGTTGCAGCCTGGGCATTAAGGATAGCTGTGCGGAATTCAAAGGTGTAAGCGCCGTGGCAAAGAAATAAACTCAAAACTGTTGTCACAACAAGGCGCGGATAGTGCAATCCGCGCCTTTTTAATGCCGGTGAATTCCGAAGTAAGTTCCGCAGTGATTTCCGCATCGACAGCGGGCGGCGCAGTATGCCCGCCTTCGCAATAACCGGCAGGTTTTGCAATGAAAGGAATAATCGGACCAGGTCCGGTGCGGCTATCGCGCCGGATTGATCACGCCGCGTTCCACCAGCAGTTCCAGCACCTGCGCCGCGCAATCCTCCAGGCTGGATTCGGCGGTGTTCACCACCAGCTCCGGGCTGACCGGTTCCTCATACGGCGAGGAAATACCGGTAAAGTCCTTGATCTGGCCTTGCCGGGCTTTCTTATATAAGCCTTTTACGTCCCGTTGTTCACAGACTTCCAAAGGACACTTGCAATAAATTTCCAGGAATTCGCCGTGCGGAAAGATTTGCCGGGCCTTTTCCCGTTCGGCGCGAAACGGTGATATAAACGCGGTCAGCGTGATAACCCCGGATTCCATCATGAGTTTGGCGACTTCAGCGATACGCCGGATATTTTCAGAACGGTCATCAATGGAAAAGCCCAAATCGCCGCATAAGCCATGGCGGATATTATCGCCATCCAGCACAAAGGTCCGGCATCCCAATTGATACAGAGACTCCTCCACGCAATGGGCCAGTGTGGATTTGCCCGCGCCCGATAAACCCGTAAACCACATAATGACGCTTTTATGGTTGTTCTGCTGCTGGCGGCGCTCGCGGCTAACCGTCGCGTGGTGCCACACTACATCCGAACTTTTCTGATCTTCTTTCATTGTCGACTACTCTTTCCAGTTTGTTACGAACCATTCATAGGCATTTTGCAAACCATCGTACAGGTTATACTGGTGACGCCATCCCAGTTCATGCAGTTTAGTGACATCCAACAGTTTTCGCGGCGTGCCGTCGGGTTTACTGGAGTCAAATGCCAGTTTACCGTTAAAACCGACGACTTTTTTAATGGTTTCCGCCAGATCCCGGATTGTCAAATCCTCTCCACTGCCGATATTAATCAAGGTATCTGTAACGCCTTCTTCCATCGCCATTTCCATCAAGAACACACACGCGCTCGCCATATCGTCCACGTGTAAAAACTCGCGCATCGGCTTGCCGCTGCCCCAGATCACCACCTCGGCCGCGCCGCTGAGTTTGGCCGCATGCGTTTTGCGCATCAAGGCGGGAATTACATGGCTGGTTTGCAGGTCATAATTATCCCGCGGGCCATACAGGTTCGTCGGCATCACCGAAGTATAGCGGGTGCCATACTGGCGGTTAAAGGATTCACAGAGTTTTATGCCGGCGATCTTGGCGATCGCGTAAGGTTCGTTCGTGGGCTCCAAAGGACCCGTTAACAAATAATCTTCTTTGATCGGCTGCGGGCAATCGCGCGGATAAATGCAACTGGAACCGAGAAACATCAAACCCCGGGCGCCCGCCGCGAAGGCGGCATGGATAACGTTGGTTTCAACCACCAGGTTTTCATAAATAAAATCGGCGCGGTAGGTATTGTTGGCATAAATGCCGCCGACTTTGGCCGCCGCCAGAAACACATAGCCGGGTTTTTCGCTAGCGAAAAATCGATGCACATCGGCCTGGTTTAACAGGTCAAGTTCCTGCCGGGAACGGGTAATGATATTGTGATAGCCCCGTTCGTTCAGCCGCCGCACAATGGCCGAACCAACCATGCCATTATGGCCCGCGACGTAGATTTTTTTGCTGTTTGACATCACCGCGTGTTTCCTGAAGTTGGTGGGTGGATGCGTCTTAAATCCTCCCCCGCCCTCCTTTTAAAAAGGAGGGAACAAATATCAACATCCGCACCACCTTCCGTATCCAGTAGGGTGGGCATGGCCCACCGTTAATTTCATCAGCCGATGATTCTGCGTTTATCCTGTAGGGTGGGCATAGCCCACCGTTGATTCCAATGACCGGTAATTCTTCGGTGGGCGGTGCCCACCCTACACACCGTAACGACTGGTAACTCTTCTGTAGGGTGGGCATGGCCCACCGTTAATTCCAATGACCGGTAATTCTTCGGTGGGCGGTGCCCACCCTACACATCGTAACGACTGGTAACTCTTCTGTAGGGTGGGCATAGCCCACCGTTGATTCCAATGACCGGTAATTCTTCGGTGGGCGGTGCCCACCCTACAGGTTCTAACGGCCGGTGATTCTTCGGTGGGCGGTGCCCACCCTACACATCTTAAGAAAAAATCCCCTCACGCTTTTAGGGAGAGAGTTATAGCTTGCCCCGGACTCGATCCGGGGGTGAGGGTCCAACGCCTAACGTCAACCCCTCACCCCGGCCCTCTCCCCTAAATTAGGGGAGAGGGAGTCAATACTTTCACAATCGCAATACGCACCCTGCAGCTAAATGAACAACAATTCGCTGTTACTCATGGTACTTGAAGGTCTTGAATCCTTCCGTCTTGCACAACTCATCGCGCTTCGCGAGTGCAAGATCTTCCTTCACCATTTCCGCGACCATTTGTTCAAAACCGATCTTCGGTTCCCAACCCAGCTTTTCCCGGGCTTTGCTCGCATCACCCAGCAGGGTTTCCACTTCCGTGGGCCGAAAATAACGCGGATCCACTTTAACAATGACATCGCCGACGTTTACATTCGCGTTGATTAATGCCGCGTTGTTGTCGATCGACGCCACGACACCCTGTTCATCCACATCATCGCCTTGCCAGCGCAGGTTTATGCCCAACTCACCGGCCGCCATATTCACAAAATCGCGCACCGAATATTGCGAACCCGTGGCAATCACAAAATCCTCCGGCTCGTCCTGTTGCAGCATCAGCCATTGCACTTCGACATAATCTTTCGCGTGTCCCCAATCGCGCTTCGC
>DATCIR010000231.1:0-14393 GCA_036507695.1 Gammaproteobacteria bacterium
CTTGCCGCTGGAGGTCAGGGGAATAGCGGCTGGTTTTACCAACACAATATCGTGTATTTCAAGATTAAGCTGCGCCCGCAAAGCCAGCCGGATATCGCATTTCACTGACTGGCCGTCGAAGTTTCGTAAATACTGTTTGCCGATTTCCTGCACCAGCACCACGCGTTCTTCGGTACTGTGTTCTTTTGTACCGTGTTCTTTTGTACCGTGTTCTGTAGCGCCGGTTTCGATACCAAACGCGGCGCCGCGGCCCAACCGGCAGGATGCGTTGCTGTTCTGCGCGATCAGCTCAATATCCTGCGGATAATAATTTTTTCCGCGAATAATAATGAGTTCTTTTATCCGGCCAGTGACATACAAATGTCCGCCGCTGATGGCGCCGAGGTCGCCGGTTCTTAAAAACGTACGTTGATCAGGCGATTTTGTCCGCGCGCGAAACACATCTTTGTTCAACCAGTCCTTGTTCCAGTACCCTTGAGTAACATGTTTACCGGTAACCCATATTTCGCCGATTTCATTTGACCCGCATACTTCAAGCGTGTCCGGATTAACGATGCGGACTGTATCAGATGAAGCATCTCCGCAAGCGGTCAGAACGAATGTGCCGGATTCGCCGGTATTGGTTGTGAGGCTCCGGTTTTGCAGAAGGGCGTTTTGATCCACGTTCAATGTCTGCACCGCGGATTGCGATGCTTTACCGGTAACAAACAAGGTGGCCTCAGCCAGTCCATAGCAAGGCAAAAACGCATTTCCCTGAAAACCGCATTCCGCGAAACAGTTGCTGAACCTTTCCAGCGTATGGTGTTGAACCTTTTCCGAACCATTAAAAGCGTTTTGCCAGCAACTTAAGTCCAGCTGCTGTTTTTCGTCCGCGCTGATTTTGCTGACACAAAGATCAAAAGCAAAATTGGGCCCCCCGCTGGTCGTCGCCTTGAAATCGGAAACCGCTTTTAACCAGCGAAACGGCCGGCGCAAAAATGACAAGGGCTCCATTAATACGGATTCGCAACCGGCATAAAACGGATTCAATATGTTGCCGACCAGACCCATATCGTGAAACATGGGCAGCCAGCCGGCAAAAACGCTTTCCGGGCTAGTGTTGAAAACCCGGGTAATCATCGCCTGGTTACTCAGGATATTGTCATGGCTCACCATAACGCCTTTGGGTTCTCCCGTGGTTCCGGACGTGTATTGCAAAAACGCCAGCGAGTTTCCGTCTATTGCAGGATATCGCCACGCGCCGGCTTCTGCCATGTCAACAGCGTCGATGGCCATGCACGGAATATCGGCTAAATGTGCTGTTTGCAAACAAGCGCCTGACAGGTAGTCTTGATGATTTTGCACCGTACAGATCAACGCCGCCTGGCAATCCCCGGCGATGGCGGCGAACCGCGGCCATTGGTTGCGCGCAACCGGTGGATATGCGGGCACCGCGATCACACCCGCGTAGATACACGCGAAAAAACCGGTAATAAAATCGATACCCGCGGGAATCGCCAGTATCACCCTGGAGCCGGGCGCGGTGAAATTCAGTATATGTCCAGCCAGCGCCCTAGCCGCCTGATCCAGTTGCGTATAAGTGATCCGGCGGTCTATTTCGCCCGCCGGCGACAGTTGTGTATAGGCGACTTTGCCGGGTTGTTGTTCGGCCCGATGCAGCGCCAGCGTTAACAGTGTATTCATGGTGTTCATGATGGCGGCCGATCCGTTTAGCGGGATTGCGGCAACAGGGAACTGCGGCGCGCGGTGAATCTGGGAAAAAACCGGCCGGTGTGTTTTATATAATCCCGGTAGTCCTTGCCGAATTGCCCCTGTTCACTGCAAAGACGGTCCTCTTCTTTCGCGGCGGTATGGTTCAACATGAGTATTGTGTACAGGCCTAACAGCGCCACGGACCAGTGGGGCGCGATCAATATGCAAGCGATAAACGCCATGATAAACGCGCTGTAAAACGGATGGCGGATATGCTTGTAACTGCCCCAGGTCACAATGCTGGACGGCGCATCGTGTTGCGGATTTTGATGCCACAATGCCAGGGGAATCCTGTGCGTGCCGATGGTCATGGTGATTAAGCCGATGGAGAAAATGTTAAGCAGTGACCCAATGACTGACATCCATGCATAGCCCGCGCTGCCGGTATCGGCCAGTGGTTGTATCCAAACGCCAAAGTATTGCGCGATAAACAGCACCGGCGCAATACCCCACGGGGCTGCCGTGATAAACCACATCAATGTCAGTTTACCATCGCGGCGGAAAAATATAACGGGCAGCAGGGCCACTAACAGGAAGTTTGCGGTTAATAATAGTAAAGCTGTTTTGTCCATAGCGTGCATCCTTTTGTTAAGTGTTCAACATGGTATTCACTACGCCGGTTGCGCGGCGGTTATTTTCCGGCTGACCAGGTTCACCAATTGCGCGACGGTGACCACTTCTTCCAGATCTTCCTGTTCCAGTTCTATGGAAAAGTGGTCTTGCATTAATAACAGCGTTTCAACCAGCATGAACGAATCGGCCACAAGATCAGTGATATCGCCGTCGTCCTTGATACGATCCAGCGGAATTTTCGTGAATACGGCCAGTTGTTGCTTGATGGTTTGCAGTTGCATAAATATATTTCCCCTGGTTATGCGGGCGCCAAAGCACTGGCGATGTAGTCCAGCCTGTCCTTGTGTTCCTGTATGAATTTCCGGTAAATCGCTTCGTCGGCTGCTTTATAATGCTGGATTTTTTTATTGACCTTGTCTTCACCGTACTTTTGCGCAAAGGTTTTCAACGCCTGGTTGATCCAATGCACATGCCATTTTTCGTCCTCGATGATTTTTTCAATGGTTTGCTTTATCACGGGATTCAAGTTAGGAATTTTCATGTGATGAGCGTATTGTTTGATGACCCTTTTTTCAAACACATTGGTCAACGCCAGGATTTCCATCATGTTGACGGGCAGGCCTCCGGCATCCAGGTACGCATCCTGATACGCGTTGGCAACGCGGATTGGCTTGTAACCCAGCTCATCCAGGGCCTTGGTCCAATACCAGCTATGCATGCTTTCATCGGCAAAATGTTTGTTCAGGTTCACCTGGATTGGACCGGCAGGCATGCAGGCGGCAACCTTGGCGAAAAACATGGCGCCGGTTATTTCCGAGTAACGGTAAAAACTCATTATCCAACGTTCTTGTTCATTCATACGATCCATAAGAAAAATCCTTGCGTGTGTTTACGGGAAGTTTTCCCGCCAATGAACCACGGCGCGCCGCTACGCGTTAGCTTCTTGCCCGGCCATGCCGTGGCATGGTTCCCGGCCCCATTTAGTGCGTATTAAATAGTGAATCACATTGTCAATTAACCGCGGCATGTCCGGTATGGCGTAGCCGGGACATACTTCAAGCAACTGCTGGTTCGCTACCTCCTTTTCGATGAACAGCTGTTTGGCAAACGGCCGGATACTGTCCAGAGCTTGTTTTACGACGGCGCCGCTTAAGCCTTTTAACACCGATGCCAGGGATTCAAAGGCTTCAAGATCGGTGAATAGGGGCTTCAATATGCGTTTTTTACGAAAGTCCGCATCGTCCGCGAAGTTACTGAACGCGCGGTCTATAAGTTCGCCCATTGACATCGCCGTACTGTGTCCGTAACACACGTTATAGATTTTTTGTGGTGTTTGCCGGGCGGATAGAATCTGAAATATCGCGTTAACGGTCGAGCGGCCGGTGGTCAGGTAGATGGGCGTGGTTTGACATCCTGGCAGCAGTGAAATCAATCCATGAAAAAACAGGCGCATGGTATTGTGAAAAACATTATATTGCACCACGTTGCCGCTATCGTCGTCCGCGATAATGGTGGCGGCGCGAAAGATACTCCACGGCAGTTGCGGGAACCCGGTCTGTAACAGATATTCGGCTTCGCTTTTGCTGCGTTCATAATGGTTCGCGAACGGACCGGCCGGGCTGACTTGCGCTTCCTCGATGCAACCGGGCGCCAGGCCGGAACTGTATAGCGTGCTGACAAAAGCAAGCTGCTCCAGGCGGGGACACTTATCGGCAAATGACGCCACTTTAACGGTACCGTCGCGATTGACCGCGTCGGCGAGGGACTGTTCCACGTTAAAACGGGTGATGGCGGCGGTGTGCACAATAGTAGTTATATCAGCCGCGCCACTTATGCTGGAAAATGGATCGGGGTCTGACAAATCACCCCCGCAGACGCTGAAACGGCGCTTATGTGACGGGTATTTTTGCGATAGTTGTTCGTATTTGCGCTGGTACTCCGCCCGGTCTTTAGCCCGGACCCACAACAGCAAATGATCATCGCTTTGGGTTAAGTATTTTTTGGCAAACATCCCGCCAAAATATCCATCGGCGCCGGTAATCAATACTGACTCGGTCATCAAATTGCCTCCAATTGCTCAAGCGGCCATGCCGGCGGATTATCACCAAAGCGGGCCGCGAACGCCGCCAGCCAGCGCTCAATTCCGAACGCGATACACGCCGAATGCGCATAAGTGTTGCTATATTTGATGTTGAATATTTCTCCAAAATAACTGCGGTGGTAGTTGGCCGAGCCGACGGCCAGTCGATTGTCGAACACCATTTCATGTTTATTGGGATGCAGTTTTTGCAGCAAATGTTTTGGGTTGTTGCCCGGATCAAAAAACGGGTCTTGCGCGGCCTGCCACTGGATATCCATATTCAACCGGGCGAATAACCCGGACAGCCGGAGCGTAGTTTCCTGAACATAAGCCTGCACTTCGTCTTCCCCGCCGATACAGACGATTTCCCGCATGGTAAAGCTCCATTGTCTTTCCAGGGGCACATACTCTTTTTCATGGCGGAAGCAATTATTCCGGGTGGTGAAAAGCCGGGTCTTGGCGAAATTCTGCCGCTGAAAGTTAATATAAAAGTGATAGCAAGCCGCGGGTGTCAGTATGGCTTTGGGCGGAGCCATGGCGGTCAGTTGTATTTCATCATCAGCGTTTATCAATTCGCCGCCACGAAACTGTTGTAGATTGTCATCGGACTGCCGCAACACCTGGGGAAATGTCGCGTGCTGCGGGAATGAATGCAGATAATCCATTTTGCGCAATTCCGACGCGTGAATGAAACTGGGAAACTGGTATTCAGCCGCATTCAACCGTCTGGCTAACGCCAGGAAAGCCGCGTCGATTCTGTGATAGGCTTCGAGCCAGTCACCGCTCAGGGCGGTCTGCCCGAATATCGGCGGTGGTTGGCGGCATTCCGGCGTATCGGTTTCGCGCAGCGCGGGTAGTGTCATCTCAGGCATAAGCGTGATCTTCAACAAAAAAGTGCTGGTAAATGGCATCGATGGTGGAAAATGCGCCGGGCTTTATTTGCAGGGGATTAATGGGCTCACCGCGCAAATGTTCCAGAAACAGGATCAACTCCATTATTTGCACCGAGGTGATAATGCGCTGCTCTATAATGCGCAGATCAAAGGGCACCGAGTCCGCGTGATAACCCGAGCTTTGTTCGGCCACCCAGGCGCTTAATTTATTTTTTATCGCTTGCTCCTTTCTAAGCACATTCATACAACCGGTTCCTCCGCCAATATGCCGCTGGTCACAAAAAAGGAAAAACAATGGCTGCTTATTTTTTGCCGAAGTTGTTTTTGACTCTCGTGACGCCACGCCGTGAGATAGGTTTTATAAAAGTCGTTGAAGCCGGCGTCTTTATACACCCAGGGGTTGTAATATTCTTTCCAGGTGGCCTGGATATAATCGCCCAGATAACGGCGAATTCCGTTTACCGTGTCCTCGCCCCAGTCACCGGCATGGCTCTCAAACAACTGCTGGGTTATTTTGCGGCCAAACGCCAAATGCCGGCTTTCATCGTTGTGGTGATACTGATTGATTGCCCTGCACAACGGATGCAGGCGTTCATCCTTGGCCATATATAGATTGTAGTAGTCGACAAATTCTTCAAAAATCACCACCCGCGCGAAAAACAAAAAGTCTTCAACGCTTTGAATATGATTTTCATTCAACGAATACGCCTTGGAAGGATAGACTTTGTTGGCGTACCGCATACAGAATGTGCCGAACAGCGTCATGTGTTTGTTTTCCTCACCCAGGAAATGGTGCAGGTACTCGGAAATTTCCGTGGGCCAACGTGAGTACAAGCGTTTGGCCAGCCCTTGTAACAGGGCTTTTTCGCCGTGTATGTTCAGGCTGAAGAAATTCACCAGTTCCCAGAATGCCAGGCGCTGTTGTTGTTCCGCGGGCAGGACATCATATACAGCGGTACCACACAACGAAGACAACTCCGGCGAAAACCACCAACTGTCTTCTGAAAGGACTTCCGGCCAGTCAAACTCCAGGTATGGATTGCTGTACCTTTTGACGGAAGCTTTGCTGAGCTTTTGCGACAGAGTAACCACGTTGTCCATAGTCAAACCTTTTCCAGTAACACGCATGACCAGTTCAAGCCAAATCCGGCCATAGGCAGCAAAATTTTATCGCCTGGCCGGAATACTCCCTTGTCATCGGCTTTTTTCAGGTTGATGATATTATCCCCGCTAATACAGTGGCCGATGTCTTCGCGGGTGGGTGTCAACACTTTTTCATAATCAAAGCGCAAAATACTGGCAAGCACCTCCCAGGCCTTGATATTGGTGTTTTGCGGAACTATCCAGTCAATATCTTTTAAGGAGAGCTGGTTGCGTTTCAGAAGTTCGTCGATCACACGGTAAGAGTAATTGAAGTAAAAACCCGCGGTCTCATCATCATTGGCCTGGGCCATCGCGCCGTTACTGATATGGTGCGCATCCAGAATTTTCACGCGCCCCCCATGCCGGCTTACCACGCAAGCGGCGGCGCCGTCGGATATCAGGTTATAGGTTTGCTCATAAACAGCACCTTCTGGAAAACGGTCAGCGGTCAAACACAATAGTTCATCGATATGTGATTCCGCACGCAATAAGGCTTTGGCGATTCGCAACGTGCTTAAAAGACTGGTGCACGCCGTTTGATTGATGCCCATAAGAAAAGCGTTTTGCATGCCGAATTCCGCTTGCAGGTGACTAACCGGGAAATCCATCAGGTGTTTAACATCGCCGCTTTCCTTGAAATCCTCCCACTTGCCCAGATTGCCGTTACAGCTCAGGCAAGTCGCGTAGAGTATGCCGTTGATGTTGTCTAAAGATTTCCCGTGGGGAGAAAGTAAATTATCAACAGCGGCCCGCGCCAGGTCGTAACTGGTCTGCCCGCTGCCGCATCTATGATGAAAATGAAAACCCGAGTCGGCGAGCAATTGCGCACTGGAAAACGTTAATCCATTGGCGTGACTTTGTTCTAATGTTTGGCGGTTATTCCCCAACGAATAGCCAATGTCGCCAATGTAAACGGATTGTAAGGTCATCGATTCTTACCCTGCATACAAGTCGTTGTTGTTGCTGAAAAGCAAACACCCTTTTGGGCGCGGGCTGCATAAACCGGGGTTACTTTAATTAAAAAAATTCCGGCTGGTAAAGCGGCCGCTTCCCTTCACTGTCGTGGCCAATCAAGTAAAGGAAACCATCTTTTTTTGCTATTCCTTTGCTTGTTAGGCTGTTTATTATGTTTACTCCCGATTACCTCTTCCGACACACGATAATCAGTCATGGTTTAGTGCCGTAGGCGTTGAAAAGCATTTTTTTCAACAAGCGCTATGGATAACACTTGACCGCCGGATATTTGATACCACATGTTCAACATTGCTTTGGCGGTTCAGTTTTGCGGACAAAGCGCGAACTCAACACCGCCACGCAACCGATGGCGTTGAGGCAGGAAAGGGTAAAAAACAACATGTCCTGAACAACAAACCAGGCGTACAGGCTGGCGGTCACCGACGTGAAGGTCCAGCCGGTCCAGGCCAGCACGGAGATACCGGTACCGTGGGACCGGTAAGCGCTAATCGCCTGCGGGATATACATACCCGCGATAATAAAGCCGGACATGCCGTAGAGCACTGTGATCAGCGTTTTCATACCGGAACTTCCTCGTACCAAATTGGCCTATGCAAACCAGGCAGGCCTGGCTGGCGTTCACCTGTTTTCCGCTTTCGATATATTCGCGTATGCGGATATTACTTTCAATGATGAAGTGCGGGATTAACACTGCGTATTAGAATTTGTGAATCCCGGGTATTTCGCGGAAATGGATAGGACCGGTACAGGTTCAGCGCCAGACGCCTGTCCTGAAGCTGAACCTTCCTGTCTAACTTGCTATTGTTACTCTTTTATGACCATCGTATACTTTTTTACATGACGCTGCGCTATACTGCACCGTCCCGGTTAGGCGTTTCTCGCTTAACCAATCGATCAAGGCACAAATCCGTGTCGCACCCCTTGGAAATGACGTAATAAGAAGTATGCTGAAAGCCAATTTGGTGATCATGGCCGCCCTGGCGGCGCTCACCATCAGTTTGTTCGCGTTGTTAAATCGCCCTGCCGAAGAGCCGGTGTGGCCGGCTAAGGTGCAAGGCGTTGCGTTTTCCCCCTTCCGCGCCGATCAAAGTCCGTTTACCAACAAACTGCCCAGCGCCGCGGACATCGACGCCGACCTGGCGTTACTGCAGGATAAGGTGTTCGCGGTGCGCACCTACACCTTGGAAGGTGATCAAATACAAGTTCCCCAATTGGCGCGGGCGCGGGGCATCAATGTCGCCCTCGGCATCTGGATTGACGACGAGCGGGACGATAACGAAGAAGAACTGCAGCGGCTGTTCCAAGTTGCTAACAGTTACCGTAACATCGTGCGCGTCATTGTCGGCAACGAGGTGGTGTTGCGCGGTGATATTCCTCTCGAAGAGATGATCGCTTACCTGGACCGGGTGCGGAAGAAAGTCCGGGCGCCGGTCAGCACCGCCGAACCGTGGCATGTGTGGCTTAAATATCCAGAGCTGGTAAACCACGTGGATTATTTGGCGGTGCATATGCTGCCGTATTGGGAAGGCGTCGGCGTTAGCGAAGCGGTGGATTATGTGGTGGATCGCTTCAATGAATTGCGAACCGCCTTTCCCGATAAACCGATTGTCATCACCGAGGTGGGCTGGCCCAGCAATGGCCGGATCCGCAAAGGCGCAGTGGCCTCGGAAGCCAACGAAGCCATTTTCCTGCGCCAATTTCTAGCCCGCGCGCAAAAAGAAAAGTACGTGTACTACCTCATGGAAGCGTTTGACCAGCCGTGGAAAACCGAATCGGAAGGTTCCGTCGGGGCGTATTGGGGAGTCTACAACGTGGATCGCCAGCCGAAATTCGCCTTCATCGAACCGGTGGTAAAAGTGCCCAACTGGCGCGTTTTGGCCGGCATATCGGTGGGCTTATCGGTATTGATTTTCGCGCTGTTATTGTTGGATAGCACCACGTTGCGCAACCGCGGCCGCGGATTTCTGGCCCTGGTGGTCTACACCATCGCCACCGCCAGTGTCTGGATCATCTATGACTACACGCATCAATATCTGACGGTTGGCACGATTATCGTTGGCATTCTATTGCTGGTCGGAATGACCGGCGTGATGGTGGTATTGCTCGCCGAAGCGCACGAATGGGTTGAGGCGCATTGGGTGAAAAGCCGCCGCCGCGATTTCAAACCGGTGAGCGTGGATCCGGCGCGCCTGCCATTAGTATCCATTCATGTCCCAACTTATAACGAACCGCCCGGTATGGTGATCGAAACGCTGAACGCCCTGGCCAGGCTGGATTATCCGCGTTTTGAAGTCCTTCTTATTGACAACAACACCAAGGACCCCAACGTGTGGCAACCGGTGCAGGCGCACTGCGCCAAGCTCGGTGAGCGCTTCCGCTTTTTCCATGTCGATCCCCTGTCCGGCTTCAAAGCCGGCGCGTTGAATTTCGCGCTGCAGCAAACCGCGCCCGACGCGCAAATCATCGCCGTGATTGATAGCGACTATACTGTGGAGCCGAATTGGCTGCGCGATTTGGCGCCGCCGTTTCTCGACCGGCCGCGCCTCGCGATCGTCCAGGCCCCGCAGGACTACCGCGACGGTGAGCAGAACGCCTTCAAAGCCATGTGTTACACCGAATATGCGGGCTTTTTCCATATCGGCATGATCACCCGCAACGAGCGCAACGCCATCATTCAGCACGGCACCATGACCTTGATCCGCCGCACCGCGCTGGAAGAAGTCGGCGGCTGGGCGCAGTGGTGCATCACCGAAGACGCTGAACTGGGCTTGCGCATCTTTGAAAGCGGCTACGAAGCACTGTATCTGCCCAAGAGCTACGGCCGCGGCCTCATGCCGGATAACTTCGCCGATTATAAACAGCAACGCTTTCGCTGGGCGTACGGCGCGGTGCAAATCATGCGCCGGCACCTGGGTCATTTAATGCATTTCGCCAGGGGCCCGCTGTCGTACGGGCAACGCTATCATTTTGTCGCCGGTTGGCTGCCTTGGCTCGCCGACAGCATGAACTTATTATTCACGCTCGCGGCGCTCGGCTGGTCCATTGCCATGATCGTGGCTCCGCGCGCCGTGGATCCGCCGCTAATAGTATTTTCGATACTGCCGCTGGCGCTGTTCTCCTTCAAGATCGCCAAACTGGTGTATCTGTACCGGGTGCGCATCAAGGCGACGGTCGGTCAAACCATCGCGGCGGCGGTCGCCGGTTTGGCGTTGTCGCACACCATTTCCCTGGCCATGCTCAGCGGTTTCGTCACCACCGGCAAACCGTTTTTCCGCACCCCCAAGTGCTCCCACAACGTTGCGCTGCTGAAAGCCGTGCTGGACTGCCGCGATGAAGTGATATTAATGCTGGCGTTATGGATAACCGTATATGGCGTGGCGCTGCGGCTGGACGCGCAAAACCTCGACTTGCTGCTATGGATTATCGTGTTGCTGGTGCAATCGGTTCCATACCTGGCCGCGCTGGTTGTGTCGCTTATCAGCACGCTGCCGGCATTGCCGGCGCGTTTGATCGGCGACGAACTGGCCGCGTCGCCGTTAGCGCCGCAAGCCCAGCACGTTCTATCCAATCCGCTTCAAGCCAATCAACCGCAACCCCAGCGAGTGGCGCAATGAATCCCGTCATATCCACAGCGCAAACCGAAATACTCAATGCCGGCACGCGGGCTTCCCCTCTGACCCGCGCCGCGATTTTTTCAACGCGTTTTGGGATAAAGCCACTATTGTCCTTAGCGCTATTTTTGCTGGGAATCTACGGTTACGCGCATTTGTCGGCGCGCAGCGGCGCTTTCCACGCCGAGATGTTCTTCCTGCAATGGATCGAATTGGGCCTGGTCAGTTATTTATACGTTTATCTTTACCTGATACAAAAACCCGGCCCCTGGCGCGTTATCGCCGCGGCGCTGCCCATCCTGCTCGCTTACCTGGCGCAAGACCTGTATTTTCATTTCTATGGCAAGGTGCTGCGGATCATCGAAGTGATGGAGCTGCCGGAATTGTTCGCGGTACTGCCGCTTTCTTATGGCCTGATCCTGGCCGCCGTCTTTTTCGCGCCGCTGGCCGCTTATCTGTACACGGTCAACTATCGCCAGCCGCGCCGGATACTGCTGGGAGCTCTGCCGTTGTTAACGCTTGTGCTCCTGGTCAAAACGACGCCCCAGGCCTATGCCGATTTTGTGGAATCAATCGGCAATGAAATCATTCGCTATTCTGACGGCAAAAGCGTGGAAAGCAACGGGCGTATTACCATGCTGCTGTATCACGAAGCGCAACGCGTTAAAGCGCTGGCCGAAACCGCGCCTTACCGCAACCGCGCCGCGTACGAGCAAGAGGGTGACACGTTTGCCGCGCAACTCAAGGCCAACGCCAGCAATCGCAACGTCCACCTCATCGTGCTGGAAAGTTTCCTGGATCCAACCTTGTTTCACGATGCGACGTTCAGCCGCGACCCGGTGCATCCGGAATTTAAACAATTGTTCGGTGGCAAACTGGGTTTATCCATCGGGCCGGTGTTCGGCGGCGCCACCGCCCAAGCCGAATTTGAAGTCCTGTGCGGCGTGCCGGCATTTGAAAAGCTGAGCAGTGTCGAGTTCAATATTTTCACCGGCAGTGCCGTTAACTGCACGCCGGGCATTTTGCAGCGCCTGGGTTACCGCACCGTCGCCACCAACGCCTACAAACCCAATTTTTTTAACGCACAACCGGCTTACAAAGGCATCGGTTTCCAGGAAACCTACTTTCCCCGGGAATTCACGGGCAGCAACCCCACGTATTTAGAAGCGGGCGATGTCAGTGGCGAAGATTATCTATTTGACGGCGAGTTGTTCAAACAAAATCTTGCCTTTGTCGAACAACATTTGAAAGAACATCCCGGCCAGCCGTTGCTGAATTACATCATGACCATCTACGGCCACACGCCGCACCTGCTCAACGACAGCAAACGGCCGCCAGTCGTGCAAATCAGCGCGGCGCACCAGGACGAACACTTGTTAATGGCGGCCAACCAGTTTTACTACCGCACCCAGGCGATCGCCCAGTTCGTCAAACAGCTGCGGGCCATGGATCCGCAAAGCCTGGTCATCCTGGTCGCCGACCACGTGCCGCCGTTGATCTACGGCCCGATCACCTACCGCGAACTCGGCTACCTGGGCAATATCGAAAATAGTTATTATCACAACCGGCTGATGATCGTCGAAAACGGAACACCAAAAACCTATAACACCATTCACCACTACGGCATACCGGACATCGTTTACGATTACTTAACGGCTGGACACTATTGCCGCAACAATGGGTGCGCGCATACCGATACCCGCATCGCGCAGGACAAAGCGCAATACCTGCCTCAATACTTCCATCTCATGGCGCATGCGTCGCAATAGTGAAATCGTGGGGCGCTTTGCCGAGTAGATAGGGTTAGTCGCGTTTCCTGGCCCGGCGATTGACTGCCGGTATTGGCTGCCGGTATTGACTGGCGGCATCGTCTACCACCGGTGTTCTTATCGGTGTCCTTATCGGTATCCTTAATCAGTGTCCGCGGGGAAAGCGCACATCAGCCGCGCCGGATCGCAAGCGTGCGCGGCCATACCCTGGCGTCCGCCGCGACAATATCCGGGGTATAGTCGCTAATGCCTTTGTTCTTGAATCCTATCACTAGCTCAGCGATGGTTCGTGGATTCGCTTCCGGCCACAGATACGTCGTATCCTCGCCATGCCACCGGCCGATGTGGTGCACTTTGAGATTCGACACGTTGGCGAGGATTGCTATAAACCGCTCTTTATCCAGGCCGGACCCCATGGCCACCAGGGTGCTGTGGGGACCGCAATGCTGGTGTTTATTCTTGATAGGATTGTAGACCGTGATGGGTTTATTGCCCCACAACGCGCAGTGCTGGCGTGCGGGATCGAGCTGGATTAACGTATTATGCCCCCAGGCAAATCTTGTTCCCCGGTAAATATCGCGGACCTTGCGGCATATGGCGCCGAAGCCTTCCGCGGTTCGTGCCTCGATTGCTTTGGATGAGGATTCTATCAAGCCGGCTTCTGCAATCACGCCCTGACAATGCGACATAGCCATATCCTCGTCGACCAGGTCGTTGAGGCGTTTGCTAAACACACTCACCAATGTTTTGCGCGCCGCGGCGGAAAACGGCGTGTTTATGAAGTCGCGTAATATTGTTTGATCAATCGTATCCCTGAATTGGTCACGAATCCCGTTATAGTCGTTGCGCAGCAGCGCATTGGATTTTTCCATCTCGTTGCGGTAGAGGGCGTTAAAGCCCTCCACCGCAAAGTTTGCGACCGCGATGGGTATCGTCAGCTTTTTAATACCCTGGGCGAGCGCCGATTGGGGAAACAACTTTTCGGTGCCGTCAAGGCCGAAATTCAACCAGGCGGCGGCCTTAAAGAAGGGCGGAGCGCCGCCCAGCAGCGGCATCACATCCGTGCCCGCATGATCCAGGGCGTTTTTTTGGTTGGTTCCCCATATTTTAATTTCGTTATAAAACCCTAGGGAAACCGCGGTTTCGAGTTTTTCTCGTGTAATAGCCATGGCCTATGCTCCCGATGTGATCAACGTGGTCAGTCGCGGAACTACTCAGTAGCTGAACAACACAGTGACGGCGTAGCGCTGTTGTTAAACGATTTTATGAATCAGTTATTTTTCAAAACAACCGATAGTAACACCCCAGATTACGAACACAAACCATTAAAATTCACGCCCCGCAACCGCTCACGTAACGCACAAACCCAACAACCGCACGGATGCATTTTTTGCCCGTGGCGCTATAATGACGCAGGATGCCGGCATAATTTCTCGTTCCCACGCTCTGAGACTGTGAAAGTATTCGCATTAAAGCCCTCTCCCTTGAGGGAGCGGGTTTGGGTGAGGGTGTAAACGTTTGAATTCTTTACCCCTCACCCCGGCCCTCTCCCCAAAACAGGGGAGAGGGAGCTAATACTTTCACAGTCTCTCTGCGT
>DATCIR010000232.1:0-6509 GCA_036507695.1 Gammaproteobacteria bacterium
GATGGCGCCACGATTACCTTTGACCGGGATACCGCGTTGATCAATGAAGACATGCAGTTCCTGACCTGGGAACACCCGATGGTAACCGGTGTGACGGAAATGATCCTGAGTAAGGAGCTGGGCAATACCGCGCTGTGCGCCATTAAACATAAAGAACTTCCGCCGGGCATCCTGCTGCTGGAAGTGATTTATATCCTGGAGTCCATGGCGAAAGAGCTCCTGCAAGTCAGCCGTTATCTGCCATTGACCGCTATAAGAGTTGTTATTGACATGGATGGAAAGGACATCGGAGAGCGGTTGACGCCTGACGCCATCAAGCAATGTCAAATCGCCGTACCGCCGGAGGTGGCCGGCAAGGTCGTCAAAACCCATAAAAAAGAAATACGTCATTTAATACATAACAGCGAAATACTCGCCAATCGCCGCGCGCCGGCCATCCTGGCCAACGCCCAGCAACACACCAGTGAGTTACTGCAGGGGGAGATCAACCGGCTCAGAGCCCTGCAGCAGGTCAATCCCAATGTGCGCGGCGAAGAAATCGATTACTTTGAAAACCAGTATGAGGCTATAAAGCATGCGCTGGAAACCGTGGCGCCAAGGCTGGACGCGCTGCGGGTGATTGTCTCCACGTGACACATAATCCTAGATTCCGCAGTTGACCACTTTATAAAATAGCTACCCAACTGATGTCATTCTATTTTCATGCACGAAAGAGGTTCACCTGTTGGGTGAGCAACGCTACGCAGTGGATTGCACGATTTTCAGAGCGCGTGGCGGCGTTGCAACTCCTTGGAATGGAACGGCCATTCCGCATTCCCTTCCATAGAGCGCAGCGCCTTGCCCTGCACTTCGAAAATCGCACACTCCACCGCGTCCAACTGCGGATTCTAGGATAATCGCAGCGCTCCCTGGAAACCAACTGACCTTGAAATATGAAACTGAAATGTGCGCATAGCCATTCGGTCACCCATTCTCAAACTCTGTATTGATCGAGGTGGTTTTGGACATTGACAGCTGCGTCGCCTTGCCCAATCCAAACGGCGGCATATTCCTGTAAACCGCCTTAAAAGTCCCCGGTTTGGCGAAATACGCTTCGTGCCAGAGTCCCACATCCCCGCTGCGGCTGATCCTCGAGTTGAAATCAAACCAGGCCGGGAAATGCCCCGCGTTTTTGTCGCGGGCGTAGTCCAGCAGTTGCTGATAGGACCGCCAATATTGGATACACATCCGCCCGCTGCCACGCCAATACTCATAACCCATGCAACCAAGAGCGGGATTGCTATCGAGTTCTTTCAGCATTCGCTGAAATGCACGGGCCACCGGCAGCCATTTGTGGACTTTCCAGTATTTGTTGATTCGATACCCGACGATGAACACGATAAAGGGATCATCGGCCAAGGGTTCCATGCGTTGTTTATGAAGCATTTGCACACCTGCGCCTGACACGATTTCTCAACACACTGGTTTCTCAACACACTGGTTTCTCAACACACTTGTTTCTCAACACACTGGGGACATCATACTTTCACGCCGAACAACGGGCCAGCGCTTTGGGCGAAAACACTTTCTATCGGCTCTATCCTCGCAGTAAAAACTCTATATTTATTGATGTATATCAATTAAACCTTATCAATCTACCGTGTTGACCTGATAGAGCCATTCCTTATGGAAGCATCCCCGAGTGAATCACTAATCCGGCTCATGAACGATTCAGTTAGCGTTAATAATCCAAAACCTATAATGCCCGCCTTCTGAGAAGTATTTTTGGAGGCTTATTAAATGAAAATGAAAGTGTGCAGTTCTTGCGGCTACGTGGGGAAACCGGTTAATCAATGCTTTGAGAGCTTTTTATTGGATTTATTTTTATGGCTAATTGTTGGCAGCGTAACCCTGATGTCAGGCCTGCTGTTTTTACTGGCCATTCCAGCAAGCTGGACCTTGTATCATATCGTGCGTTTCAAAACCAAATGTCCGGAATGCGGCAATCTGGACATGGTGTCATTGGACAGCGCCAAAGGCAAAGAAGCCGTGGCGCACTCGCATCAATAATAGCGAATCGCGCCGCTTAACATCCCACTGCCTGGGATTCCATCGGGGGAATTCCAGACGGTGTTGCGGCGGGCGATCCTATTTCGGAAAAATATAACCCTGCGGTTTTTTAGGATCCAGCTTCTGGGTCTGATTAAAGGGGGTTTGCGGCGGAACATAATTCTTGGTGGAAAACTTAAGCCGCGTATTCCCCAGCCGTACAATGTCGCCGTCTTTCAATGCATGCCGGGAAATTTGTAGATTGTTGACGTAGGTTTTGTTGGTACTGTTCAAATCCTCAATAATGTACTCGTTCTGGTTTTCATTGCGCGCAAGTGGGCGGATGGTTATCAATGCGTGGTGTCCACTGACCGCCTCGTCCGTAAGTATAATTTCATTGTCGGGTAAACGCCCAATGCGCATCTGCACCTGGTCAAGCAGGCATTTGGCTTCGTCTCCCAGCTTCTGCAAAGTCGCCATCTCACAAATTCTCTAAAAACCAATCACCTATAATTATCGTACAATTCCGTTCGCACTGCGTTAACCAATTCACAATTACGTGGGCGCTTTGCTGCGTACAGAATAGCCAGTCTTTTAGCACCTGGATGATGTGCCCGCGGCAATAAGCTTGCGCTGTCCCAAACTAGCCTTCGAAACAAACGCTACCATCAACCCACTAAATTCACCCAGAAAAAAAGAGGGCCGCAGCCCTCTTTTTTTGCAGTTCATGCGGAAATTATCAGATTTCCAGCATTTTATCCGGCTTAACGTTGTCACTCGCACCGGATTTTCCCGCCGGTTCTTCACTGGCATTGTTGTTACCGGAAGCCGCTTTTTCGGAGAACTTCCAGCCGTGATGGCTCTTGAAATCATGCGTGGACTCGGCGGACGTGCCCTGTTTGCCGTGCCCTTCCTTGGACTTGCAACCCGCGCCTTCAGCGAATGCCGCGAAAGAAAAAACTAACATCGAACTCAATGCGATCGTTTGAATTAACCGTGTTCTGGTCATGTCGTTATCTCCATTGTTTGCGAATAAAGTGTATACGAATAAAACATCTGACTGAAAAATCCATACCGGCGCTGTATTAGGTATAAAGTATAGTATTGATTGTTTACAATCACAGCTGCTTCGATGGCAGACCACGGTAATTGTTCAATCGGCGTCAGTATTTCAATACCGGATAGGGACCGTCGTGCCGGCCATTCGCTATAACCGCCACACGCAGCTTTAGTTGGTCGTTCGCTTCATCTGGTAAAAAAAATCCCGGATTCATAACCGGGATTTTTACTTAATAACAATTGCGAATTGAATCGCGGCAACTTCAGCGCGGATAAACGTAAGCGTAACCCTGCTCCTGTAATTCAATCACCCGCACCACGCCATCGGCGACAACACCCACTCCCGCGACCAATTTCGGCCGTTTGCCGTTGTTGGTTTCCATAAATTTCAAAGTGCCTTCACACGCGCTGAATTTCACGTTGTGATCCAGCAGGCTTTTCACTTTACCGGCGTTGGGGCTATCCGCCGTCAAAATCCCCAGGCCCGGTCCATACGCCACCACTTCTATATCAACGTTATCCATGCCGTAATGTTTTTGCAGGTTACCCGCGATCACCAGCGCCAAGCCCTGCAACTCCGTATCGGAATTGGAACTCTGGATCACCACTTTGTGCTTCGCCAGACTGGTGCCGGCGTTCGCGACATTCGCAACGTTGGACGCAAACAATGTGAACGCCACCAGTAAACCCAGCCAGACAATTAAACTCGTTTGCTTGATCGTGCTTACCATACAACACTCCTATGAATTTACGCCTTGCGTTCAGGCGTTAACTGATTTTGAATTTATCGTCTGACAAATAGTGAACTTTAATATTGAGTGGCTCCAGGGCTTCCGGCACATGAATGCCAAAACCTTGCGCAAAGTCCACTTGAATCTCTTTAAGCAGGTCAAGGATAGCTTCATTTTCGACGAATTCAGCGATGGTTTTAATACCCATCACTTGCCCGATTTGGTTAATCGCGCTTACCATCACCTGGTCGACCGGGTCCGATAACATATCGCTGACAAAACTGCCGTCAATCTTGATGTAGTCCACCGGCAGGTTTTTCAAATAGGCAAACGACGACATTCCGCTGCCAAAATCATCCAGCGCGAACTGGCAGCCTCTGGACTTTAATGCCGTGACAAATTGGCTGGCGTGGCTCCAGTTGGAAATAGCCGCCGTTTCCGTGATTTCAAAACAGATGTGCCTGGGATTAACCCGGCTCTGGTCCAGTTCGTTAATGCAAAATTGCAAAAACCCGTCATCGCAAAGTGACTGACCGGACAGATTGACAGAATAGATATCGGTGCTTTTTATTTTGCTGGTTTTCTTGGTTAACCACCCCAACACCCGTTTGACAACCCATCTGTCGATGGCTGACATGGTGCCAAACCGCTCGGCCGCGGGAATAAACGCCATCGGCGCAATGATCTCTCCGCTTTCGTTCACCATCCGCAACAGGAATTCATAATAGTTACAGCCATCATGTTGCGTGAGCGGTTGTATTTTCTGGAAGTAAAGCAGAAAGCGATCGTTTGCCAGCGCGGTATTGATTTTGGATGCCCATTCCATTTCCCCGTGACGCTGGGCCACTTCTTCGTCATCAAGGTGGTGAATCCAGACCCGGTTGCGTCCCTTATCTTTCGCAATAAAGCAGGCCGCATCCGCCGCGCTTAGAATCCCCTGGGAATCCCGGCAATGCTCGTCGATCATGGCCAGACCGATGCTGACGCCCAGCAAGAATACTTTGCCTTTCCAACCAAACCGGAATTCTCTGACCGACTGCACCAGCTGGGTGGCGATACGTTCGGCTTTCGGCAGAGGACATGCTTCCAGTATCAAGCCGAATTCATCGCCACCCAGCCTGGCCAGCAGGTCCGCTTCACGGATGTTGGATTTCAACAGCATGACAATCTGTTTCAGCAGCTCGTCGCCGGCCACGTGTCCGCAGGTGTCATTGACCAGCTTGAATTGATCCAGATCGAGATACAGCAGGGCATGCTTGGGCCGGTTGGGATCCGTGTTGGCTAACAGTGTGTTCAGCAATAATTCGAATTCACGGCGATTCGCCAGACCGGTAAGGCTGTCGTGACGCGCCTGCCAGGACAATTGATGGGTAAGATTGCGCTCGTGGGTTACATCCCGCGAAACCACCACCACGCCAAATTTTTCCCCATTATTTTTGAATAGCGGCGAGGTGGTATCTTTCACCATATATTCATTCTCATCCCGGCTCGTGAGCACGTAGTGTTGTTGCAGGCCCATGACCTGGCCATCGACATTGCCTTGAAACGCCGGGTGACTTACGTTATTTCCTGTCAGTTCTTCTTTGACGCAATACACCTGGGCGATATCCTTGCCGGCGGCGTCCGCGCAGCGCCAGCCCGTCAAATGCTCGGCAACCGGGTTCAAATACACGACCCGGCCTTGTGAGTCGGCCGTGATAACCGCGTCGCCAATGGCATGCAGGGTAACTTCCGCCTGCTCCTTGGCTTCAAATAACGCGCCTTCAATCTGCCGGGTTCGCTGAATGACCAGAACCGTTATGAGCACGCCAACCAGGGTCACGATGATACCAAGGGTGATCATGGTGTAATAGGCATTCTCGTATTCGTCTTTTGCCGTCGCAGTGGCGTTTCGGGTAATTTCCTGTTCGATCTCAATCAGTTTGTCGAATAACGCCAGTATCTTTTTTTCCAGCGGCAGATCAATGGCCGACATTAACGCATAAGTATCCCTGGTATTGTTCTCAATCATCATGTCGACAATACTTTGCTGCAGCGGCGCGCTGCGGGTGATTAATTGCAACGCCTCGGCAAACATAGCCTGCTGCCGCGGCAAAACACCCGCCGCTTCGAATTGCGTACGCAGCTTTATGAATTGTTCCGCCAGCGCGCTGAAATACAAGAATTCCTCGTCGCGCAAAAATGGATCTTCGGTGAGGTAAATCGCATACATGGTCAGGGAGCGTTCGCGCACAATCTGGCGCATGGCGGTGATGATAGTGATGCGTTCGGCGCGCTCCGTGGTGACGGTTTGCATCGCATCTTTAATGGAACCCATGTGGGATATGCCGGTGATCGCCAGGCTGATCATCAATGCAATCATTAATGATGAGCCAACGGCAATCACGTAGTTGGCATTGGTAAAAAGTTTGCGCAGGATCGGCGTCATGGACGGAAAACGAATTTTGCCCCTTCAGCAGGTATTCGGAAGTTTAGCGTAATCCTTGACTCGGATTATGGACTTTATTACTGCCGCATCGTGGACTCATGGATTATTAAGCAATTGTAGTGCCTAGTGTCGCGAACCAGAAATATCGAAACATAAAACGGCAGCTTTTTCCGCATGGCCGCGTTGCTCGTCGTTGCCATAGTCCCCGCTATGACGCCTCCTCACGCCTTGCCCTGCGAAAAAATCCCTCCGTTTTATTTGTT
>DATCIR010000233.1:0-3803 GCA_036507695.1 Gammaproteobacteria bacterium
GCCGGGGATGAAATCATTATCGAAAACCAGCAAGGCATCAAAACCTATTACACCGTCAGCAACCTGCAAGTGGTGGACTCCCGCAACGCCCAAATCCCCGTCGACTACGATAACGCCGCGCTGACACTGGTAACCTGCTACCCCTTCAACACCCTCACACCGGGCGGACCGCTGCGCTTTGTTGTCGTCGCCGTGAAATCCGCCAACACAACGCCAAAGCATCTGGTTTGAAAAAGCGGTTTTTATTGATTCTGACCGCGCCACGGGGGGATTCCATAATCAGCAATTGCCTGCTAGCCGCGCGCCCGCTATTGCGGGATAACTGTTATTGCGTCACGAAACTTGGTGCCGCACATAAAAGCGTATCGGACCGGACGAAGCGCATTGCGAATATTCGGGATTGCTCTATGATAAGGCTTCGCTTTTGCGGTTTATTATTCTTGCCATTTTTATAGCGCCATAAAATTTCCAGAGGAGGCAGTATGCAGTGCGGTCCACGACAAGTTGTCACCCCTTTCCGTCCCATACCGTTGGATGTCCCGGAGGGCATGGCGCCGAATGAATTTTTCAACAGCACGGAAAACCTCAATGACCTGGTCCACAACAACGGATTGCTGACCAATCCTGAAAACCTGCTGCTATACCGTAAAGCCCTGGGACACAGCAACGAGTTCGATGCGTCGATCATCTATAACACCTCCCGTATAATCCTCGATCCGCTCGGCCGCCCGGTGCGGCGCACTCAGGTGCCGGACAACGTGAAACATGTCTGGAACCGTATGAACCAGATTATTTTCGAATATATGCTGGAGCTTTACCCCGATCCCAAGCTGCACCTGTTGCTGTGCGGCGAGGCGAGTCTTGACGCCACGTGGCCGCTGACCGCCCCCGGGGTGCCCAGTATTCGCATGCTGCATAATCATTTCATTGTGTTCGACAAAGCAATGTTGCGCGATGCGTCGCTTGCCGACCCCAATAATCCCAACCTGACCGATGGCGGTCAGAACAGCCTGTTCCAGGCGTATATGCGTGCTGTCTACCGCGACTTTATCGAGCGGCTCGATTTACGCATCCTCAAGCCGTGCCAGGACGGCGCATGCCGTCTCGCCTTGACCGGCTATCCCCAGGGCTTGCCGGCGTGGGGTGTCAGCGGCGGGATAGAATCACTCAAGGAAATTCGCTTCTGGGAAGAGTATGACATTATCCTCAAGGGCTTCATCGATTTTTATCGAACCTTCTTCAGCCAGGTTTCCACGCGCAACGCGCCGATTCCCAGGGATGTTTATTTCCCGAGCCTGGTCGAAGAGCGGCTGCTGTTCAACAATGATTTTTTAAAAACCGCCAAGATGGTGCGCGACCGGTGCATCGTCGACGCCAGGTACGCCAATTCAATCCGCTGGCAGCCGGCGTTCAAGCAGCTGATCTATCGAAACGACAACGGCGATCTGATTGTCACTATCAGTCAAAACTCCATTGGCAACGCGATTACCGAGCTGTTAGGCGTAGTGGTAAACCGCATCCCCGACGCGCAAGCTTATGAAAAACAGGAACCCCAGTTAATCGAAAAATTGCTGGAGGCCAGACGGCGGCTGATCGAGGCGGATCTTGGTGAAGGCATTGAGACCCAATACTGGCCAAAGACATAGCGCGGTTGTGCCGTTGCGCCTTGTTGCCGTCGCCGTGAAATCCGCCAACACAACGCCAAAGCATCTGGTTTGAAGGAGTCGTGGTCACGCGGTGTTTCGTTTTTTCGAATGACGCGATATATCGTGCAAATCACCTTCGGATTCGTCTGACAAATCCGCCCCGGCATCCAATACATCAAACGGACTGATGACGCTGATGCCCGGTTTGTTTAAAACATGGGTATAGATCATAGTAGTCGACACATCCGCATGCCCCAACAACTCCTGTACGGTGCGAACCCCGTTAGAATTATACTCTCTTAGTTAAATAATACTTTAGCCGATTTTTGAGATATCTTTTTCCCATGCCGGATTTAAGATATTTTTCTCTAGCTATAGCATCTTCTTTAAATAAACAAGCTTCATAATAAATCAACTTCCACGGACAACCGTGTTTTGTTGATTTGCAAAATCCAGCATTATGTTCATCGAATCTTTTTCGTAGATTATGCGTATATCCGGTGTACCATTTGCCGGTCTTATTGCTTAGTAAAACGTATATGTAGTAGTAGGACATAGACAATAAATTCTAACGGGGCCATTTTCCAACAAATGCGTCGCAAAGGAATGGCGTAACGCATGGCAATTGACTCGTTTAATGAGCCCCGCCGATTTAGCCGCCAACTTTATCTGGCGTTGCAAGCAGGTTTCAAAAACATGATGCCTACGGATTTTATAGCTTCGCGGGTCTACCGACAGCTTCGTGGCAGGAAATAAATATTGCCAGCCCAGTTCCTTTGCCGCGTTGGGATACTTGCGCGACAAGGCATAAGGGAGAAAAACCTCCCCGAAACCCTCTTTAAGGTCATCCTGGTAAGTCTTGGTGACGTATGCAATCTGCGTTTTCAGAGATTTAACCAGGCGTTTTGGCAACGGCACGACCCGGTCCTTATTCCCTTTGGCATTGCGCACAATGATCTGGCTGTAGGCAAAATCCAGGTCCTGTATCCGTAGCCGGATGCATTCGATTAAACGCAACCCGCACCCATACAACAAATGCGCCATCAGCCGATAAGTATCATTCGCAATCGCGGGAAACAGGCGGGTGATCTCATCGCGGGATAGCACCACCGGCAAGCGCTTAGGTTTTTTAGAGTGAGAAAAGTGCCCAATGTCACCCAGTTCGATATTCAGGACATATTTATAGAAAAAAACAATTGCGCAAAGCGCCTGGCCTTGCGTACTGCCGGACACCTGACGCCGGATAACAAGGTATTCCAGAAACGCAGCAACCGCCGCGCCGTCGAGTTCAGCCGGATCTTTCATCGAATGAAAAAACACGTAGCGGGCGATCCACCGTTCATACGCGTGTTCGGTACGGATGGAGTAATTTTTAATGCGAATCTCAGTAATCAGCCGCGTGAAATACTCTGGAAAGTTTGCCTGCACCTTCTCAACCAACCGGTCAGCAGACGACGACAAGGAAACCGCTTCATTGCGGGTATTTTCCGAACCGGACGGGCGGTGAAAATCGCGGGCTACCGTGGCATGCGAATGTGGCAACTCAGTGGCTGATTCAAGCCAGTGATCCCAGGAAAATTCTTTCGCCCACTCGGAACGAATCACGTCAACAAATAGGATCTTCAGCGCATGCACGATCTGTTTAAATTGCCAGTCAGCCAGCCGATGGTTTCTGCCGGCTGCCTGAAGAAAGTTTTCCACATCGCCGCGGGTGTGCTGGGAAAGCCGGGTGGATGGATGCGCTTTGATGTATTCTTCAACGCGCTTAATATACCAACGAACCGCTTTATGCGGCAGGTTGTGATTCTTTGCTTTTGATATATAAATTTCCCAAAATCCCTCGACCGATTCCCTTTGCATGAATCCCTCCTGCAACTGTGATCTGATTATTATTTGTGCTTAAAACCCAGAGACTGCTTATTTAAGCAGTATCTGGATTCAATGTCAAAAATGTCGATAAATCCTGGAACCCAGGATTTATCGACATGCTGGATAAAACCGGCATATCGACAATGCGGATAAATACAGGAGCCACAGGCGCTGCGGTAAAATCAAAAAAAACCCACAGTCAGCTCCCTATCTGATTTTTAAAGAGATCGGATTACCGGATGGTGCAAGACAGCTCGATCCGGTTAATTTTAATAATCAACAGTAACA
>DATCIR010000234.1:0-4344 GCA_036507695.1 Gammaproteobacteria bacterium
GATGGCGAGTCGTATGACCGGCGCGCTCCTTCGGCGGAAACCCTGCTGCATGTTCAGATCTATAAACAAGTTCCGGACGTCAAGGCGGTATTACACGCGCATTCGCTCAACGCAACCGTCATCTCGCAGCTGTCGCCGCAGCGGGTACAGCTGGCGAATTATGAATTACTGAAAGCCTTTCCGGGGATCAATACCCACGATACCCAAATTGACATTCCCGTATTCGGCAACGACCAAAATATTCCGCGGCTGGCGCAACAAGTTGATGATTATATGCGGGCGCATTCACCACCGGTTGCCTACTTGATTGCGGGTCATGGTTTTTATAGCTGGGGACGAACCCTAAGAGAGACATTAATTTATGTCGAGGCGCTGGAGTTTTTATTTTCGTGTGAATTACTGAAAAGGAGGGTAACGCAATGAGCATTTTGGTTATTCAGAAGGATGACGCGACAGGATCGGCAGCCATCATCAAGCATCGGGAAGGTATTGCCAGTCAACTGCGGGATATCGGCGTGCAGTTTGAGCAATGGCAGGCGGGCGAAGCGCTGGCGGATAACGCTACCCAAGACGAAGTACTCAAAGCCTACCAGGCGTCGATTGATAAACTGAATAAGCAATACCAGTTTCAATCCGTGGACGTGGTGAGTTTAACGCCGAACCATCCTGACAAGACCACGTTCCGCGGCAAGTTTCTGTCTGAACATACCCACGATGATTTTGAAGTGCGCTTTTTTGTGGACGGCACAGGGCTGTTCTATTTGCATGTCGAAGGCAGGATTTACATGGTGTTTTGCGAGCGCGGCGATTTGATCAGTGTGCCGGCCAATACTACGCACTGGTTTGATATGGGGGAAAATCCCTTTTTTAAATGTATTCGTTTCTTCACTACGCCGGACGGTTGGGTCGGAAATTTTACCGGCAGTGATATCGCAACAAAGTTTCCCAGTTACGAAAAATTTACCAAGGCGTATCGATGATCAAGGCGATTGTGTGTGATATCGAGGGCACCACCACGTCGCTGAGCTTTGTGAAGGACACGCTGTTTCCTTATGCGCGGCGGCGCATGGCGGACTTCGTTAAGCAAAACCAGCGCGATCCTGAAATCACCGCAATACTCGGCGGCGTTAAGCGGGAAATGCAACGCCCGGACGCCACCCTGGAAGACGTGATTGCGCAACTCGTAACGTGGATCGATGCAGATAAAAAGATCACGCCCTTAAAAGCGATTCAGGGCCACATTTGGCGGTCGGGTTATCAAAATGGCGATTATCATGGGCATGTCTACCCGGATGCGTATGAAAAACTCAAGGATTGGCACGAATCTGGAATCGCTTTATACCTATTTTCCTCGGGGTCCGTGTATGCGCAAAAGCTGCTGTTTGCGCATACCGAATACGGCGATTTGACGCCGCTGTTCCGTGGTTATTTTGATACGACTGTCGGCGCGAAAATACACCCGGCATCGTATGCGGCCATTGTGGGGCAAATCGGTTTTCCCGCCCCTGAGATCGCGTTTTTATCCGATATTGAAAAGGAGCTGGATGCGGCTAAATCCGCCGGCCTGTCAACCGTGTGGCTGGTGCGGGAAGGAAACCTTACGCCAGGCAGTCAACACCCGCAAGTCACCAATTTTTATGATATTGCGATTTGATCCCTGGTTAACACGGCTCGTTACAACATTCTCGTTACAACAATAGCGAACATACGTGAAAGGTACAGCCAGCCAATGAGAGTGAATACCCAACGGCTATGACATTGCGCACAGCGGCAAGACACGCCCTGTTGTTGGCCATGCTGGGCTATTGCGGCAATAGTTTCGCTGTGGTTCCCCAACGCCTGGTTAATATCGTTTACCCCGTCGATGAAACCATCGCCTCGTTTTCCAAAGTAATCAATTCCGGCCGCTTGCAAGACTCGGCGCTGGCGGATGTATACCGGGAGCGCGGCATACATTACTCGGAGCTCGGCCATTATAACGAGGCGGTGGCGGATTTTACCAACGCGATCAGGCTCAATTCCGGTTACGTAACCGCCCATATTAACCGTGCTAACGCCTACGCCAAGCTGGAACTCTATAAGGAAGCCTACGAGGATTTTGCCACGGCCCAGAAATTGAGCCCTAACAACCCGGCTATTTATGTGATTCGGGGTTCGTTGAATTTTTTATTGGGGCGGTTCGCGGATGCGGCTGCGGACTATCGCTATTACTTGTCCCTGAAGCCCGCCGACATGTACCGCATGCTTTGGCTGCATTTGAGTGAAAAATATCTGGATATCAATAAGCCCAGCGAACTTGCCAAATATTCGCAACACATGAATCTGGATGTATGGCCCGGTGCGCTCATCAAGTTGTACCTGGGGCAGGTCGGCGCGGAGGATTTTCTGGATGCGTATAAGAAAAATATCAATGCCATGAGCCCGGAGTATTTGTGCGAGGGCTTTTATTATCTGGGTCAATATTTTCTGCTGACCGGTAACCAACAATTGGCGGCGGATTCCTTCCGGCAGGCGGTCAAATCCAATGCCCGGAAAAATATCGAGTATGAATTTGCCTTGGCCTATCTGGCGCGGCTGGGGCAGTAATTCACTTACTTCTTCAACGCAGACGCAAAGAATTTACTTTGTTACGACGCATGCAGTAGTGTCAGTGGTAATGCGCAATTGGGCGGTACCATCTGTAATTCAAAATCCAGGATGGAATCCAATATGCTGGAATCCCAAACAAAATCCTCTATTAACTTGAAATAACTTGGCGCCCTTGCTTCGCGCCACTGCGCCTTGGCGTTGCATTTTGTCTTTTAAGTTACCCCTTGATGCTTTGGCGGAGTCCAAAATAGAAACGGAGTGCTGAAGCCAGTCTTCAGCACTCCGGTAACCTATGCATGCAATGCGATATTAGAATACGGAGTTAGGATCGAGATAGTTCTTTGGCAAATTACTTTTCGAAGTTCCAGTAGCAGTTCCAGCTTTTGCACCCTGTGTGATGCCGCGGGTTTGATTGTTAGTAGAGGTGGCGGGATTAACGGAATTGATTTGAGATTTTGCTGGAGCCGGCTTACGGAACGGGTTTTTCAAAAACGACATATTCGAATACTCCTGACTAATATTACATTGGTTACTACCACGTGTTATTACTGACTTTACTGATATTCGCAGTTACTAACTCTCTCAGTTAATAACTCTCAGTTACTAATTAAAGCTACTGCTTACAGTTGCTACATACTACAGGGTTGCTCCTGTGGGAACAAATACCGGCTAAGCGGTATTTGCATATGAAAGACTAAATCAAATATGGCGCCTGTGACAAGTACCAACTTTCCAACTACGTCACATTTTGTACAGCTGGCCAAACAATCGCCCGGCAACATTAAATATGTAACTTATTGTATTCACGTTATTAAATAGGAAGGCGTTAACGGGCTAAAACCGGGCGCCAAGGGGTGGCGGATATCGAGGATAGTAAACCTGCTGCTGATATTAATACCTAGCATTAGTTAATGTGCGTAACTGACTGATTATCATTGAGAATTGTTTGAGTAGAGAGTTATTCGTTATTCACCGGGATCGCGGGAGCAGGCCGCTCTTGCCCATCCCTGGGCTTCATTGACGTATCGGGCATAGTCGTTTGTTTTCGCGTCTATTCTTGATAATTAGCGGCCGCCTGGTGAGAAATGCGGGCTAGTTATTATGGCTTTTATCAAATGGTTGAATTAGTCTTCTGATTACGTCATATTCAGAATCGCTGGTTGGCGCGAATCCGTCATAATTTTTATCCAGCGCCTTGATGACAGGTTCATGTTCCGGATTGTTAGGATCCAGCCTCAAGAACGCTTGCTGGATTTTTGTCAGCAATTCTTTGTTGATATTTTTGCTGGCGGCGATGTTATACGGTGGCAGGTCCGGTGATTCATGCAGGATGCGGATGCCTTTGCCTTCCCATTTATACGCCATGGTGTCTTTTAGTATGCCGGCTTCGAAATCCCGGTTTAGCACCGCGCGCACGATGTTGTCATAGTGACCGATAAACTCGTAATGTCCGAGTTTTTCCAATGGCATATTGGCTTCCAAAACCACCGCGCGCTGCAAAACCGCCGCTTTATCGCCGAAGGCAAATGTTTTTCCTTCCAGGTCGGCGACGGTTTTAATGGGGCTATCCTCCCGCACCACAATCATTAATTTGAATGACCCTTTGTGGTTAGTAATGGTTTTCGCAACCAACTGGGTATCGCCTAATTGATGGGAGCGTATGTAGGCAACCGGGGTCAGGTAGGATAGCTCGACTGTTCCAGTCGCTACTTCATCGATTGCCGTGGGCATGTTTGGCGAGAGTTTCAGTACCAC
>DATCIR010000235.1:0-3243 GCA_036507695.1 Gammaproteobacteria bacterium
GTTCAATGCGCTACGCACTTATTAGAAGACGTATCGAAAACGAATAATATGAAAATATGGGTAGACGCAGACGCATGTCCGGTTGCGATAAAGGACATCTTGTTTAGAGCGGCGGAGCGTACGGGTGTGCAGCTGATACTGGTGGCAAACCATCGAATGCGCGTTCCGGCGTTGAAAAATATCAAGTTCATTCACGTGCAATCGGGTTTTGATATTGCCGACAATGAAATCGTCCGGCAATTGACCGCAGGTGATCTCGTTATTACCAGCGATATTCCCTTGGCGTCGGATGTAATCGACAAAGGATGCCGCGCACTCAGCACACGGGGTGAACTGTTTACCGCCGACAACATTAAGGCACTGCTGAATATGCGGGATTTTATGGATACTTTACGGTCTAGCGGGGTAAATACCGGTGGCCCTCCTGCGTTAAGCCAGAGTGACCGGAAAGCATTTGCGGATGGTCTCGATAAAATACTAACAAAATCTCTGAAAAATACCTAGCAACATGCTAATGGGCCAATGCCAAGGTGTCAGTGTCACAACATCAAAGTTGCGATTAGAACCTATCTCAAAATTACAAATCAGCAAAAGAAGCTGCCCAAGCCCGGTCATCGACCAAACTGTCCACTTTTTGCGGCGCGGATCCTTTAGACATGATGAGTCATAACAAGGCGCTGCATCCGGCTCGGTGGACACTGCATACTGTTCATTTTATTTTAATAAACCGCCGGCGAAGTAACAAATGCTTGCTTGATTTTTTATCGCGATTATATCAATATGTGGCGGTGATGAAGCGAAGAATCATATATCTGCTTATTATAACGGTATTGTTAGCGCCTATGGCATGGGCGTTGGACATGCACGAGAGCGCAATGAAAGGACATTCAGATGTTGCGCTTACCAATATTGCATTTGACGCAGATTCCAATAGCCATGATGCTGAGCAAAATGATCACTGCGACCATGGGCTTGCGCATTTAATTACACTGTTAGCTCCGCAACCCCAGTGTGTGGTTCCCGCCCTCGATAGAACGGCAATAGCTTGGCAGGATTCATTTACATCGGTTTGGTTAAGCCCGCCGCATAGACCTCCCATTCTTTAAGTATCCACAAAACTCCCTTACTAAGTCAGTAATTAATTTTGTCTGCTGTATTAATACATACAGCGCGCGTGCGCCTGTATGTGAGGTTGATTTATGGAACGAAACAAGTTTCTCGTATTAATGGTTTGCGGGTTGATTTTGCCTGTTCAAGCCTGGGCTGCCACCCCTTCATCGCCGAAAGAAAACGCTACGTTGGCATATTTGCGATCTACCGTGGGAACGGTGCTTCAATCGAATTCGGAACTTCAGGCGGCAATCGCCAATGTGGAGTCAATAAAGTTGCAGGCTGAAGGTGCGGGCTTACCGTTATATAACCCGGAAATCGGTGTTGAAGCTGAAAGTGCGACAGAGGATACCTACACCTTGGGAGTGTCGCAAACGTTTGACTGGCATGATAAACAAATAGGCCACAAATCGGCATTAGATATCCTGTTGCAGAAAGCTGAGGCGCAACAAAGCTACCTGGTCATGAGGTTAGCGAATGATGTGTTGACAGCCATGACGGATTTTTATAGTGAGATCGCCATCGCTGATCTGCATAAACAAAGCATCGCCTTATTGGAGAAAGTTGTGGGTTTGACGGAACAGCGGCTAGCCGCCGGGGACATCAATAAAACAGAAGTATTACTGGCGCGTATCGCGCTCGCCGACGCCGTCATTGCACAAGCAAATCAAGGATCAAAGGTCATCGAGGCGCAAAACAATTATTCTAAACTGAGCCAGGGGATTCTGGAGGACAAAATATTTTTTTACCTCACCTTGCCAAGCAATGTCAGCGAAGATCAGGATCTTGACATCCTTGCCTCACAACACCCGCTAGAAAAGATTGCCTTGTTGGATATAGAACATGCCAGAAGGCAGGTCAATGCGGAGCAGCGGGACCGGATGGCGGACCCTACGATAAACTTGGTGCTGGGAAAGGAAGGTGAGGAAAGCCTGGTAGGTCTGCAGTTTTCCATGCCTTGGCAGATAAGAAATGATTTTTCCTATAAGGTTGACGTTGCGCGTAAAGAACAATTGCGGGTGGAATTTCAGGCGCAAAATACGCATCGGCAAGTGCTTGCGGATATCAGGGCAGCCCTGGCCCAATATCAACTCAAAGCAAGCGCATGGAAGATTTGGCAAACCAGCGGTGAAAATCAACTGCAAGAACACATACGGTTGTTAGAACAATTCTGGAAGAGTGGAGACCTTTCCACTACCGAATACCTCATACAACTAGAACAAAACTTGCGTACAGAGATATCCGGTGCTGAATTGCGTGGTGATATGTGGCGTGCGTGGTTTCAGTGGCTTGGCGCGACTGGCCGAATCCTTTCCTGGTTAGAGTTCGATGTACAGAATGTCTTAGAAGGTGAACAATAATGAAACTATTAATTTTCAGCGCGGGCGTATTTTTTGTAGTATTTGACCTTTTGCCGAGTTATGCGGCCGAAAGCCATGATGCGCATGACCACAAGAAAGAAGCTACTGAGCAAGCTTCTCATCCCGGGTATGATCCAGGAGTTGATAAAGAAAAAGATATCCACAAAGACGAGCACGGGCATGACGACAAGAATCCTTCTTCAGGATCTCAAGCGCATGACACCCACGGCCATGATGACAAAGAGCATCGCGAACAAGAGACCCGCACAGAAGGGAAAGTACTATTAACGAATGAAAAGCAACGCATAGCCGGTATTGCGGTTATTGAGTTGCAGCAACAGTCCATACAACAGGAAATTATCCTGCCAGGAGAAGTCAAAGCCAATAGCTACGCGACTTCCATAGTATCACCACGCATTCATGCGCAAATCTCACAGCGGCACGCCCGATTAGGGCAGAGTATTAATAAAGGCCGTCCGCTGGCGACTCTATCCAGTGTGGAAATGGCGCAGGCCCAGGGCGAGCTGATTATCGCCAACCGGGAATGGTCGCGGGTAATGAAACTTGGCAGTAACGTGGTTGCTGAAAAACGGTTTCTTGAAGCGCAGATCGCGCAACAACAGGCGATGGCCAAAGTCCTTGCTTATGGCATGACAGAAAAACAGCTGGATAATTTATTGGAAAAAGGTGATTTGGCGGGCGCCACCGGGCGGTTTGATTTGCTTGCCCCTCAAAACGGGACGGTGATCAAAGATGATTTTGTCATTGGCGA
>DATCIR010000236.1:0-7196 GCA_036507695.1 Gammaproteobacteria bacterium
TGATAGCCGTACTGCGCGGCTATGCTTATGAACACACGATCTCCCTGAATACGGTCTATCAGCAGGTCAAAAGTTACGCGAAGGCTTCTGGCCTACCCGCGCTGGATATCGAGGAAAAGACCATTCATGCCGTGCGCAACAGCAATCAGGGTCCACTGATTAGCGAGATGTTGTTCGACCCACTGCCGCCTGAACCCAAACGTTATATCGCATCGTGTGAACACGCCTTCCAGTCCGATTTCTTCACCGCCCTTAAACGCATGATCCACGAAAGTGGCACCGGGCCATCCTATATTCAACAGGTACTGGATACATCACTTCAGGACGCGACGGCTCTGTATGAGGCGCTTCGTCATTGACACTGGCGCTGCTTGATACCAATGCCTATCTGCGATTGGCCAAGCGCATCAAACCTCTGCTGGGTGTCGGCTTCGCTCAAAAAGAGTATGTTCTTACGATACTAAAGCAAGTCGAAGACGAGGTTTATAAAAACCCAAGGCTGCAATTTCTTTATCCCTGGTTTGGCAACCAGGACCTTGCCAATGAGCGCCTTGCAACGCGAGTCAGGATCAGTAAGGACGAAAAGACGCAAATAGACGCCGCGACAAGCGTACTACGGGCACACGTCCTTGCTAATGCCACCGCCTATGCCTCGCAGGGCCGTAACCCGCCCTCACCAACCGATTGTTTTATTCTTGCCTTTGGTCAGATTCGCCCGGCTATCGTCGTGACCGACGATCTTGGCATGCATCGGCTGGCCAGGGATTTCGATATTCCGGTCTGGCATGGGCATGAACTGCTGAAAAAAATGCTCAGTGCGAAACTTATAGATAATGTACAAGTACGTGAAATCTACGAAGCGCTTGAAATGAACAATGACCTACCGCGTACTTGGCGGGACGCCAAACATAGCGTATTCAAGAAGATATTTGGACCGGCATCGTAGCTTTTGTTGCCGCGTAAACTATTTCTACTGCGGCGGCATTCACTTTATACACTTTTCCATTGACCGGTTTGAAACGACTGTATAGTTTCTACCACCAAGCCGCGGTGTGGGTGGTCACCTACGCCGGCGGGGCGGCGAGCGGTATCATGCCTTACAAGCCATAGCTGATCAGTTGCATTAGGTTTTGATAATGGTTTTGCCGCGCACGATCGTGCTGCCGCCAAATTTACTATTAATGTTATCGGCGAGTTCGTCAATTTTCGTGGACGTTGTAATGCGCCTTTCGAACAAGTCCATTTGTTCCGTTGTTGTGTCTTGTTGGCCGAACTGGCTGACGCCAACGCCCAGTAAGCGGATGCCTTGTTTTTTAAGATCCGCATTGGGCAGCAGGGTGTCTTTCACAATTCTCCAGATTTCATTCGTGGTGTTGGTCGCGTCAATAATGGAATGCGAGCGGGTGATGGTGTTGAAATCAGCGTAACGCACTTTGAGCGTGATGGTGCGGCCTTTTAACTCTGCGTGGCGCAGGCGCGCGGCAACCTGTTCGGTGAGATGCAGCAGGGCGGCCTGGATAGTGCCGGGGTTGTCCAGGTTAATATCGAACGTGGTTTCGTGGGAAATGGATTTAGCCTCCCGGTCGGTGATCACCGCGCGCCGGTCGATGCCATGCGCCAGCCGCCATAACTGCGCGCCATGGTTACCAAACCATTCCAGCAATTGTGTTTCCGGCCGTTGCCGCAGGTCTTTGATAGTGTGGATACCGTGTTGAGTCAGGCGCGCGGCGCCCACTTTGCCGATACCCCAAATGCGGGTGATCGGCAAAGGATCGAGGAAGGCCTGTATCTCGTGTTCCCGCACCACGACAAAGCCATTGGGCTTTTTTAAGTCCGATGCAATCTTGGCGATGAATTTATTGGGCGCAATGCCGATGGAGACGGTTAATCCGAGGTCGTCGCGGATATCTTGTTTGATTTTTTTGCCGATCACTTCCGTGGAACCGAATAATTTTTCGCTGGCGCTGACATCCAAAAACGCTTCGTCCAGCGACAACGGTTCGATCAGCGGCGTGTAGCGGTAAAAAATATCCCGGATCTTTTCCGAATACTCCGCATATAATGCCATGCGCGGTTTGAGCAACACCAGTTCCGGGCAGCGCCGGGTGGCAATCGCGCAGGGCAGGGCGCTGTGCACGCCGTATTGGCGGGCAATGTAATTGGCGGCCGAGATCACGCCGCGGGTGCGCGAAGGCCCGCCGACGGCGACGGGTTTATGCGCCAGCTGCGGCTGGCCGAGCAGCTCAACGGATACATAAAATGCATCCATGTCGGCGTGGATAATCATTTTTTCAGAAACAGGCTGTAAAACCAGATGAGGGTGAATAGTCCCGTGAGCGCTTTGACGGCCGGCCGCGTGGTATGACGCGCCAGATATTTATCATAGAACGCCAGGCGCGTGGCGTTATTCTCGCCGGGCGGTAAACCCTGTATTTGTTTGCGTTGGCAATCCAGCGCAAAGGCCAATTGCCAGGCGTTCTCTGCCGCATAAGCGCCGGTTTGCTGCCAGCGTTGTACAGCCGTCTTGAAGCCATCGCCGTTCATTTGCCGCTGCGCCAGGGTCAAAAACGGCCGCAATGGCAGCTGTGAGGTTTTATCCTGCGTTTGGTAGATCGCCGGCGCGGCGTGAAGAAATTCTTCGATGCCCAGGGCGTTAAAGTTGCGCAACAACGCATTCAGAATCTGGCGCCGGGCAAAACCCTCCGTTTCAAAGCGGCGCGCCGATGTGGCAATTTCACCGGGCAGGGTGAGCCATTGTCCAGTCGAAAAAATTCGCGCTGCGAGCCGCGCATCTTCCATAAACGGCAGCGATTCATCAAAGCCACCCACGTAATCAAAATAGTCCCTGGCCAGCCAAAAACCCTGATCGCCGTTAATGCAATCGGGCCGGTTTAAATGGGTTTTGCTTTCATAAAAATAATAATTGGCGGGCGTGCTTTGGGTGGTGATAAAGCGCAGCGGGAAGTGCCCCGCCACGCGGTTGCCGTGTGCTGCAAGGCGCGACTGGTTCATGGCTTGTTGCGCGTTGCACAATAACTTCGGACTGTGCATGCGCGTATCGGCATGTAAAAACAATAAGTCCGCGCCGGTGCTATTGGCTGCGCCGTGGTTCATTTGCGCGGCGCGGCCGGCCGGGCTGGAGGTCAAGCGCAGGCGGATTTTTTCTCTGCCGGGGAAATTTTCGCAGCGCGCTTTGGTGTCATCGGTGCTGCCGCCGTCGACGACGATGGTTTCGAACGGCATGTCTTTTTGTTTGGCGAGATCCTGCAGCAGCCAAGGCAAGGCGCCGGCTTCATTCAGCGCGGGAATAATCACGGATAATGGCGGAGCTTGCAGCAGCATGCGCGCATTATAACGGGAAATAAGCGCATAGCGCATAGAGGACAAAGACATTCGCCTGGCCGGGTGCTTGGTTAGAGCTAGGCGTTGTTCTAAATACGGGAGAATCGGTTGAAAAATGGTTTAAAAAACACCATATTACGCCAGATCAGCATGATATGGCTTTTATCCCCGCAACGGCGTTGTAGAATGGGCCTGGCGCGGCGCCGCACAACAAGATAACGGCGCTAACCCCATGCTGCTTGCTTGCAGTGGTCGAATCGAGCCCCGGTGAACGACAAGAATTTTGGATAAGGAGTATATATGTTCAGTGATGCGCAAGGTTTTCATATTGATATGATGGAACTGGGGCCCATGGAAAATTTCATTTATTTGATTGAGGATAAGGACACCGGCCGCGCGGCCGTGGTGGACCCGGCCTGGGAAGCCAGCGAAATCATCGCCCGGGCCAAACGCAACGGCGTGACCATTACCGATATATTGTTAACCCATAGCCACTATGATCATATCAACGGCGTTGACGCGATTCTGAATCAGTACGACGCGCAAGTGCACCTGTTAAAAGCCGAAGCGGATTTCTGGGGCCAGTATAAGAACGTAGCTTACCCGCATCATGGCGGCGATGTGATTAAAGTGGGCAATACCGAAATCAGCATCTTGCACACCCCGGGCCATACGCCGGGCTCCGCGTGTTATCACGTGGGCGATAACCTGATCGCGGGCGACACCTTGTTTGTGTTTGGCTGTGGGCGTTGCGATCTGGCCGGCGGTGATCCGCATCAAATGTTCCAGACCCTGCGGCGCATCCAGACCGAACTGCCCCCGGGCACGGTGCTCTATCCCGGCCACAACTACGCGGATCGGGAGACCTCGACCATCCAGGAGCAAATCGAAGGCAATCCGTTTCTGCATTTCGAGCAGGAGCAGGATTTTGTGCGCTATCGCATGGTTGAACATGATAAAATCCGCCATTCACCCTATCACCCGGTTTACAAATAATTGTTGCAGCATTCACTGTCATGACCACTGCGTTATCCATTAAAGGATTGAAAAAAACCTATGCCAACGGATTCGAGGCGCTGAAAGGTATTGATCTCGACGTGCGGCAAGGGGACTTCTTTGCCTTGCTCGGACCTAACGGCGCGGGCAAGTCGACCATCATTGGCATTATTACCTCCTTGATCAATAAATCCGGCGGCAAGGTGGCAATATTCGGCAAGGACATCGATACGGATTTTGCCGCGGCGAAAAGTTACCTGGGCGTGGTGCCGCAGGAGTTTAATTTTAATATGTTTGAGCCGGTGCAGGAGATTCTCTGGAATCAGGCCGGTTATTACGGCATCGACCGCAAGACCGCCGAACAAAGGGCGGAACGCTATTTGAAACAGCTTGACCTGTGGGGCAAACGGCGTGATCAGTCGCGCTTGTTGTCCGGCGGCATGAAGCGCCGGTTAATGATCGCGCGCGCCCTGGTGCATGAACCTAGGTTGTTAATTCTGGATGAGCCAACCGCGGGAGTTGATATTGAAATCCGCCACAGCATGTGGAAATTTTTACAGGAAATCAACGCCAACGGCACCACGATTATCCTGACCACGCACTATCTCGAAGAAGCGGAAAATCTTTGCCGCAATATTGCTATCATCGATAATGGCCAACTCATCGAAAATACCTCCATGCGCGCCTTATTAAGGCAACTGCATTTTGATACCTTTATCTTTGATCTGGAACAGGAGACCATGGTATTCCCCATGCTCGAAGGCTTTCGCATTACCCCCATCGATGAAACCACCATCGAGGTGGAGAGTGATAAAACCAAAAGCTGCAATCTTTTGTTCGAGCACTTTAGCAGGCACAATATCCACGTAAAAAGCCTGCGCAACAAATCCAATCGCCTGGAGCAGTTGTTTTTGCACCTGGTTACCGACAGCGAAGCGCGCAATGCAACGGTAAAAAACCATGACGCTGCGTGAACAGTACGTTGCTTTTCAAACCATCCTGATCAAGGAGATTCGCCGTTTCAGCCGGATCTGGATCCAAACCATTTTGCCGGCCATGATCACCACGGCCTTGTATTTTGTCATTTTCGGTAATCTGATCGGCAGCCAGATTGACGATATGGACGGCCACCGCTATATCGACTATATCATTCCCGGCTTGATCCTGATGTCGGTCATCACCAACTCCTACGCCAACGTGGTTTCATCCTTTTATAGCGCCAAATTTCAGAGAAACATCGAAGAGATGCTGGTGTCCCCGGTGCCCAATTACGTTATCCTGCTGGGTTTTATCGCCGGCGGCGTGGCGCGCGGCATATCCTGTGGCATCGCGGTGAGCGTGGTGGCGATGTTTTTTTCCCATACCGGGGTTGCCAACATCGGGGTGGTGATTTCCATTGCACTATTAACCTCCATTTTATTTTCCTTGGGCGGATTCATCAATGCGGTATTCGCCAAGAGCTTTGATGATATTTCCGTTGTTCCCACCTTCGTGCTGACGCCGTTAACCTATCTGGGCGGGATTTTTTACACCATCTCGCTATTGCCGGAGTTCTGGCAAAAGGTGTCGCTGGTAAACCCGATTTTGTATATGGTGAACGCGTTTCGTTATGGGGTGCTGGGGACATCGGATATCAGCATCGTCACCTCGTACATTATTGTCGCGGTATTTATTGTCGCCTTGTTTGGTTTTTGCCTGTATTTGCTGGAGAAAGGCCATGGTATTCGCAAGTAAACACGGTTTCGCACAGGGTATTTTTAAAGAGCTATCGGTAAATCTATGACGGATGATGCCGCTCAACAACACAAGCAACGGGTTACCGGTGTCTTCGATACCATTGCGCCGGGTTACGACCATGCCGCGTTGCGGTTTTTTATATTTGCCGCTGATCGCGTCGTTAAAACATTAAAGCCGCAACCAGGGCAAAAAATCCTGGATGTCGCCACCGGCACGGGCGCGGTGGCGATCGCCTGCGCCCAGGCGGTCAAGCCGGATGGACGCGTCATGGCGATTGATTTATCCCAGGCGATGCTGGATAAGGCCTTGCAAAACGCCAAGCGCATGGGGCTGGCAAACATCGATCAGTTTCAGATGGATGCGGATAGCTTGGAATTCCGCAAGCACTATTTTGATCACTGTCTCTGCTCGTTCGGCTTGTTTTTTTTGCCGGATATGGCCAAAGCCCTGCAAGAATGGGTAAGAGTCACCAAGCCCGGCGGTAAAGTCATGTTCACCAGTTTTTCCAAGTCCGCGTTTACTCCCATGTCAAACCTGTTTATCGAACAACTGGAAGCGCGGGGCGTGGAATTGAGTAATCCGCCCTTTGCGACCCTGCGCTTGGCTGATCCCGATGTATGTCTGGAATTGCTGCGCGGCGCCGGTCTTGACTCCTTGAACGTGGAAACCGTGCAAGTGGGCTATCATTTGCAAAGCATTGACGACTGGTGGGCGGTGGTCTGGAACAGCGGCATGCGCGGCTTGGTGCTGCGCCTTGACGAGCAGGGGCAGGCCGAATTCAAGCAGCAGCACCTGGCGGGCATTCAACCGCTGTTCGGTGAGAAAGGTTTGTGGATGGATGTCGAAGTGCTGATTTCGCAGGGCGTTGTGCCCGGCGGGCGGTAGTGCGGCTCGGATTGATAGTTTGTGTTAGAACGTGCATGTAATTGCGGTGGACGGGTCCGATAGCGCTGAATAGAATACCTGACTCTGGTTTCTTGACACTGGTTTCTTGCCCCTGGTTTTTAAAAGCGGTGATAAGGAAATAATCGGTGGAAAATCCTATTTGCATTACTTGATCACTGCTGACAGGTTAACATTCCTTGTCGCCTTCAAGGAGGGTGTCGTAAAAGTTTTTTTTC
>DATCIR010000237.1:0-3760 GCA_036507695.1 Gammaproteobacteria bacterium
GTCAGTAATCGTCAGCGTATTTACTCCGGCACTGAAGACAGTGCCTTCAATTTCGGTGTCGGATTCTGCGCGAAAATCTATTTCATCAGCCAGTATGGAACCATCGGCATGCGCAACTCCGTGCACTTCAAGTTTCATACCTGCGGATATATCCATTGCTACTCCGCCTTCAAAAGAAGTACTGATGTCATAGTTAACGGCTTTGCCATTCAACACAAACTGTCCACTGCCAACAGCAACGTTCGATGCATCGGTGACGATGCCTTCCATTTCGAGTTCGGTGCCTGCCGCTGTGCTTAAGTCTTCCTGTCCAATCTCGGCAGCCTGCACCGGTGCTCCGGCAACAGCATAGTTGTGGCTTGTTACCGCTACGTATATTCCATTGGCAAGACCGCCACCATTGGTGATCCCGCCGAAATCCTCGAACACGGTAGTAGTGTCGTAGGTAACTGAAATATTCCCAACATTGAAAGAACCGCTGTCGGCGTCGCCATCAAGGTTACTTATCACACCGTGCAACTTAACTTCGGAGGCGCTGCCTGAACCGGTCGCTTTCACATAAGTCGCATAGATATTGCCTTGCCCGTCAGAGAAACCACTGACTTGCACTATCGTGTCGCCGGCAACCAAATCGGTTACGACAGCGATAGCGCCGACTTCGGATTTAAATTTTGTGTCATTGGAAATATGGACTATCTGCCCCATCACGTTAATGGTGCCATCAGATACAATGTTGTTCTGCCAAACCAAACCTTCCACTTCGGTTCTGGCGCTAACGGTATTCGCCGTGCCGTTGACGCCGTCACTGTTTACGCCACCAATAACAGTTATTACCATGCCCACCGACAAATTGTTTTCGGATGCTGCGACGCCGTCGATTTTCACCGTTGCCTGATCGGTGTTGAACTTGATTCCATTAACGTAGACGCTTCCAAAGCCGGTAATTTCTCCGACGGTGGTTTGGTTGGCTTGCACACCGGTTCCTGATTCGCCACCGCTGCAAGCTGCGAGCAAAAGCAATAGCGCGGCGGCGCCTCCAATCAATTGATGACGATCAAGCTGGGACTTCATTGCAATTTCTCCTCGGAAACTTCTTCCTCAAAATAATACACACCGATACCCGCCGCCTTGCGGCCTGTGCCCTCGGCGTCAGGATTCACATCGCGATCGTGCGTTGCCATCCACTGATCCAGGAATTCCAGCAGTTGTTGCCCCCTGTCCGCCAACAACGCGCGCAATTTTGGCAACGCCTCTTGCGGCAGATTGTCGTAAAAAACCTTGCGCTGAAAAAATGGTTTTTCGTTCAGGCCATGAATATTGGCGTCCATTGTGGCTATCAAACCAGCTACGTCGCGACCCAATAATGCGAGCTTTTGCGCTTCGCCGGCTTTGGGGATGTAGGCGCGTTCCAATAGGCGGTATTTCCCCTCGCTGGTTTTTTCCACGACGCCGACTTTCAGTAACTCATCCAGGATAGCCCTGGGCGGCACGTCGCCGCTGTACGTTTTAACTAAAGAACTAAACGACGTACCGCTGTTCTCAAACGCCAGATCGGCGGTTTCACCCTGAGCGGCGGAGTACGCCGCGTCATGGACCCAGCCGTAAACCACGCGCGCCGCGCGGTTGTAACGCGCCACCATGTCGCTGTCATCACGGTCATCCATGCTCATCACGCGTTTGATTTCCTTGCGCGACAGGCCGGTAATGGTGGAAGCGCGGGAGATGGTCGCTTTCTTGCCGGGCACTTCAAATTCGCTCATGGCAATGTCGACGTAGGCCCGTTTGGCGATATCGGTAAACGCGCCATAGGGAATCCCGTTGCGCAGCAACAAACGGCAAAGGGGCCGCAGCAGTTTAAACACCGCGGAGCAGAGCACTTCTTGTGATTTACTTATCTTCATCGGTTAATACAATTGGGATAATATTCCCAAAGAATAATTTGGGATTATACTCCCAAATCAGCCGTGGTCAACAAGAAAATCCTTAACAGTCGCTTAAGGACCGTGGAGTGGATAATTGTGTTTTGGATTTTTTTCGATATTTCAGAAAGATAAGCGACGCTTACCGCGTTGTCGCCGCTTTGGGAAGAAATTCAACGGACGCAGAATTCAGGACGTGAGGCGTTCGAATATACGGTAACCCGCCACATAGGTCCCGATGGCGGAGCCTAAGGTGGTGAACAAAAACACCAGCAGTACCCGCGTTACCGCATTGGTCCACCACCCTCGGAGGCGCGTGGTATCGGCGCGCAGGCGGCTGAAGTCTTCAACCCGCGGCCGGCGCAGTCCCGTTTCTATCGCGGCTGTGACCATGCCGGCGCCGATGGTGGGGTTCAAGGAGGTAATCGGCGCGGCGATAAACGCGCTGACAATGGTAATGGGATGCGCCAGGGCGATGATCGCCCCGATGGCGCAGAGCCCGCCATTAATTAGCACCCAGTCGGCGACCAGCTGCCAGCCCAGATCGGGGCTGCGGGAAAATCCCAGGGCGAATCCAGCGAAAACCAGCGCCACGATTATCCAGGGAACAAGCTTAGGCCACTTGCTGGCGGGCGGAATATAGTTATAGTGATTGATCACTGCGACAGGATCAGGCCCCTTGCTCCCAGTTTGAATCTGCGCCTGAGTTTGCTTGATATTTCTGTTGGACTCAGGGGCGCTGGATGGTTGAGCGCCGGGTTGCGCATTATCCTGCAAGATGTCATCGCCCCAATTCAGCAGATAATGCGCAATGCCTTTGAGGTGCCCCGCGCCGATGACAACCAGCATTCTGCGGTGACCGGCCTTGCGCACTTCCTGCTTGATGCGCGCCGCCATGAATTTATCGCGCTCATCGACCAAGGGCACGTAAAGATCCTTGGCCTCTTCGGCGAACTGGGCAAAGGTGGATTCGAGGATATCCCCTTCTTTCAGGCGTTCGATTTCTTCTTCAGTCACTTCATGACGCGACACAACGCTGGCCATCAGTCCGGCAACCAGGTTCATGCGCTGCCAGAATCCCACCCGCCGGTAGACCCGTTTCAGGGTGGTGCCAATTTCCCGGTCGATCAACAACACCGGCATTTTTAACCGGTCACCTACTTCTATCGCCGCACGCATTTCGGCGCCGGGCTTGATATTCAGTTTTTCCGCCATGCGCTGCTGGAATGCGCCAAGCGCCAGGCTGGCGGCCACCATCGTCGCTTTACCCTCGCGAACCACTTGAAACAAATCCATCTTGGCCAACGCATCGGGATCGATAATGGAGCGGTGCCGGCTGTAACACAGTTCGATGGCGACACAATCATAGTCACCGGACTGCAGTAACTCCTTGACCTTGACCGCACTGGCCCGGGAAATATGCGCCGTGCCTAACAAGGTGATATCGCAATTATCAATGTGAATTTTTACGATGGGTTCCTGCGGTTTTTCTGATTCCATAACGGTTACCGGTGACTTGCTTAATTAATTAATCGCTTCGCTTTAAATAGATTCTCAATCAACCAGTACTCACGGCGCGCGATAGTTTCATGCAAACGGGCGGGCAACTCTATGTTCCGGCCGGGCCGTACTTTATCATTAAATAGCGCGGGACGCTCTCCGTAACCGCGGACATCGGCAAAAATAGTCTGCCGGTAACTACTCACCCGTGGGCGGCGCCGGCGTCTCCTGCCGGGGGACGCCACAAGTACGTCCCTGTAGGTTGTCGTGGGCCATCCCTGGGCCCACACCCTGCGGGCGCACTGCGTGCGACCGGATTCGCTCCCGGCGAATCCGTCGAC
>DATCIR010000238.1:0-11472 GCA_036507695.1 Gammaproteobacteria bacterium
CAGTGGATTGCACGATTTTCAAAGCGCATGGCGGCGTTGCAACTCCTTGGAATGGAACGACCATTCCGCGTCCTTGCGCCTAGCCCTGCACTCTGAAAATCGCACACTCCACCGCGTCCAACTGCGGATTCTAGGTTTAACGCAGAGTGCGCAATGACGCAAAGTTGTAGGAGCGGCCTCAGGGCGCGAATCAAACCAAGTTTAGCGCAGCATGAGGCCGCTCCTACATGGGGGGTGAGTAGTTACAAATATTTTTACCTTTTTCAAACAATTAGTTAGATAACAACTTGCGATAAGTTAGATTTTTAGGCCCTGAAAAAAGCAAGCAGGTTAACTGTTGGTACAACACGGCTGGCCTTCATATGTTGATACCATATGGTATAACATGCCATATATGGGTGCTATACTGATTTTTAAGGATAAATATTGCTACCGCGATGGCGCTATCCGCGAAATGGTGATTTGGAAATTGCCCTCATTCGATCCGGAGCGGCCACACGGACTCAAGTATCGGCTGTACTATGGCTATCCGGATCGCTGCCTGATCCGATACGACAATGAACGCGGCAAAGGCGATCACCGGCATATCGGAAACCAGGAAACACCCTATACCTTTGAATCGGTCGAAAAACTAGTCGCCGATTTTCAACGGGACATCGACCAGTTACGAGGTGCGCTATGACAAAGCAACATATACACATCGGTGTTGAAGATTCGAAAGAGGGGCTCGCGCGCTTTATCGATGCCTGGCACCGCGCTGAAAAAGCAGCGATTACTCCACCCGAAATTCATTTGAATTTTGAAGATCTTTCGATGTTGATGGCCTTGCTGACACCACGACGCCTGGAATTATTAAAGTGCCTGCGCCAGCAAGGTCCGTTCAGCGTCCGGGCGCTGGCCAAAACGCTTGAGCGTGACTATAAAAATGTACATTCGGATGTGACTGCGCTCGAAGCGGCGGGATTAATCGAACGCAATAGCGAAGATCTTATCTTGGCGCCCTGGGATGTGATTGACGCGCACGTGCGGCTGGTCGCATGATTCAACTAAACTGAAACCGAACAAAAGAGAATAAGGTTAAATTTTCGATTTCAGTCGCGCCGGAAGTGTTGTGCAGACGCGCTCTGTAACTGCAGCTCCAATTCACCGTATCTTTTAACAAGTTGGTTGCTGCGGTTTTCTCGTTCCCACGGCCCCCTGTGGGAATGCATGACATCACCGGAACAGGCGGCGCGCTCCAATCACAACATGACGCCGAACTTTTCAAAAAGCTGCTTGGACTTCTCAAAATCATCGATAGTTGATTTTTGCCTCGTTCCCACGCTCTGCGTGGGAATGCGTACTTGCCTTACCCTGGGCGGTAAACTTAAATTGAATGGTCTTCATGCCGCGTATTCCATACGTTTCTATAACGCCTGTATTCAGAATCATCTACGCAACCGCGTTCGGCAAGACCAAAATGAGTAGGGTTCGCTTATACGTTCCCACGCGGAGCGTGGGAACGAGAAAACTTCAAAGTTTTTACAAGTTGCCGAGCTAACGAATTGTAAAAATACCTAGCCCCTGATGTTTTTACTAAAAATAATAACCACTCCATTGTTCAAAATTACAGCTCGTCTATATTGAACCCCAGGCATTTTCTCATGGGATGTCCGATTAGGCTTGCAATACCGGATTTTGCCGATCCAGTTTCCGGTAACTGATCGCTTCGGTGAGGTGTTGGGTCTGGATGGCATCACTCTGCGCAAGGTCGGCGATGGTGCGGGCGACTTTCAATATGCGGTGGTAGGCGCGTGACGATAATCCAAAACGGTCGATGGCGCGGTCCAGCAGAGCCATGTCGTCGGTTGACAATTTACAAACCCGTTCCAGTTCGCGATTAGCCAGCTGGGCGTTGCATTTCTTGCTGCGTAACAGCTGTTGCGCTCTTGCCTGTTCCACTCGTTTCCGAACGGTTTTACTGTTGAGCGCCGGCTCATTGCTCGATTGTTGCAGGAGCTTGCGCGGCACTTGAGGCACTTCGACATGCATATCAATCCGGTCGAGCAAGGGCCCGGATATTTTATTACGATAGCGTTGAATTTGTTCGGCGGTGCAATGACAGCGCCCATTGGCGTGCCCATGATATCCGCACGGACAGGGATTCATGGCGGCGATCAGTTGAAAGCGCGCGGGAAACTCGGCCTGCCGCGCCGCGCGAGAGATGGTGATGCGTCCTGACTCCAACGGTTCGCGCAAAACTTCCAGCACCTTGCGGTCAAACTCCGGCAGTTCGTCCAGAAACAGCACGCCATGATGCGCCAGCGATATTTCGCCGGGCCGCGGATTACTGCCGCCGCCCACCAGGGCCACGCCGGATGCGGTGTGATGCGGGTTTCTGAAACTGCGCTTGCGCCACTGCGTGAAGGAAAAGCCCTGATCACTGATGGAGGCGATCGCCGCGGACTCCAGCGCTTCCTGTTCGGTCATCGGCGGCAGTATGCCGGGTAAGCGGCTGGCGAGCATGGTTTTGCCGGTGCCGGGCGGGCCGATCATCAACAGGCTATGACCGCCCGCGGCGGCGATCTCCAGGGCGCGTTTGGCGTGCTGCTGGCCTTTAACGTCCGCCAGATCCAGTTCCTCCACCGGTTGCTGACTATCGTTGTTAGCAATGTGAAATTCAAGCAACTGTTGTTTATTAATGTGCGCGCAGACGTCCAGCAAATGCGCCGCGCCATAAACGTTGACACCGTTCACCAATGCCGCTTCAGCGACGTTGCCATTGGCGACAAACAGGGAACGCCCGGCGTTGCGGGCGTGCATCGCCGCGGGCAGCACGCCCTTCACCGCCCGTATCTCACCGCTTAAGGCCAGCTCTCCCAGAAATTCGCAGTGCGCCAACTCGTCCCGGGGAATTTGCCCGCTCGCCGCGAGAATGCCCATCGCGATCGGCAAATCAAAACGCCCGCCTTCCTTGGGCAAATCAGCCGGCGCCAGGTTAACCGTGATGCGCCGGGCGGGAAATTCAAAATGGGAGGTGAGAATAGCGCCGCGCACGCGGTCTTTGCTTTCCTTGACCACGGTTTCCGGCAAACCCACGATGGATAAACTGGGAAGACCATTGGACAGGTGCACTTCGACCGTGACTAACGGCGCGTCGATGCCGGTTTGTGCCCGGCTGTAAACAATGGCTAGTGACATTGGAACGCAAATAGGGAATGAAAGTTATAGTGTAACTGGCGCTTCACTTCGCACCGAAAGTAGCACCAACGGTTCACAGCGGCAACGCGCTATTGTTGTGAATATTTACTTTCCAGCTCAGTGATCTGTTTTTCGAGCTTTTCCAGTTTTTCGCGGGTTCGCGCCAATACGGCGCTTTGCACATCAAATTCTTCGCGGGTGACCAGGTTCATCCTGGCAAAGGTGCTTTGCAGCAGGGCGCGGATATTTTTCTCCACGTCTTTTTGCATTTCCACCACACCTTTGGGCAGCAACCCGGCCAGGCGGCTGGTCAATTCATCGAGTTGTTTGGGATCAAGCATCAGCGTTCCTCGGAATATCGGTAAAAACCTAAGTTAACAGGGCAAGACTCGATTGGTGCAGCGCAGTATAACGCACTGCGGCAACCCGCAGCCAATCTCCGGGTGGTAAATACCGAGCCGCGCGTTCTACCTCAACGCCCGCCTGTTTAAACTGATTAATAGGTGCATGCGCCGCACCAACGGGCTTTCAACATCGCACCATTACGGTGCGTCATGTTACTGCATATTCCAATTTGGTGCGCTTTCACAATCCTCAAATACCCGAAAAATCGCTATATCTCATTGTTTATCATAATCATTATTCACGTGGCACAGCCCATGCTATTCCTCATCTGAAAGTAGTAAAACAGCCATCTTTGGAGGGGTGATAGGTGCCAGAGTTGTGCATCAACACTGTGCACCGGCGTACGCCGGTTAATTTGCATTCAATGCCAGTAGATACCCCTGAGGTAATTGGTGGTCTGCCAAACCCGGCAGCCCTGATTAAAGGAGACAAAAAATGAAGTTAGTAACCGCAATTATCAAACCATTTAAGCTAGATGACGTGCGCGAGGCGCTATCTGAGATGGGGGTACAAGGTGTAACGGTGACGGAAGTAAAAGGATTTGGACGCCAAAAAGGCCACACCGAACTCTACCGTGGCGCCGAGTATGTCGTGGACTTTTTACCCAAAGTCAAAGTTGAGGCAGCGATCAATGACAGCATGTTGGACCAGGTGATCGAGGCCATCAGCAAAGCGGCCAATACCGGCAAAATCGGCGACGGAAAAATTTTCGTCAGCCCGCTGGAACAAGTGATCCGCATTCGCACGGGTGAATCCGGCCCGGACGCGCTGTAGTGAGTGAAGTATTAACCTATCGAAGAGTGTGTGGAGGAGAAAAACGTGGAAGCAATTAAAGAATTAGCCTATGCAATGGATACCTTTTATTTTCTGGTATCCGGCGCGTTAGTGATGTGGATGGCGGCGGGGTTCGCGATGCTGGAAGCGGGCCTGGTTCGCGCGAAAAATACCACCGAAATTCTGACCAAGAATATTTCATTGTTCGCGGTCGCCAGTATCATGTTCATGCTGATGGGTTACAACATCATGTATCCGGGCGACAGCGCGGTAAATTCCTGGTGGCCCGGTTTTGGCGGCTTGCTGGGTAAAACCGACAACGAAGCGGCGGCGGTGATCGCCGGTGGCGAAGGCGCACCGTACTACTCCACCCTGGCGGACTTTTTCTTCCAGGTGGTGTTCGTGGCCACGGCCATGTCAATCGTATCCGGCGCCGTCGCGGAACGCATGAAACTGTGGGCATTCCTCGCCTTCGCCGTGGTCATGACCGGCTTTATTTATCCGATGCAAGGTTACTGGAAATGGGGCGGCGGTTTTCTGGATGCCCTGGGCTTCAATGACTTTGCCGGTTCCGGCGTGGTGCACCTGTGTGGCGCCACCGCGGCGTTAGCAGGGGTTTTGCTGCTCGGCGCGCGTAAAGGCAAATATGGCAAGAATGGCGAAATTCACCCGATCCCCGGCGCCAACCTGCCAATTGCCACCCTGGGCACGTTCATTTTGTGGCTGGGCTGGTTCGGATTCAATGGCGGATCAGAATTGAAAATCTCGGACGTCGGCGAAGCCAACTCCGTCGCGGCGGTGTTTGTTAACACCAATATGGCCGCGGCAGGGGGCGTTATCGCGGCCCTGATCACAGCCCGGCTGGTGTTCGGTAAAGCGGACTTGACCATGGCGCTGAACGGCGCGCTGGCCGGCCTGGTCGCGATCACGGCGGAACCTTTGACGGGCTCGCCATTGGCATCCACCATCGTGGGCGCGGTTGGCGGTGTACTGGTCGTATTCTCCATCGTGGGGCTGGATAAACTGAAAATCGATGATCCGGTGGGCGCCATTTCCGTGCACGGCACGGTCGGCATGTGGGGCTTGATCGCGGTGGCCTTCACCAACCCGGAAGCCACCATCGGCGCCCAGTTAACCGGCTTGTTCACGATCCTGGCCTGGGTGTTTATTACCAGCCTGATCGTATGGGCGATACTCAAAGCCGTGCTCGGCATCCGTGTCACCGAAGAAGAAGAGTACGAGGGTGTGGATTTGGTGGAATGCGGGATGGAAGCCTATCCCGAATTTACCCAGAGCAAATAATTTTCTCTAAAAGCCCCTCCCAACGCTTTATGAGATTCTCACGGGCACCCCAGGTGCCCGTTTTTTTATGCGCTAATCTTGCCCAGGGCGGCCTTGGGTTCAGCTGTTAATTGTTACTTCGGATTTGTGACCGATAACAACCTAAATCGATTCAAGAATTTGCCTCGTTGACCGAAATTAATGCTGTAAATCCGGCACATGATGCGCTTATGCCGATGCGCTGAATCAATTGCAGCTTTTCTGGAACACGCTACGCTTTGTCATAGCACAGCTAATTTCTTAAACGGCGGAAATCCTAATGAAATTTACAACCAAATTTTCTCTGCTCCTGGTTACAGTCCTGAGCCTGGTTTACCTGCCCGCCGCCATGGCGGGCAAGATTTACAAATGGGTCGACGAACAGGGCAACGTTCAATACGGCGCCCAAAAACCTGAATCCGGCGCGCAGGAAATTAAAGTAAAAACCAAACCTGCAGATTCAACGTCCGCCAACGAAGACGACGCCGAGGCGGCCGCCGGCGAAAAGAAGGAAACCAAGGAAAACTCGGACGCGGAAAAAGTCAAAGTCGGCTCCGAGGAAGAGGCGGCCGCCATTGAACAGAAAAACGCGGAAACCCGCGAGAAAAACTGCAGTATCGCCAAACGCCGCGCCGCGGGCATCAACCAGGGCGGGCGCTTGTATGAGGTGGACGAGAAAGGCGAGCGCACTTACTTGGACGACAATACCCGCAAGGCCAAGATGGACGAAGCGCAAGCCCAGATCAATGAGTGGTGTAAATAACGCTTCCGGCCGCCGCCAGGCGTACAACGGGAACGCGCGTGTTACTGCGCAAAGTTTTTAAAGAATTCCGGCATTGCCAACGCGCCCTGGTGAATCTCCGCGTTATAGTAAGTGGTTGCAAACACCTTGTTCCTGGCATCGTCCCGCCTGAAATCCCGCAACGGTTTCGACACACTGGCCATGGTCGCCGACCACCAGCCGCTGGGATAAATACACTGCGGAAAATTCAAGGTCGTCAGCTGATTGAAGCCCGCGGTACGCATGTCTTGATACATTGCCTGCAATATTTTCTGATGCACTAATGGCGACTCGCTTTGTTGAATCAGAATGCCGTTGCGGGTTAAGGCTTTAATACAATCCCGGTAAAACGCCTCGGTGAACAATCCCTCTGCCGGACCCACCGGATCGGTGCTGTCGATAATAATGATATCGATGCTGCCCGGCGCCGCATCCGCCATCCATTTGATCCCGTCAATGAACAGCAGCTGCGCCCGCGGATCATTGTTGGATTCGCACAATTCCGGAAAATAGTGTTGCGATAATTCCGTGACCCGCTGGTCAATCTCGATTTGCCAGGCTTTTTTTACTCCTGGGTGTTTCAACACCTCGCGCAAGGTGCCGCAATCACCGCCACCGATAATCACCACGTTTTCCGGGTCCGGATGGGTGAACAGCACGGGGTGTGACATCATTTCGTGGTAGAGAAAATTATCGCGCGTTGAAACCATGGTGCAGCCGTCAATGACCATCAGGTTGCCGAACGTCTCCGTTTCATAGATGGCGATCGTCTGAAAGGGCGTTTTTTCCTCGTGCAATTTCTGTTTGATTTTCAGCGAAAACGCAGTACCGCAACCATCGCAAATTTCTGTAAACCATTTGTCGTTTAATGTCATATAATCACCATTCACTGATCCGGAAACAGGGCCAATAATTTCGGCCAAGGGGCGCACAAGATACCCCACACACCCGGCAACAGCAAGTTCAGATCGCGGAACGCGGTTAGGTGAACTTTATTTGAAAACGCTGCGATTGGAAACTATGTGATTGAAAATTATGAAAGACTGGACAAACGCAAACGCCAAGGCCTTATATAACATTCAGCATTGGAGTGGTGGATACTTCGATATCAATGATGCCGGTAACCTGGCCGTCAATCCCGGTGTGACGCAAGCGGGTTCGGTCATCGATCTTTATCAATTAGTGCAGGAGATTAACCTGAGCGCGCTGTCCCTGCCCTGCCTGGTGCGGTTTCCCCATATTTTACGGGACCGGGTGCAAACCTTGCGTAACGCATTTGGAATTGCCATTGACAGCCACGGCTATCAGGGCCATTACAAACCGGTCTATCCCATCAAAGTCAACCAGGAGCAAAGCGTCGTCGCCGAGCTGGTGAATACCGGCAATCCGGTGGGCTTGGAAGCGGGCAGCAAACCGGAATTAATGGCGGTGCTGGCGCTGGCCAATACCCGGAACGGCGTGATTGTTTGCAACGGTTACAAGGATCGCGAGTATATCCGGCTCGCCTTGATCGGCAAGGCGCTGGGGCACACTATCTATATCGTGCTGGAAAAACCCACGGAAGTGGACATTGTGATTAAGGAATCCCGGGCGCTGAATATCGAACCTTCCTTGGGCATCCGCATCCGCCTCGATTCCATTGGCGTGGGCAAATGGCAAAACACCGGTGGTGAAAAATCCAAATTCGGTTTTTCCTCCAGCCAGGCGCTGGAGGCCATCGAGAAGCTCAAAGCCCATGGCTTGCTGAAAAACCTGGAGCTATTGCATTTTCATTTGGGTTCGCAAATCACCAACATCGAAGATATCCATAAAGGCGTTACCGAAGGCGCGCGCTATTACGTCGAGTTGCACCGGGCGGGCGCGGTCCGGCTCGATACGCTGGACGTGGGCGGTGGATTGGGGATTGATTACGAGGGCACCCGGTCACGCAGTTATTTTTCCATGAACTACAGCATCAACGATTACGCCGGCACCATCGTCAGCACCATTGCGAAAATCACCAGCCGGGAAAACCTGAAACACCCGCATATCATCACCGAATCCGGGCGCGCCATGGTGGCCCATCATGCGGTGCTGATCGTGGATGTGATCGAAACCGAACAAATGATCAGCGCAACCGTAAACCCGCCGCCGGTCACAGACGCCGCCCTGGTCAGCGCGCTCAATCATTACCTGGAGGACCTGCGCAGTGATAATTGCCAGCTGCTGGAGTGCTATCACGGCGCCCGGCAGACCATGGACGGCATTAAACAAAAATTCAATGAAGGCACGGTCACGCTGAAAGAAAAAGCCGCCTGCGAGAAGATTTTTTATGACCTGTGCGACGGTATCCGCAAACGTTTAAACAGTGAAAAAAAATCGCACCGGGAAACGCTGGATGAACTGAATGAAAAACTGGCGGACAAGTATTTTTGTAATTTTTCCCTGTTTCAATCACTGCCGGATGTGTGGGCCATCAACCAGATCTTTCCCATCGTGCCTTTGCACCGCCTCAACGAGAAACCGGAACAGCGCGGCACCATCCATGATATTACCTGCGATTCCGATGGCAGGATTGATTTCTACGTGGACGAAGATGGCATTGAAGCCAGTTTACCCCTGCACGCCACCAAGCCGGGACAACCGTATTTTCTGGGCATATTCCTGGTGGGGGCTTACCAGGAAATTCTCGGTGACATGCACAATTTATTTGGCGATACCAACTCAGTGAATGTGGAACTCACCGCCGATTCGTACAGCATCAACCTGGCCAGCCATGGTGACTCGGTGGATTACGTCCTGCGCCACGTGCACTACGACACGGATGAGTTCATCGCCGCCTACAGAAGCAAATTGAATACCGCGGAATTGACTGAATCACAGCGGGACAGTTATTTTACCGAACTCAAGGCAGGATTAACCGGGTACACCTATCTGGAGGAATAATCCGGCATAGCCAACTACAATCGTAGTGAACTACTATATAGTGAATTACAATATAGAGCATCCGGATAGTACCGCTTTAACTCTAGCTTTAATGAAAAAAACCAAAACTGTAAAGGGATAATGGCCTTATGATACTGCGCGATGTCAACTATAAATTCATGAAACAGGCATTCACCGCTTTTTTGGCGTTGCTGTTGCTTGTTAATATCGCCTCTGCGGAACAACAACCGGTCAGCGCTAAAACACCGGCCGCTGCTACCGGCGCCGGCGGCACAACCCCGGCAAAAACCGAGCCCGCCAAAGAATCCACAGGCTCCGCGCCAGCCGCACCAGAACAAGCTCAGGAAGTACCCAAAACCGGCACGGAAGAGCAGCGGCAAATTGCGCGCGCTCAATTCACCACCGCCATTGTGAACCGTGAACCCACCGATGATATTGTGATGTTAACCAACAACCACGATAAAATTTTCTTCTTTAACGAACTGGTTAATTTTAACGGTCAAACCATCAAGCACCGCTGGGAGTACCAAGGCAAGGAAATGGCGGAAGTGGAATTCAAGGTTGAAGGATCGCGCTGGCGCGTTCATTCCAGCAAGGTTATCCAGCCGGAGTGGACAGGCATCTGGACGGTGATTACGCTGGATGAGAAAAACAATGCATTAAAGGTCACCAGCTTTGAAGTAGTGGAAGCCAAACCCGGTGATTCGCCGTCGCCTGCCACCAAGTAATTCCACTAGCGATTCGCTTCAAAGCCAGTTCATTTCAAAAACCTTTAGTAGCAACAACAGTGGCAACAACAGAAAACAAAACGCCGCGGCCAGTCAGCCGCGGCGTTATTCGTTTGTTGCTATTGCCCCAGCGTGACAAACCGGTTTTTACAAAATATAGTAACTGTCAAATGCCATCATTGCGCAATAATGGATTCAAGATTCCCATCCTGGGTCTTGTGGAAGGTTGCGGTGTTTTGCTCAGCATTCACATCCACATTGTCCGGTACTTTCTTGATAACCACGCCCTCCGGCGGCGCGTTGGCCGGCACCGCTGGAACGGCGCTGGTAGCTGAAGCGCTTGTAGAGGTAATTCTTGTAGAGATAATTACAGGCGCTGCATCCGGTATCGGCGGCAGCACCGGCTGGCCACCCTGAGGAAAATTCGTTGCGTCACCGCTGGGCTGCGGCAATGGCGCTTGAACGGCGGTTACCGGTCGTGACTGATCCCTGAATGGCACATCCCGTCCGCTGAAAGTGTTCGGATTCGTGATGGCCGGTTGTTCCCGTGGCGCGGTTTTGACAACCGGTTTGTTGCTGGTCGGCTTAACAGCCGGTGCGGATTTCGCTGCGTTTGCTGTTTTGGTTTCTGCGTTGATTCGCGCCTCGGTTTCCTTGATTAGCTGCTCCGCGTCCTTGGCGATGTCTTTATCGAAGTCCAGGCCGGAAGATTTACCGGTTATGAACCTGGCAACATTCAGCTGTAGAGCGATCCGCTCTTCCTCAGCCAAGCTAAAATAATAGCCAATAGCCACAATCAAGGGGCTCAACCACAACAGTATTTTAGCTTTTTGTACCAGCGCCTGTATTTGTCTGCGCCGGTTAACCACCGGAATATTCGACGACCTGTTGATCGATTGATAATTAATTTCCCGGCCCTGAAAAATGGGGCGATCGTGTTTGTATTCTGCGGGTTGTTCGGGTTGTTTTACATCACGGCCAAAGAACTGTTCCCGTGCTTTTCCTGAATCCGGCACGATGATATTTTGAACTTTTTCATCCTGACGAAAACCCAGCGCGGTCTCCCACATCACCTGATCAGATACCCAGCCGCTTTGGACCGCCGGTTCTTTATCAGGCACCAATTCATCATCGTTCTTGCCGTCTTTACTCATAGCGTTAATCAGGTCGGTTGCGCCTCTCGCTTGCTTACCGACATCAATATTGGTGAACAGCAGGCTCATTTCATCTTGCGCCTCGAGATCCGTCTGCGGCTCGTTAACGAAAAAATCCGCGGAATCATCGGGGACTCTATCAACATCCGGTTGTTTAAGCACCCTTCTCCTGGTGGCTTCACTGGCCTTCCTGGCTATATTCTTA
>DATCIR010000239.1:0-24360 GCA_036507695.1 Gammaproteobacteria bacterium
AGGAGACACCGGCGCCGCTCACGGGTGAGTAGTTACAATCTACTTATATATGTATATGTTAGATGGACAATGCCGGGGTCCGGACAACGATAATCCGTCAGGCCAGTTCCAGGCTTAGCTCCTGGATTTCCTCCATGTCCAAGCCAACCTCTTGAAAAGCCTTGCTTATTTTTCCCAATGCACGATTCAGAATGCGCCCGGGTAAATGTTCCTGCATGCCCAGGGCTTTGGCGACAAGATTTTTTTTCATGCCGTCCTGAAAAATCATGCGCAATAACACGCGTTCCTCGTCAGTCAGGTCGATCAATTGTTGTAATACGCGCAGTTTGGGTAAATGACCGCGCGCCAGGCCGGTTGCCAACGCCATGCCGGTATCGCTGCAATGACTTTTGCTCACATCATCAGCCATTAGGTTGGATATCATCAGGAGCAGGTCGGCAAACGCGCCTTCGGTGAGTTCACTGTCCGGCGTTTGTTCATGGGCGATATGTTCGGCCGGGTGGTATTCCTCATCGTCCTTGCCGCGGGTGTCCAGGGTAATCTCCCGGTTGGATTCACCACACCAGGGCAAGCGGGCCTTCACGGTAGTAATAATCTGTTGAATAAATCGGGGTTCACGCAGGGTTTTGCAGCTCAACTGATCGATAACGCTTTGCGCCATCTGCCGCTCCAGGCACACCAGCTTCCAGACCTGCACCCAAAGCTCGCCCTGGCGCTTCAGCCACTCCGGCGGGCGCGGACGCCCAAATCGTTTACGGGAAAATTCTTCGAGATAATTGGCGGTGACAGTGTGCAGGAAGGTTTCCGGCTGGCAATTGCCTTTAAAACCGGCAAGCTTCGACCAATTGTCAGCGGACAATTGCTCAATCACATAGCTGCCGGCCTCTTCGGCAAGCCCGCCGGCGCCAAATCGCTTGGCCGCCAGTTGATCCAGTTTTTGCAGCCATCCGCTGGCGAAAACCAAAGCATGCCAGTCAACCTGTGAACTCACGTGCTACTCCGACTGTTTGACTCGTTCTTGGATTTATTTGAGTGTGCGTAACAGTATTTGAACCTAGGAGTAGCCAATAGTACTAATTTGCCTTGGAAGTCACAAGCTCCATACTGACCCTCGCTTTGGGCATGTTAGGACTGCCAATCAAGCGTTCCAGGTTTTTTACATAGGGCGAGCCCAGGGAAAAACTTTTTCCTCTTAATGCCTTGAAATCTTCCGTGATTTCCTTAAACGCATAGACCTGCACATAGTCGCGGCCAAAAGGCGCTGTCACCCTGGACAGATCCTTGAACGCCAGCAGTTGATTGGCTTCCACCGGACCCAGTTCAGCCGGCTCGTACGGGTAGAGCACATTCACCGTGCCGTGCGGATCGATGTCGATCAGCAGTATGTAGGCTTTTTCTGAACTTTGTACCGAAAAACCCAGCAACTCGCCTTCCAGGGCGGTGCTGCCCTTGCCGCTGCCATAGAGTTCGAGGCCGACATTGAAATCCTGCTTAAACGGCGCCGCCACCAGTTGGTGCGCCCACGCCTGATGCCGGATATGCTCGACAATTTGATTAACCGTGGGTTTTTCCAGCCGCGCGATGAGGTCACCCGATTTACTGACAAATAACACATCAGCACCGTCCTTGCGCACATCCAGCATGGGCTCATCATTCACCAAGGTCACAGCGGGTATTTCACCCGCGCGTTGCGCGACTTCTTTCAATTGTTTATCAATCCTGAGCGGCAACGCGGTAGCGCCGGCTGGATTGATTTTTTGTGTGGATGCCGGTTTTGCGGTCGCCGAAGTTTTACCGGTTGATGTGTTATGTGCCGGCGGTTTGCCCGATGATGCTTGACCGGAATTGGGTGTAACCGCGGCAGTCGCGGGGCTGGCGGCCGCAAGCTTGGTATTTTCAATTTTCTTACTGTTAACTTTAGTATTGTCATCCTTGCCTGCTGCCGCTTGCGCCGGCAAGCCGTCGCCAAAAATCGAACGGCTTGCCAGATTGCCCGTGTCTTCCGCCAATGAGGGCAGTCCTTGCGGCGTATGGTCAAAGCCCCGGACGCGCATTTTATCGCGCACCACTTGCTTCAGTTCCGAATAGCTCACCACGCCGTCGCCATTCACGTCCGCGTCAATATCCTTGTTTAGAATTTTCAGTAGCGTGTCGGAAAACGCGCCATGGGACTTGCCGTCAATCGTCGGAAAAACGTCAACCATGTTGGGCGGAATATCCTGCGCCGGTTCGTGTTCGCCACTGGCCGACAGATAATAAACGTTTTTATACGGATAGTGATTATCAGCACCGGACTCCGTACCGCCCCACTCTCCACCGCCGGAAAAACCCACTTCATCCCCAAAGGCGCGTTTCGGTAAAATATCACGCACATCGATAAAGCGTTTTTGCAGGCGTTTTTTGCCAAATGCGCCCCTGACCGTATTCCCCGAATAACACGCATCAATCGCCACAAATACATGCCGCTGTCCTTCATCAAACTTGTTCAGCAAGGGCCGTAAATCATTTTTGCCGATGACCAGTTTTTTCACCAGTTCATCCATGGTTTTCACATCGGCGATATCGATCGGTATAAACGCCCCGGAGGTGGTCGGTAATGGCGTGGACAATTCCTTGTCGCTGGCGCTGGTGCCGTGACCGCTTAAATAAATAAACACTTCATCACCCGGCTGGGAACGCTGATAGAGTTTTTCAATCGCCGCGAGGATGTTGTTCTTGGTGCCTTGCTTGTTGAGCAGTATGGCGATATTTTTTTTATCAAACCCCCAGCGTTCAGACAACACCTTCTCCATCTGGTGAACGTCGTTCACGGGGCCCGCCAGGGGCTTTACATGGTAATCACCCACCCCCACCAGCAACGCATAACGCGCGGCGCCGGCGGGCTGGATGCCGGCCAGTAACAGCAACGCAACACCGATGAATTTAATTAAGGTAATGTTCATATACGGTTTACCGCTAATTTGTTCCGTCTGCGTGAAATAACCAGTACTCATCCAAACTTTCCTAGATATGCAGAAAACTGTGCGCCATCCAATGTAAACCGCCAGCGGATTGTTGTTGCAGCTTGTCCAGGCCGGCCTGGAAATCCTTGACCGGCACAGTGTGAACCACGCCATCCTGGCATACGTCGGGGACCGCGCTGATAATGCTATTGAGCGCGCCTTTGCTGCTTTCATCCTTCACCGCAACGGCGTAAAACCATTCCTTGCCCGTTTGCTCATCCAGGCCGATGACTAAATGATTGCCGCCGCTGTCCTGGGGCAACTGAATTTCCTCGCCGCTATGTACCCGTGAATTCACCGGGCCCATCGCGTTGCAGCTGCTGGAAAAAAGACGAATTAACTTGCCGTTCTCCGCGTGTGAAAACAGGAATATTTCCACGTCCTCCAATACCGCCACACGCAAGGCAAAACAATCGCGGCTGGACAGATTATCCTGGTCGGTCAGGGCTTTCACTCCCTGCCCCCAGGGATTGCGGGTTGCGCAGTTGGCCGAATCCCCCGGCGCCACCAGGGTAAACGTATCGATTAAGCTGCCCGCTACTGCCGGCGGATTGCCCGCCGCTTGTGTTTGTAGTTCCGCCGCGGGCTGTTCCTCTGCGGATTGCCCCTCCGCTTGCACAGCGCTATCCGTGCGCGATATTCGCTCCACCTTTTCTTGATTTTCAGTTTTGCTTTCAGCCGCGGACAGGGATTCGGCGGTTGGCGGTGAACCCGGAATAAGTGGCGCCTTGTCACCCAGCATTAGCGCAACCGGTATCACCGCAACCGCCGCCACTATCCCTATTATTATTTTTATCTTCATCTTACTTCCGCATCAGAGGTTTATTACCATACCATTACAACAAATTCACTAATAACCTTTTATCGGCTCAAGCAAGCAATTGTTAATCAGCCAACTCGACTTCGATACGGCGATTCAGCAGATAGACGTCTTCCGTTTCACCCTCGTAGAGCGGTTTGTTCTTGCCAAAACCTTTAATGGTCAAACGGTCTTTCAATTGCGGTTTCCGGGTGACCAAGGCTTTATAAATCGCATCCGCGCGTTGTTCAGATAGCGCCAGGTTGTATTTTCCCTCACCCCGGGCGTCGGAATGACCAATCAAGGTGATATGCTTGCCATCGAAGGACACATCGGTCAATGCTTCGGCCAATACCTCGATACTGTCCCTGGAGGCTTCCACAACGTCGGTGCTGTTGAACTTGAAATTGATATTGACATTGATGTTGGGTTTGGTGTCCAGCTTAAACAGTTTAATGGAACGGTTGTTTAATGCGCCGGTCACTTGCGCAACCGTTAACGGTTGTTCCGTGCGTTTGCGGTCCAGGCTGATGGCCAGCTGGGTAATCCACTCCGGAGCCTTGGAGTGCATCCGGCGCGCCTCATGCAACAGGGTGAGCGGCTCGGCGATTTTGCCTTCCTTGGCTTGCACTTCGGCATAACGCGCGATCGCCAGCGCTTTTTGATCATTATCCGCGGCGTAGTGGCGGGCATCCTCAAACGCGGAGGCGGCGGCGGGCAAGTTACCCATTTGCATTTCCGCCTGACCCAGCAGGTACCAGTTGTCGAATTTGTTACACTCGGCCACTGACTTGGCAAGCCATTGTTGCGCTTCCGTCCAGTTTGCCCGTTTGCCCGCGGCAACGCCCTTTTTAAAATGTTCCTGAGCGACGCCGCAATCTCCGGCAAATGCCCCGGCGCTGATGAAAAACGCGCCGATCACTGTTATTGCGGTTGCGAGTTGTTTGCGTGTCATAAATCCTCCAAAATTCTTCGAACTTGTTTTTGCCATACACCTATTACCGTATAACGGTTACCGTATTTAAGAAAACTATTTTCAGCCGAAACACGTTTGTTAACTGACTATTTGTTAACTGACTGTTGTATATCTTAGATGGCCATCGCCGTTTTTTCCTACGCGTCCGGTCACGCGTTTTGCAGCGGGTTTTTCCAATTCATGTCTGTTAATTATTTAAATTCAATGATATAGAATTTGCCGCTCCCGGTTCTATGGGTCACGGCAGTTTAACGGCAATCGGAAAATCCTGGATGGTCGCCGGTTTACTGGTCGTGGGCGTTTGCTTGTTCTGGGTCAATTCCTTTACCCGGTTGGCGATATACGCATCCAGGGTATTGATGGTTATCCGGCTGGTATTGAACAAGTCCGCCTTGCCGGACAGTCCTTCCACCAGCGCCTTGGTAAAAGCGCCATTGTTCCAGGACGGATTTTCCAGTGAATACTGTTTCCCGGTGGACGATGCGAATACCACCACGCCGTTTTCCGCGCTGGTAAGATCCATCACCACGCCGTTAACATCAAACACGCCGCGCCGGGTGGTAGGCCCCAGGATATTGCCCGAGTGGCAGGTATCCACGAAGAACAAACTCTTGCCCGGCAGGTTGGTAATGGTTTGCTTGATCGCGTGGTAAGTGACGCCGGTGGTTTTCAGGCGTTCCAGGTTAACATTGGCCGGCAGAAAAAAATACTCGCCGTTACGGTCATTCACGCCGTGACCCGCCAGAAAAACCATGGCCACATCACGCGCCGTCACTTCATTCTGCAGCCAGTCCAACCCGTCCAGCACCTGGTCACGCGTCGCATCAGGTATTAGTTTCACTTCCACTTTCCGGTATAACGCGCCCTGTTGCTTTTTCACAGAACCCGCGAAATCCGCCGCATCCTTGGATGCAAAATTCAGTTTCAAATCCGGATCCTTATAATCCGAAATACCGATCGCCAGAACATACAACACGGGTTTCAACAAATCAGCGCCGGCGCTCTTGGCGCCGGTCCAGGTAAAGTGAATGGTTGCCGGTTCCGATACCGATTTTTCGCCTTCCGCGATCAGCGTGACCGTCACATCCCGCTTGGGCAAGGTTAAGTCAACGGTGTTGGCCTTTGTCCCGGTTGGTTTTGCGCGCACCAGGCCGCGCTCTTTTGATACCGGCCTGCCGTCCAGCAGCACACGCACCTCTTTAAGTTTGTTACCCTGTTTTTCCGCGACTTCGTAGACCAGACGGATATTCTCGCCTTGAAAAGCCTCACTCGGGCCATGGGACAATATCGTGATCACGGGCGGTAATGCCTGCGGTACTGTTTGCGGCTGAGTCTGTGTTGGCGCTTGCGCCGCCGGCTTTGTACTTGACCCGGTCTCTTTGATTGCAGCGCCGGCGGCAACGCCCGCGTTTGCATCAAACAGCACTTGCTGGAGCAAGTCGTGATTATAGTATTGCTCCCTGAACCGGTTCAGCGAATAAAAATCCGGCTTTTGGTTGCCCGCTTTGGTGACTTTCCAGCCGATATAAGATTCCGCGCCCGGTGACGCATTGAAATAACCTTGTGGAGTCCACGCGACCCAGGACAGGTCCAGCTTGTCGATAAATAACGCCAGTTGTTCCTTGCCGGAATCAATTTCATACCAGCGAATCGTGCCATCGGCAAACGCCGCCACCGCAAACCGGTTATCGCTGCTGAAATTAACCGCCCAGGCGGCGCCCGGCGTGGCGCGCGCCCACAGTTGTGAGCCATCGGTTTTATAGTAGCGTAAGGACCAGTCCGCCCCCGCCAACACATGATGTAACTCTGGCAGAATGGCATGACTGCGGACCTTTTCCCCTTTCGCCAGCGTTAAGGATTTATTATTAATCCGCACGCCATCACTATGGTCAGCGTATTCGACCCTGGCACCGGCATCGGTTGTGACGGGTTGAATAAAACTGGCCTCGCTGCCGTTTGCCTCAGTGAGGTTTAGCTGTTCCAGGTCAAACAGCCAATAGTTGCCGGCTTTGGGAGACTGGGGTATTAACAGTTTTTTTCCGTCAGTGGAAAATTGCAGGCGGCCGTTGCTTTCCCGGAAATCGACCGCGGCGCTCGCCTTGGCAAAACGATTCTTACCCTTGGCGTCATAAATTCCGAATGACGGATCAAACGTCGCAAACAACATGTCACCGTCCGGCGTTAGAATTATTTTGCTTATGGTATTCGAGCCAACCCGGGACGCCGTGCGCCCGCCTTTGCCTTGCCCGTCCCAACGGATAATCACCGTGCCTTTGCCCGCGTCAAAACCGCCGCCGGCGTAAACAGACCGGCCATCCGCGGACCACGCCACAGCGCCGAGATTTCCATTATCCACCCGGAGGGTGTCGGGCATGTAAAGTGACGACAGGTTGTTACTGTCCAGCACTTCGATGTTCCTGGAATCAACAAAACCTACCAGCAGCATCGCATCCGTGGGTGAATACCGGATTGAATAAGGCTTGGACCCGCCTTGCGGTTTTTGCTTGTGTTTAAGTTCAAAGCTGCTGTTGTATTGGCGGATGAAGCCATCAAAACTGGTGGTTGCCAGCGCGCCCTGGGGAGAAAAGTCCAATCCGTACACGTCATCCTGGTAGCCGGCGTCTTTCAGCACGGCTTTCCAGGTTTGCGTGGAAAATATGACAATACCCTTGGCACCGGCCATACCCGCCGCAAGATAGTTGCCATCCGCGGAAAACTTTAAGGTGGTAATAGTATCCGGCAAACCCTCGACCACCCGCTTGAGGCCGCCACTCTTGCGATCGAACAGATAGATGTGGAAATTCTTGAAGTCCGGTGAGGTCGAGCCGCCCACCGCGAGCAGGTTATTATGGCGGTTGACATCCACCGCAAAAAGTTTGGCGGTCCGGTTTTTGTAGCTGGGCACATGCAGCGTGTTATACAGCGTGCCATCGGATTGGGACCAAATTTTTACCGTGCCGTCTTCGGACGCGGTATAGACCACTCCATTTGCGCCGTCCAGCGCGATATCCCTGACCGCGCTATTGTGCATATAGGGATTGAGCACCAGTTCCAGCTGATCCTGGGCGGCCAATGCGCTTCCCGCTAAATAAACAGCGGCAACTGCCGATACTAGAAACCTGATCATGGAAAATAAGACTGAATGGGTCGTCATGATAATTTAGCTGGACAAGCGGCCAAAAACGATCTTGCTGGGATGATCAGGATGCTTATGGCCAACATCCCGTATTTGATAGTAAGCATAGGTCCGGCTCATACTTGGACAATTCCGGTTGCAAGGTAACAATGAACTGGATGGCATTCTTTAATTGGCATTGTTAGTTTTTCGGCTATTCTTACCAATGATTGAGCTATATCGGCGAACAAACTCAAAATATAGCCCAAAAACTGCTATATGGCTCACATTATTGACTAATAGAGAAAAACGATTCGAGGTTGCTGAACATGTACAAAGCGATGACGCTGGAAAAATCTTTATTTAACGCTGGTGCACTTCTTTCTTGCATCGTTTTTTTCCTATTGCTACTAAGCGCATGCGGCGCCAATCCATCGGCAAACAGTGCCCCAGAGAACGACATACCATCCTGGATATTCAATCCGACCTCTACCGACGGCAGCCTGGTCGCCGCCGGGTGTACTGACTGGACGGATAATTTAAGCCTGGATAAGAAGATCGCCCTGGCCAAGGCGCGCAGCGACCTGGCCCAGCAGATCAAGATAAGAATTAAAGGCGTCGATACACTGTATGCCAAAAAGGAAAACAATAACGCGCCTCAAAACGTGTTTGAAAGCGTTTCAGAGCAAATTACGGATAGTACCTTGCAGGACGTAAAAGTCGAAAAGCTGGAAACCGTGAACCTGCAAGGCAGAAAACAACTCTGCACCCTGCTGCGGCTCAGCAAGGAGCAAGGTCAAACCATGTTTCGCAGTCTCGTTAAAGCCACCGCGCTGACCATTAACGCGGAAGAGGAAGCAAAACTTTATAACCAGTTTACTGCTTTTTAAACAGTACCGCTTTTAAACAAGCGCTGCTTTTCAGTTAATTCCTTTACGCAGTCTGATTCGTTCGTCGTTAACCACCATAGGAGATACATAAAATGCAATTAAAAAAATTAGTTCAATCCACTTTCCTGGCGCTGTCATTGTTTGGCGCCACTTCCGCCATGGCGGAACTCAACGTGGGCACCAATGAGGTTGGATTTTCAGCGAGCCTGTTGAGCTTTGATGATATAGATGATGACGTCTGGAGTCTTTATGGCACTTATGGCCTGATGTTTAAAGAGAATATCCAGCTTAAAGGCAGCCTGGTCTGGTTTAGTGTTGCCGGTGACGACTTTTTGTTTCTCGGTGCTGGCGCCGATTATATATTCCCGGAAACCAATGAAATTATCCCCTATGTCGGCGGCGTCTTTAACCTGGCGCTCATGGATGCGGAAGATGAAACCATTGAATTGCATGCCGGAATAAAGCATTTCGTATCCGAGCGCGCATCGGTATACGGTCAGTATAATATCGTGGATTCACTGGGTGACTTTGGCGACTACACGGAATTACGTTTCGGCCTGAACGTCTACTTCTAACCGTAAATGCATTCCCACGCGGACGCCGACAGGGATGTCGGCGGTAGCCGATGCCGGGAGCCAATCGTCGAGCGTGGGAATGAGTATGCCGGCTTCTACCCATCGATGGCTCATATGCGTTCCCACGCAGAGCGTGGGAACGAGAAGAACTGCGCCTGCTCCAGCCCGCCTTGTCTCGTTCCCACGCTCCGCGTGGGAATGCCTATTTATGTCGTCTTGCGTACAATCTCAAACACCAGCGACGCGCCCTTTTCGGACTTGACACCCAGGTAGTCCTTGTCATTGTGTTTGGCATAAGCTAGCTGCGCCTGCTCCAGCCCGCCTTCGATAGGCACTTTGGAAAGCAGCAGGCCCCGTTCGATATCCCAGAGTATAAGGTAGTTCCCCGACACAACGGCCAGATAACGCCAGCTCGACAGGAACACGCAATCCAGAACCTTCGCCCTGGCCTTTTCGTGTTTCTTGCGTTGCGCGATCGCTTCCGCTTCAAAAGTGGTAATCTCCCTGCCTTCCTTGATATTCACCACGTGCACGATGGAACCATATACCCGATTAAACCCGGACTGGGTTTCCTTGATGTAACCCGCAACCGCCGCCAGGTCCCCGGAGCCCGCCGCCACCGCGCAGGTCACTTCCTCGGCTTTCCAGCGATAGGTGGACAGATTGGCGAATTTAACGAAGTCCGCATCCGTTGCCGCCTTTGAGGCATACTGTAGCGGAACCTGCTCCTGGCTTGGTACTAAGTCGAAGGAGAAAGCCCCTGGCGCGGTAAAGCTGACAACTTGCAAACCCACGGTAGAAGCCGCTTTGTCAATCGCGCGTTGCACGGCGTTTACCATGGCGGCCACTTCGGTCAAGCCGTCGGACGGCGGATTGCCCGGCACCCCCATGGGTGTCGTGGTATGCGCTTCCACCGCTGCATCCTGCGCCACGAAGCGCACATCGGCCTGCGCGGTTGCAGTAAAGAAATTGGCAAAACCTTTACTGGATTCGGCGTTCAGGTACACCCGAATCAAACCATCCAGTTTGTACTTCTCGGCATTATCCACGAAATCATCCGCTGTGACGAAATATCCCGGATCCTCCAGGTTTTTCCAGACATTTTTCAGCTCATTGGCCTTATCCTGGTCCAGCACGGTAATGCCATTATCGAGCAACACGTTTTCAATCCGGGATTGCGCGGTGCGCACCATTTTCCTGGCGGGCTCATTTTGCGGGTACACCACGACCGCCACTTTGGAAAAACTGGCTTGTTTAATCCGCTCGCCGATCGTGGACGCCTGGGCATGCGCAACGGTAATCAATAAAAAAAGCAGCACCGGCAGTTGTAACAGGCTTCGATTGCGCAGCATATCAGGCATCCTTATGAATAAATTTAAGCGTTCGTTGTTTCCAGCGTTTCACCACATTGATCGCCAATACGTCCATCGCCATTTGTTCCGAAACCGGGTTCCAGCCACCGACACCGTTAAAGGTGTCCGCCGCTTCCAACCGGTCATTGATCACGAGATAGGTGGCGACATCGCCATTGTATTGATAGTCCTTACCCTGGGGATTGCCGGTATTTTTACGGGTCTTGATATCACCGCTCGCGGTAATAAAAATGGTAATCGCCTGCCCACGCGGTGATTTGAAATTGTTGGCGCCGGCCCTGGCCGCCGCGTGCAACACCTGTTGCGCCGAAAGTCTTTCGCCGCTGACAATATTCGCGCCGAACTGTTTGATATGGGTAATGATATCGGAACAGGCGCGCTGCCATAATTGCGGTTTATTATTGGTTTTAAACGCGCAGTTCACTTCGACATTGCGTCCTTCCAGCAACACGCGCCAGTCGAAAGTTTCGCGTTGTTTGTCATCGCAGGCGTATTGCGGCAGTTTGGTTTTCGCCTGCTCCCGCCATTGCGCGGACGGCGAACGGCTGGCGACAATCTCATATTGAATCCGCACCGAGCAAGCGTTATTTCTCCGGTGCTCGAAATCCGCGATTTTAAAGTAGGCCTGTTCCGCTTCGGCGATACCGGGCTCCATGGGAGCCGCGTAAATAATTTGCCGCAATAAATTAATCGCCTCGTTGGCCATATCCTCTTTTTCAGAAGGCGAACTGTTGCCGTCAACGGCAAGCTCCAGTTTTGCCACCTTGCCCCACCATTCCTTGGTTTTATCCTGCTTTTGCGCCACTGATTTTAATTGCTCCTCCAGCTGTTTCAGTTTGAGCAACAAGGCATCCTTTCCCAGCGCGCTTTCGGCCGCGGTGAAATCAATATCGTTCATCTGTAACTTGGCCAGCTTTACCGCGTTGGCGCGTTCTCCAACCGGCAAGCCGCTGTTTTCCGCCCGGCCCAGCAGATCATTCAGCACCGCCAGCTTTTGTTTTTCATATTCACGCGCCCGCGCCTTTTCCACCAGGCTCCTTTCCACTTTCACGCGTATCCACACGATACATTTATCCTGATCAAGCCAGGTCTGGTCGACCTGCACCTGTTCCAGTGATTGTTCGGTAACGGTTTGCGTGACCGATTCCACGTTCTTTTCCGATGTCGTATCCGAACCTGAGCTGCGCAAGGCTTCCTTGACCAGGAGCGTGTCCTTGACGGACACCTTGATGCCGCCGGCCATATCCTGCAAGGCGTTTTGCCGGGCTACTTTTATCTGCTCCGCGGCGCTCAATCCGCCTTTTTCCGCCAGGCCGACACCGGTGTAGAATCCCGGCAACTCAACCGGCTTGCTTACCCAATCCGGCCGTTCCTGCTTCGGCAGAAAATCACATTTGGCCGCAATGCCCTGACCGGGCGGCGCAAGGAACAGGCATAGCAAAATATAATGCTGGTTTTTTCCTAACAACATAGTTTATACCCCGGTGAGTATCGTCCGCCGCCACGCTATCGGGCGGCAACCTTTTTCAAATCGCCATTAATCAAGGTCTTCGTCAAATGGTATTTATGACAGGTCACGCAAGTGTCGCCCACTTTGCTTGCGCTATGGCATTGCGCGCAGGTTTGTTTTTGTATTGCAAGAAAATTACTTTGATAAACGAACGGATTCATATCCTTGTAACCGCCGGCGTAATCCGCCTTGCTGTTCAGGTTATGACAGGTATTGCACTGGTCGGCTTTAAGCACTTTCATGTGCGGCGCATGACTGAATACGGTAAACAGGCGTTTCTCCGGCGGCAGGTTTCGGGCTTTCCAATTCAGGCTGACCACACCATCCACGTTATCCACGCTATGGCAACGCATGCACTGGCCGGGGGTATCTTCATGTGCGAGGTTATTCAACAATTCCATCGCCACTGTGTTTTTGTTCATGATTGCGGCGCGTGACACTTCCAGCCAGGTACGCAGCATTTCATCTTCGTGGCCTTTCGGGCGGTATAATAATGCATAACCCTGCACATACCAGCGCCCGGGCCGTACCGTATTCGCGTCAGTCTGCAACAATTCATGATCGACCGGCACCAGCTTGTTATCCGCTTGTTTGCCCCGGTTACGCAGCAGTTTTTCGATGGATAAATTGGGAATCCAGATGGCAAACGCGCGATTCATCTGCTGCGCCGGAAGAAAATTTTCCACGGCCGCGCGCGACACCTCATCCAACCGCTGGTTGGCGAGCGTCTCCACCAGGCTCAACCATTGGCTGCTCTGGTTCGCCATGATCAGCAATAAATCCTTTAAATGGTTGATGAGCTTGCCCACCAGTTGCAGGGTTTCCGGAGGAACGCCGTCCAGTTCCGCCAGGTTTAACTCCCGCGCCGCCAGCTGTTCCAGCAAAGGCCGCAGTTCTTCATTGGAAGACAGCAGGAACAGCATCATCGGCGTCAGCTCCTCGTCTTCCAGTCCATCCGGCCACTGGCCAATGGAAATATTATTGGCGCTTAGTGTATCCAGATCCAACGAAGGCAAGCGGAAGAACACCACGCCTTTTTCGGTGAAACTTTCCGCCGTGGTGTCATTCTTGTGGCAACGCATGCAGCCATCCTTGAAACTGCGCGACACCATGACGCCGGATTCGTTATCGGGACTGTGGCAGCTGGCGCAGGATTCGGGCGCATGCTCGGCCACTTTTTCCTCCTTGAAATATTTTTCGAAATGCTTACCGTGATCAAAACGCAAATGGGTACGGCGGCTGTAGGCGAAATCCACAAACTCCGGATGCTCATCCTTGAAATCCACGTGCCGGCTGACATGGCAATCCATGCAACGAAAATTTTCCACCCGTTTAAGGTCGGTATGTTTACCCCGGTGTTCCTTGTGGCAGGTATCGCACTGCACCTTGCCTGACGCATTAGAGTCCGGCGCATCGGAAAATAAATTGAAGCGCTGGACCGCATTGTCCTTGAGTGAAACTTGCAGCCGGGTCTTGATGGTCTTGAGCTGTTCACCATCCAGGTTATGGGGATTCATCGCCGTTGCGCCGATCTTGTGGCAATTGACACAGGCGGATGGTTTGGTTTGATTCGTATCGGCAAAGGCCAGCCCCAGCCAGTGGACCGGGTTCGCCGTTTTTTTATCGTGGCAAGAGTCGCACTGTTGCACTTTGGCGCTGTGCTTGGCGGACAAGGACCCTGGATTGATGACCAGGTCACGCAGCGGCGCGGCGCTAAATAACGCGGCCAAGGCCAGGCATACGAATCCCACCCCGGCGACCATTAAACCGCGGCGCGCGCGCAAACTCCTGATGGGTTTACACGGTGGAATCCGGTGATAACAACCGCCATCACCCTGCGGCCCGTGCTCACACTTGCCGCCCTGCAGAATGGACCGCGCGCATTCCCAGCGGTCACCGTTTTTATAGGGCTTGCATTCCGCACCGGCCCGGCACTGTCCGCGCGCATCCGGACCTTTCGCGCAGTCTTGTCCTGTTGATTGGTTTCCGCAAATCCACTTTTGATTGACGCGCTCGTACTGGCTTTTATCAAAGTCAAAACTTTGCAGGTCACGCATTACAAACCGCCTGAAAAACTGTAGGTTAATAACAGGTGATAAAGCACCAGGATCACCAGCCCATAACTGATGGGAATATGCAAAAACAGCCAGTACTTGAGCATGGCCTGGTTGGCGTATTGATAATCCAGATCCAGTTTTTGATAAAACAGTTGTTTGATCTGTTGGGTGATCTCGATTTCCTTTTCGTCCATGTAGCGGTACACCGCTGCAAATTGGGTGTCCCAACGCGCATAAGGCGCGCCGGAGTTAAACAGGTGCAGCCAGAAATTCTGCGGTTTTGACAGCACCGGTAACAAGCGTTTGGAATAGAACTCGGTAATGGCCGTGGAATGCAGTTGCTCGATGGATTGGGACACCAGGCCCTCGATTTTTTCCCGTAGTGCCTGGCGGAACGCCGGCATGCGTTCAAAAATAAGGTATTCGCCCCGGCTGCTGAAACGCCGGGGAAAGGCGCGGGAAATATAAATGCCATATAGACCGGTGAGAATCGCCAGGACAAAAAAGTAAAACAACAGGTTTTCAAACACGCCGGTGGGGTAACGCATGCCGATATGCAGCAGAAACACCAGCACCAGCAACATTCCGGCATAATAATGTAACTGCGCCCAGGTATGGGCGTTCCCTAAAGGCAGATAACTGAATTTTTTGCGCAGGTTAAACAGGATGAGTAACAGCAGGATGCCCAGCATCAACCAGCCGCTCAGAAAAGCCGGTTCCAGGCGGGCCATGGCATATTGCTGGTGCAGCCAGTAGTAAATCAGCGCAATAATCAACAGCGCGGAAAACCGCAGCAACCGGTTTTTGATGCGAATGCTCACGCTTCGAGCCACTCCTGCAGGTTGGTAATGTCATGGATATCGACCCGGCGCAGCGCATCGTGTGGACAGGAACGTTCACAGGCCGGCGCCACCATTTGTCCCTCGCACAAATCGCACTTGGTGGCTTTAACAATCGGGCTGTTCTGCTCGTCCAGCACAATGGAACCTTTGCGGTCGCGAATCATCACCATGCGGATGTTGTTATAGGGACAACTGTTGGCGCAGGTTGCGCAACCAATACAGGTGTCGTCATTGATAATCACCTGGCCGGTAGGATTGCGATGAATCGCGCCGGTCGGGCAGCCGATCATGCACAACGGGTCAGAGCAATGCATGCAGGCATTGGCGATCATGAATTTGTCGTTCCGCAAGCCGTGCCGGATAAAGCGCGGGTTGTTTTCGTGCGCCATGGCGCAGGCCCGCACGCAATCGTCACAGTTGGTGCAACGGTCGGTATTGATCATCATGGTTTTGGTGCCGTTAATGAAGCGCCGTTCCACAAAAAACTCCAGCAACGCCGATTCGCGATTCAATAACTCATCGGCAACCACCGACTGCTGGTTTTGCAGGTTGACGACGCTGGCGAGTTCGGCGGCCTGCAGCGCCTGCGCATCACAAAACGGCACAATATGTTTTTCAAACACCGGCGCCGGGATGCGCAGCACGTCGGTATAACCCAGGGCCCGCAAGGAGTATTCATAGTTGCGTTTGTTGGGATTGCTGAGATTGTGCATCAGCACATTGATGCCAATAACGTCGCCGGCGCGCATATAATCCAGGGTTTGCTGCTGCTTGTGATATTTGCGCGATACCCTGGCGAAACCGGAACGGATTAATATCAGGCCATTGGCATATTCACCTTCTTCGATGATCAGCGGTTCATCCCGGATACGTTCAGCGGCGGTTTTAGCATCCAGATTCTTGAAACTGGTATTCCAATCACTTTTACCAAAACTTTCAAAAACGGCGGCGGCGATGATGGCATTAATATGTTCGTCGGGGATTTTTTGAAATAGAGAGAACGTCCGCAGATGTTGTTTCAAGCTGCGCTCGCGGTATTGCTCTTCGAGCTGTTGCCGGAACGGCTTGCTGTAGTTCATCAGGTCGCGCAACCCCTGCCATTTGATTTCCAATAACCGGCAATCGGTTTCGGCGACAATCGTGGCGCTGCGCGCGGAGCGCCGGATCGCGGATGCTTCTTCGAACAGCGTGCCTGTTTCGATGGCTTGAGGCGTGATCTTTTGCTGGCCGGCAATTTTCGCCGCGTCTTTTAACACCACCGGCCCGCGCGCCTGCCGCAGATTCTGCTGATAGTCCCGGGAATAACGGCTGACATCACGCACTTCCGGCAGCCCGGGGTTGCTCCAGCGCTGCTTGAACAGCTCCAACAGCGAACGTTGGCTGCGTTTGGCTCGGCCCAGCCTGGCATCCTCGATATCGTAAAGCGGCAGCGCCTTGCCGGATAACATCAGGAACGCGGAACCGCCATAGTCACCCTGCCGGACGATAATTTCATCGGCCTTATAGTCATTGATGCGGGTTTCGTGCAGCAGGATATCCTTGAGCCCTTTCAAGGCCGCCGGATCATTGGCATCCTTGGCTTTTGCCAGTTTCTCCTTCGCGATCGACTGAAACGGCTCCAGCGTTAACAGCGCGTCGACCTGCTGTAACGTCATGTCTTCGCTAAACGCCCGGTCCCACTTTTTCGGGCGGGTTATTATCGTGGTTTTATGATCGTCCGGCATAGTACCCGTTTAAGTGATTCAACTGTTGAAGAACTAATAATGGTTAATCGTAACTACTCACCCCGTGCAGCATAGGTTAAAGCGGTGCCGGTGTCTCCTGCCGGGGGCGTCTGCGGCCAGGGATGGCCGCAGTCGAGCCTACAGGGACGTACTTGTGGCGTCCCCCGGCAGGAGACACCGGCGCCGCCTACGGGTGAGTAGTTACTAATGGTTAATCATGAATAAATTTTCTGCCTTCCCATTGCAGCTTGCCATTACTCACCGCATCGATGGTGGACAAGGTTGCCTGGAACTGCTGCACGTCGAGCGCGAATTTCTGCGCGGCCTGTTCGTCGCACACGTCCGCGACTCCCGCGATCTGCTTCTTTAACAGGGATTCGGCGTCCGCATCGGCGACGGCCACCGCATAAAACCATTCAATGCCCTTGCTGTCATCCAGCCCCATCACCAGGGCTTGTTTGCCGGAGCTTTGCGGAATATGGATACGCTGGTTTTTAGCGATGGTGTTGGAGCCGACACCCATTGCATTGCAAGTATTAGGCAACAACTGTACCAGCTTGCCATCCGCCGTCTGGTTGAATACATAGAGCATGGCGCCGTTAGCGGCGGTATAGCGCAACGACAAGCAATCCGCATTGGTCAGCCGGTCGCTTTCCGCCACGTTCTTTTCACCGAGCATCCAGGGATTATTGGTATTGCAAAGTTTTTGGCTCTTTGGCGCGACGATCTCAAACGCCTTGATCAGCTTTAACGCGGCTTCGGCTTTTTCCTGCGTGACAGGGCGCGCGGCGGGCGGCGTGACTTTGGCGATTTGCTCTGGCTGTGGTTCGGCTTTTTCCCGTGCGGCAGGGGCCGCCGCGGCAACAACCGCTGTTGCCGCTTCGACCGCCGGCGCGGGTTGTGGTAACGATTGCGGTAACGATTGTGGTAACGATTGTGGTAACGATTGTGGTAACGATTGCGGTGCGGGTGCCGGCGGGGATTGTGGCGCGGGTTTGGCCTCAAGCTTAGGTTCCGTTTTTATTGCCGGAGCCGGCGCGGCCGGTGCGGGTTGGGGCGCCGGCTTGGACTCTGCTTGGGGCGCCGGTTTCGGCTCTGGTTTTGCGGCGGCAACCACCGCCGGTTTTGCCGCCGGCGCTGCCGGTGCGGCGGCGCCGCCACTGGCGACCTTGGCGCTGCCGGCATCCACTTCATTGCGGTTATCCAGCGCCGCGAAGGCGCCGCCATCCGAGGCGCTGGAAAAACGTTGCGCGGCGTCGGCGACCTGTTGCGCCACGCCGGAAAGGTCCGCGCCGCCGGGGTTAAACGCGGACTTGCTGGCGGCGGCGACTATTTTCGCGACGTCCGTGTCCTTGACCTTGTTGTTAATATCCTGCAGGTTGGCCAGCGCTTTCAAACTGCGCTGGCGCATTTCATCGGTAAAGCGCCGCCCCGCATTCTTGGCGTTTGCCAGGGCTTTAGCGCTGAGCTCCAGCTCCACCGCGTAACCGATCACCTGCATTTTGCGTTTTTCTTCCGGCGTGGCTTCCGGGCCATGGCGAATATCGCCCTGAGTGCGTTTCACAAAATTAAATTTGCTGCCCGCCGCGTGTTTGGTGTCATTCACCAGTTTCTCGTTGGGCACAATATGGCAACTGTAACAATTTTTGGCGAAGCCGTAGATGTTACCGGGATAGATCATGCCGGCTTTATCCTGCTTGGCGTGCCGTTCCTTGCGATGCTCCGGCGCTTCGAATTGCTTTTTTACGCCTTTGCCGCCGAATTCATTATGCAGCTCCAGCCAATCCGCCGCGGGACCGTGGCAGGATTCGCAGGATACGCCGGACACAGCCTTGGGCTGGCCCTTATCTTCGGCCAGCGTAAAATGACAACCGGCGCACAGCGGGTCTTTTTTAATGGCCTTGGGATTCACTCCCATTTTTTCCGCGATTTCCTTGGCTTCGGGTTTTTTGGTCAGCTCGCTGAAGGTTTTGAAATGTTCGCTCTTTTCCCAGACTTCCACCTGCTTTTCATGGCATTTGACGCAGCCCTTATAAGTTTTGACCTTGTTATAGTCCCATTCCGCACCGGCCGATTGCGCGGTGACCGCCAGTAAAATAAAAAACAGTCCGTGTAAAATACCGTTGTGATGGTTTCTGTTTTTGTTTCTGTCTTTGCACATGTCAAGCATAGTGATTCATTCCCGATGATGAAGCGCTCCACTGTTACGCTTCTAATGAAATATTGCCGATGGGCACACAACAACAGGGCAAACAACTGCCGGCTTCGAATTCGAATCCGGGCTTGCCTCCCGGATATTCCACTGCGCCGGACAACAACAGTGTCATGCAGCTGCCGCAATTACCCATACGGCAACCCGAAGGTAACTCCACGCCCTTGTCCTCGGCAAATGTAAGCAGGTTTTCATGTTCTCCGGTCCATGCAAAGGTTTCGCCTTCCACCTGGAATTCCACTGCGGCTTTCGGCGCATCGGCCTTGGGCTTGGATTTTTTCGGCACGCTGGCCGGTCCAAACGCTTCCAGGTGTACATGTTTGTCAGGCACCCCCCACGCAGCCAGTCCTTCCGTGATGGATTTCATCATCGGCGGCGGACCGCACATGTAAAATTCAAAATTGCTGGAGGGCAATACTTTTTTAAACAAGTCCACCGATACCCGTTCCTGGGAATGGTAATCAAGCCCTTCCCGGTCGGTATCCAGCGGCCGGCTGTAACACACCATTAGATGGACATTGGGGTGATTCCGGGCGATATTTTCCAAATGTTCCTTCATGGCGTGCTGTTCGCTGTTGATGACGCCGTAAAAAAACCAGACCTGCCGCGTCGAACCCGTCTCGATCAAGGTATTTAACATGCTGAGCACGGGGGTGATGCCCACGCCGCCGGCGATCAGCACCGAATCGGTATTGCGCGCGGCATCCAGATAAAAATTGCCCGACGGCGCCCGCACATCGAGGAAATCACCCACTTTCAGTTGATCATGAAAATAATTGGACGATATACCCGGCGGCAGTTCCGGTTTATCGGGTGGCGCCGGCACGCGTTTGATGGAGACGCGGTAAAAGTCCCCGTGATAGCTGTCGGAGAGGGAATAACAGCGCACGACGGACTTGGCCTGGCCGGGCACATGGTCCAGGCGGAACGCGAGATGTTGTCCGGGTTTAAACCGGGGTATTGGCCCGCGGTCGTAGGGTTTCAGATAAAACGACACAATGGAGTGGTCGGGGCATTCACTGATCCGCTTGTCAATGACGAACTGACGAAACCCCTTCCATTTGTTTTCGTGATGTTGATCTTCCAGATTGGAGATCACGCTTTGCAACTGCTGTTGCCATTTGTCGGCCTGGGGATTTTCCACAACGCGGCTGGTCTTGGGGCGCGCGTTGACAAAGTTGACGATTAAACTCAGTAAATACGCTGCGCCAAACAACACCGCCCAGAGAATGCCGGATTTGAGCATGACGATACCGGTGATCTGGGCGCCGGCGATGACCAGGGGGCCGGTAACTATTTTGCTGTAAGCCCACAGCACAACATGCCCCGCTAGCGAACCCATGGCGCCAGCGGTTATTAATCCAACAAATGTAGACCGACGAGTTTCCAGCGCGGTAGCGTTCATTTTTTTATTGATGTCCCTCTAACTTCGGCGTAATGCAAAAAGCATTGTGGGCTGACATTTCAGCCTCACACAGAAACAGTAGAATTGTCGGACAATGTCCGGGTAAATTTACAGTAATTTGCCGGATTGACGATATAATCGTCGTTCTTCAGCGCGTTATCCGGTAACAACAGAAATAATAGGCTATATATAAAGAACTAAAAAGAGAAGATCGCAATCTTTGGAGACCCCCTTATGACTTTACGACAAAAAGCGCATCCGCTTTTGCAGCTATTTCATCGTGATACTCGCTCTGGAATTTCCGGTTTTTTGTTGTTTTTGTTGTCGCTGACCCTGCCGATAGCGAGTGAATCCAGCCTGGCGGCGGAAAAGGCGACCCCTGCCTCTGAAGGCGCTGCCGTGCACGCCACTGTTCTGCTGGAAGACGACTTCCCCAGCGCGTCGAAATGCGCCGCCTGTCACCAAAAAATTTACGATGAATGGAGCGCGTCGGCCCATGCTTATTCCGGCCTGTCGCCCATGTTCCATAAATTTGAAAATGCGATTAACAGCCTGGCGCCGACCGTCAACAGTTTCTGCGTCCGCTGCCATCAAAGTGTCGGCACTACCCTGGGGGAACCGCGTGAAACGGATTTGTGGGACCGCACCCAGGTATCGCGTGAAGGCGTAACCTGTATTACCTGTCATCGTGTCAACACCGGATACGCCAAAGTGAACGGCGAACGCCGCATTAATCCGGGCAATATTTTTCAACCCGTTTACGGACCGACGGAAGCCAAGGAACTGCAAAAAGTCCTGGATAATCCCGGCCAATATAAGGTCTCCACCAACAATGAAGACATCGGCCAGAAAATTCATACCAAGGCCGTTAAATTTCCCCAGATCCGCCTATCCGAGTTTTGCATGTCCTGCCATCAGGTGGCGGTGAACCTGGGTATTAAACTGGAAGTGGTGTGGGATCAATACCGCGCATCGCCCGCGCATAAAGAAGGCGTCACCTGCCAGCAATGCCACATGGGACGCGTTCCCGGCGTGCCTTCCGGTTTTGAGCGCGCACCCGTCGCCGTGGTGGACGGCAAGGCAATCGAAGCGGACCGCGATCATTACAATCATTCCTTTTACGGGCCGGGTTATTCCATCGCGCATCCGGGTATCTTTCCGCATAACGCCAACGCCGGGGCATGGACCATCAAGCAATGGCTGACCTTTGATTACCGCGCCGGATGGGGTTCGCCGAAATTTGAAGAAAACGTGGCGGATGATTACCCGTTCCCGCCGGAATGGGAGGATATTTCCGACCGTGAAACGGCCTGGGAAATAATCCAGGAAAATTTCGCCAAGCTGAAAATCCGGGACGAGCAGCGCAAACAGGTGATGGAGATGGGAACCCATGTCGATGGACCTTTCTTTGACGGCGCGCCTAAAGCCGGCAGCAGCTTGTCCTTTCATTATGTGATTGAAAATATCAACATCGGGCACAATGTGCCGTCCGGCTCGCTGGGCGCGCAACCGGAACTGTGGTTGAACGTGGCGCTCGCCGATCCCAGCGGCAAGCGGGTTTGGGAAAGCGGCTACGTAGACAGTAATGGCGACATGGCCGACCTGCATTCGCTGGACGTGCGCGCCGGCAAAATCAACCGTGACACGCAACTGTTCAACCTGCAGACCAAGTTCCTGACCACCAATGTCAAGGGCGCCGACCGGGAAATGTACCTGCCGGTGAATTTCGACGTGGACCAGCTGCCGTTCCTGCGGCCCGCGCAACAACCGGTGAGCGTCATGAACCATCCGCCGTTTGTGCGCATGGAAGGCCGAAGCATTCCGCCGCTGGGTAAACGCAAGGCGGAATACACCGTACCCGCGTCCTTGCTGAAAGAGAAAGGCACTTACAAACTGGCGGTGCGCATGCGCAGCCGGGCGGAGCCGATTTATTTCATGAAGTTCGTCGGCGCGACCGCCGACATGGAACGGGCCATGAACGAAGGCATGGTCGACATACACCCTTACACTGTGGAATTCACTGTTAAGTAACAGGACCGAACATGAATAAAAAAACCTGCACAATCGAAACCATTAATACACTCTTATTGCTGGGCTTACTGCTATTGAGTTCAGCCGCCCGCACGGCGGAGGACGGCGCGCAACCGAAGTTTTCCGAGGGCGCGAAACTGGTGCCGCACCAACCATCGATATTCGGCCCCGACCCCAGTTATGAAAAAAAGCCCTACGACCCCAAGGCGCAACTGGAAATCTACGGCGGTAAACAGGCCTATGAGGTGCATCGCCCGCTGCTGGAACTGGGTCATCCCATGTATTCCACCGGCCTGCTGAATGAAAGCAGTTATGTCTTCGGCAAAAAGAATCCTTCCTCGCAGCAGTTCCTCGCCTACGGCGATATCAGGGCGGTCGCCAGTAACGTCCAGCGCGCCGATGACACCGACATCTCGCAGGTCGCGTTGCAATTAAACCTGGACCTTGACTGGAAACTCACCGCCACTGAACGCTTTCATGTGTTGTTGAGGCCGTTGGAAGAAGACGGCCGCCTGACCCGCTGGGAATCGGTCGAGGATCCGGTCACCGGCGAGCGCGAGGAAAACACCGAAACGGAATCGGATTTCGAGCCCATCGCCGCCTTTTTTGAAGGCGACCTGGGCGCCATGGTGGCGGGTTTCGGTGGCGAATACACCCGTTGGGATTTGCCGTTTGCCGTGGGCCTGATGCCCTTGTTGTTCCAGAACGGGGTATGGCTGGATGACGCTTTTACCGGCCTGGCGTTTTCCATACCGGCGCTGCACAGCACCAGCCTGGACATTAGCAATATGGATATCAGTTTCTTTTTTGGTTTTGACAAAGTGTCATCCGGCCTGGATAGCGTGGGTGACAGCGATGTCAACGTTTACGGCGTAACAACATTTATTGAAGCCAACGAGGGTTATTGGGAACTGGGTTACGCCATGCTGGATGACCAGAGCGAGTTGGGTGACCAGTCGTACCATAACGCATCGATTGCATTTTCCAAACGTTACGGCGGCCTGATTTCAAACTCTATACGCTTGATCGGCAACTTCGGCCAGAGCCGCGATAACAATGCGGATAAAACCGCGGACGGTTATGCGGTACTGATTGAAAACTCACTTATTACCTCCAAACCAACCACCCTGGTGCCCTACCTGAATTTGTTTTACGGGGTGGATCGCCCGCAATCGGTGGCCCGCGATCCCAACAACGGCGGCGGGATCCTGAAGAATACCGGCATTACGTTTGACGGCGGCCTGGCGAAAATACCCACCATGGACGCGACCGCGTTTGATACCGCGGGTTTTGCGCTGGGTGTAGAGTATTTGTTTGCCCTGAACCAGCAACTGGTCGTCGAAGCGTCGATGTTAAGCGACCAGGGAGACGACAGCACCCTGAACGTTGCCGGTGACCAGATCGGCATCGGCGTTCGTTATCAATTGCCGTTGACCAAGGCGTGGATTTTCCGCGCGGATGCCAATGTGATAAAAACTCAGGATGTGCCGCCTGGCGTGGAAGACCAGCTTGTGGGCGTGGCATTGGAAATCCGCCGCAAATTCTGATCGCTTATCTCTTTACACCGTTCATCTAGAGAGAGCACCTGAAGCAAAAGAGTAAGGCGCGCTCAGCATACACAAGCGCTGTTTAAAAACCTTTAACGCGAAGGCGCAGAGATTTTCATTCGGAATCGGCTAAATACCACAGAAAATCTTCAACGCCCTTGCGTTGCAGCCGGGAGTTTCAACTTCAGTCTCGTCAGAAAAATCTGTGGGTAACCCAACCCTGAAAAAACGCTAACGCAAAGGCGAAGCCGCAAAGAATTCAAACTATTGCTTAATGCAACCTTATCCGCTGCCAAACACGG
>DATCIR010000240.1:0-19692 GCA_036507695.1 Gammaproteobacteria bacterium
GCTCGGTTTTCACCCGGTCGCGCTGGTCCGGGCTCAAACCGTCCCATTTGTTCACAGCGATGACCAGCGCACGCCCGGCATCCAGGATAAACCCCAGCAAATGCGCGTCCTGGTCGGTAATCCCCTGCTGCGCATCAATCACCAAGATCACCACATGCGCGTGCTCGATCGCCTGCAGGGTTTTAATAACGCTGAATTTTTCGAACTTGTGATCGATACGGCCCCGGCGCCGCACGCCCGCGGTATCAATCAATACATAGGCTTGGTCTTCCCGGGTGAAAGGAATATAAATACTGTCCCGGGTGGTTCCCGGCATATCGAATACCAGCACCCGTTCTTCACCGAGAATACGGTTCACCAGGGTGGATTTACCCACATTGGGTTTACCGACCACCGCAATGCGAATGCCCTCCGGCCGGTCCTGCGTTTCCTCGGCAACGACTTCTTCACCCAGGGCGGACTGCACCATTGCGGTCACGCCATAATTATTGGCCGCACTGATGGGGATCGGTTCCCCCAGCCCCAGGGTATGAAACTCCGGCAAAACCGCGTCCGGATTTAAGCCGTCGATTTTGTTCACTACCAGCCGGATATCCTTGCCGGTACGGCGCAGTTTTTGCGCGATATTCATATCAGCCGCTAACAAACCTTCTCGCGCATCCGTGAGAAACAGCACCAGATTCGCTTCATTGACCGCCTGCCACGCCTGCCCCGCCATCAAGCTGTCCAGGCCGGATGTTTCGTCGGTCAAGCCACCGGTATCAATAACAATAAACCGCAGGTTATCGATGTTGCCTTCCCCGTATTTGCGGTCACGCGTAAGGCCCGGCTGATCCGCTACCAGAGCGTCGCGGCTTCGGGTCAGGCAGTTAAAGAGCGTGGATTTACCGACATTAGGCCGGCCAACCAGGGCGATAACGGGTTTCATAATTCAGGAAGATGTACAGGAAAATTCAGTTGACAGGCGCGGACATTTGAAAAACCGATAATGAGCCCACGTTGCTTCGGACATATAACTTGCCGTTGATCGCTTCCAGATTGGCGCTCACGCCGAAATCAAGTTCCCGCCGGTCCTCGTCGCCCCAGTCATGGTAGGCGTGGTTAAAAACCTTTAATAGATTATTGCGCGCAACAAAACCGCCATCCTCTTTCGCCAGCCAATGCACATAACCGGCGCCGTCCGCGACGGCGATTACATTGTCAATGATCACGGGCGCGCTGACATCGCGGTCCTGCAAGGCGTCCTGGCGCCAGATGGTCGCCCCGCTGCGGCGGTCAAGCGCCCACACCTGGCTGTTGGCGTCCGTGACATATAACTGGGTATTGTCTATAACAATACCATTGTAGGACGACAAATCCCGTGACCAGATAATGCGTCCAGTGTCAACCGCCACCGCGGCGATGCGGCCTTGGTAAGTCACCACATAGATCTCGTCGTCGCCAGCCTGAAACAAGCCATCGATATCCACCATACGCTGCAGGTCGGTTCGACCGCCGGGAATACCGATCACCGCTTCCCAGAGTCTTTTTCCGGTGGCTTTTTGCAAAGCAACGAGCTTGCCGTCGGCAAAGCCCGCGACAACTTTGTCATTTATCACCAACGGGGTGCTGGTCCCGCGCAGTGTGAGCGCCGGCACTTCCCGCGCATCGACCCAGATCTTTTTCCCGGTTGTTTTATCCAGCGCGGTAAGTTTGCCGTCAATGGTTTGAATGTATACCAGATTCTCGCTGACCACGGGATTGGACAAGACTTCACTTGACACATCACCCTGCCACACGATGCGGCCGGAATCCGCGGCCAGTGCGAACACCCGGGCATCGGTTGTTCCAACGTAAAGCATGTCAGCATCGACTACGGGTCCCGCGGATATTGCGTCGATGATGGCGTTGGTCCAAATAATTTTTCCGTCACTTTGTTGCAAGGCCATGATTTGCCCCCTGGCGCTAGCCGCATAGACTCGGTCGTCCGCCACCGCCACCGGCAGCTGCCGGTGTTGCCGGTCGCTTTTTTCCCCCACCTTGGCGACCCACAAGGGTTCGACGGCCGCAGCAGCGTCAACGGGAGCCAGCTTTGGATAGTGTTTTTTACCGGTGTCAGCGCAGGCTGCGATTAACAACACCACACACAGCACAACTACCCGCCGCATTACGACGCGTCTCCACCGGGATTGGGCGCTTCACCCAGATCATCCAGTTTGATCTGGATAAAATTGCGGGCCCGCGGCGCCCCGCCGGATGCTGAAAGGTCCAGCTCCGCCAGGGCCAGCGTATACGCGGTGCGCGCATTCGCGGTATCACCCTGGGCGACATAAATATCCCCTTTTAACTCCTCTACCACGGCCTTATAGGGCGCCAGTTTAATGTTGCTGAGCTGTTGCAAGGCTTCATCGAATTTCCCCTCGGCTAACAGGATTCTTCCCAGGCGTATCTGCGCTTCAGCTTTTACCTCCGGTTGCTTCACATTATCAATGGCCCAGCGCAAATGGGATTTCGCGGCGACCAGATCATCCTTGTCGGTGTTGATTTTAGCCATGGTTAACGCGCCCAGGCCCGCATAAGGCGTGTCAGCATACTGCCCTAACAAAGTGGCCGCCCGGCTGGAAGCGTCCTCAAGCTGGTTTTTCGCCAGCGATTGAATCATCGCTTCGTATTCGACCGACGCGGAACCGGTATGAAAGCTTCTTGAATCACTCCAGTATTTCCAGCCAAACAATATGCCGGCGCCAATCAATACGCCGCCAAACAGTGACAGCCAGTTCTCTTTCCACCATTTTCTAATGGCCGCAATTTGTTCTTCTTCCGTTATATTAGCCTGCACGTTCGTTCTCCCGTGTCTTAAAAGTTTAAATCAGCGCCCGCAAAAACTTCGTTAATTCTTCCCGCGGAAATGTCTGCTGGGATGCTTCTTGCCTCAGGTATTTCACACTAATCGTGTTATTTGCCAGTTCGTCGTCACCCAAGATCAGGGCCACCGCCGCGCCACTTTTGTCCGCGCGTTTAAACTGGCTTTTAAAACTGCCGCCACCGCAATGCACCAGCAGGCGCAAATCGGGCATTTGCTCCCTGAGCGATTCACTGATTTGCAGTCCCTGCGGCACCGCGGCATCACTTGCCATCACCAAATAAGCATGAGGCGCCACATCCAGTTTCAGGTTATTGCGCGCCAGTTCGATAAGCCGTTCGATGCCCAAGGCAAACCCCGCCGCCGGGACCGGTTTGCCGCCCAGTTGCTCCACCAGCCCGTCATAACGCCCCCCGGCACAGACGGTACCCTGGGCGCCCAGTTGCGTGGTCACCCACTCGAAAACCGTCTTGTTGTAATAGTCCAGCCCGCGCACCAGACGAGGATTGACACGATACGCTATTCCCACCTGGTCCAATAGTGACTGCAGCGCAGTAAAATGCGCGATGGATTCCTGATCCAGGTGATCGTGCAGTTTAGGCGCGTTCTCTATGACTTGTCCCATGTCCGGATTTTTACTGTCCAGAATCCGCAAAGGATTACTGTGCAGGCGGCGCAGGCTGTCTTCATCCAACTTTGATTGATGGCTTGCAAAATAATCCACCAGCACACCGCGGTAAGCGCGCCGGCTTTCCACGCTGCCCAAGGAATTAATCTGCAATTCCAGCTCACTCAGCCCCAGCCGTTTCCAGATCCTGGCGCTCAGCATAATCAACTCGGCATCAATATCCGGACCCGGTATACCAAACGCTTCCACGCCGACCTGGTGAAACTGGCGGTAACGCCCCTTTTGCGGACGTTCATGACGAAACATGGGCCCTATATACCACAAGCGTTGCGATTGGCTATGCAACAAACCGTTCTCTATACACGCGCGCACACAACCCGCGGTGCCTTCGGGGCGCAAGGTCAGGCTATCGCCATTGCGGTCCTCAAAGGTATACATTTCCTTTTCCACAATATCGGTCACTTCACCGATAGAGCGGGCAAACAATTCGGTTTTTTCCACAATGGGAAACCGCAGTTCCTGGTAACCATAAGCGACGAGGGTGTGTTTGACGATATTTTCCAGGGTCTGCCAGGCCGCGGTATCGTCCGGCGTTAAATCATTCATACCGCGGATTGCTTGAATTATTTTTGACAAAACACTCAACCTCTGATCCGAGTTCTTATTTTCAATTAATGCTAGTTCTACTTTGTTACTTTAGTTAGCCGCATGCACAGCGCGGGAAGCGGAGGTGTCTGGCAAGACCGTTGGCGGCAGGGAGAAGGTGAGACCCGGAACGGGTCGAGAAGCTGGCCTGGGCCATGCCGCCATCGAGCCTGCATGGATGCATTTACGGCGTGTCTTGCCAGACACCTCCGCTTCCCGTGCGAGATTGTTCATAAACATAAATTAAAGTAACGAAAGTAGAGCTCGTTAGAATTTAACAACCCGTGCGTGCCGATATCCCTGCTCCGATGAACACGAACGCCGCGCCGGTTGCGGTCTTTATCGCGGTTATCCCGTCAACTTCTGAACAGACACTGTCTGGCCGGGATTGACCGCGGCGGTCACGCCGTTTTCCGACACACGCAGGGTAACCGCCGGCGTGGTTTCAGGATTATTTTGCACGCGCTTTTCCACTTCGGCGCGCACCACTTTTTCCATTTCCGCCACCAAATGCTCGTTATCCACTTTATGGTCGGGTTTACCGTTCACATACAACAAATTGGGTGAGCCGCCCGCCAAACCGACATCCGCCTCCCGCGCCTCACCCGGGCCGTTCACGACACAACCAATAATCGCCACATCCATCGGCACCAGAATATCCTCCAGGCGCGCTTCCAGGGCATTCACGGTCGAAATCACATCAAAATTTTGCCGCGAACATGACGGGCACGCAATAAAGTTAATACCCTTGCTGCGAATATGCAGGCTTTTGAGTATATCGAAGCCCACCTTGATTTCCTCCACCGGATCAGCCGCAAGCGATACACGAATCGTATCGCCGATACCTTCGGCGAGCAGCATACCCAAACCAATGGCTGACTTGACCGAACCCGAACGCATACCACCCGCTTCGGTAATTCCCAAATGCAGGGGTTGCTCAATCTGTGTTGCAAGTTCCCGGTAGGCCAGCACGGTCATGAATACATCCGAGGCTTTCAGACTGACCTTGAAGTTCTGAAAATCCAGCCGGTCCAAAATGTCGATATGGCGTTTCGCCGATTCCACCAGCGCCTGCGGTGTGGGTTCGCCGTATTTTTTCTGCAAGTCCTTTTCCAGTGAACCGGCATTCACACCGATACGAATGGGAATATTACGATCCCTTGCCGACTCGACCACGGCTCGCACCCGGTCTTCGCGGCCGATGTTGCCCGGATTGATCCGCAAACAATCGGCGCCCAGCTCAGCGACACGCAAGGCAATCTTATAGTCAAAGTGAATATCACTGATCAAGGGCACGCTGACCCGCTGTTTGATTTTGCCAAACGCCTCAGCGGCTTCCATGGTGGGCACGGATACGCGCACAATGTCGGCGCCCACCGCCTCAAGCGCTTTAATCTGCCTGACGGTGCTTTCGACGTCGGTTGTTTCGGCATTCGTCATGCTCTGCACCGCAATCGGCGCGTTACCGCCAACCGGCACATTTCCCACCATGATTTGCCGTGATTGCCGGCGTTTGATTTTAAAAACAGGCTGGCTCATTGCAATTATTTCTCATCGTGTTTATTGGCTGCTGGTTTACTTGCTAATTATTCCGTTGCTTTCACCGCACCCGATGCCGCTGAACCGCCGGTTACCGCGCTGGGATCACGTACCAAGGCGGGCGGCTTACTGCCATCCAATATAAACCGGGCCGTCGGCCTGGTTTGAACGTGGGATATATCATAGGGTTTTCCATCATACTCAATGCTGACGCCCGGACTAAAGCCCAACAACACATCAAAGGGCGGCAAACCCTCGACCGTGGTACTGCCGCCTGCCTTGCCCAGGCGCCGGATCAGCGCTTTACCCGTGGCGTCCCGAACATCGATCCAGGAATCCTGGGAATAATTCAGGGTAATGCTGACCAGCTTTTCCGGCTCTTTGCGCAGGTTTCCGCTTGCGCCCGCCACCTCGGTCGATTGCCCGGGGATAGCCAGTTTCACGGATTTTTGTTTCGGTGTTTCCTGTTCCGGCGCCGGCGCTTGCCCAACGTTTCCAGCGGCATCCGGCGCCGACGAATCAAGTGTTGCACCCAAAGGCAATTCCGGCTCCGGCGCCTGCAAATTGCTATAGACTTGCCAGACAATGGCCAGCACAACCGCAATAACCAACGCGGCAATAAATAGCCGTATGGTTTTTTTGTCCCCCTGGCCTTGCGATACGGAAAAACTTTTCGGCAAAGTATGGTTGACGTGACGGTAACGGGCCGGGATTTTTTCCCGGGACTGGATGATCCCGGGCATGCTGGTTGTTTCCTGCGACGCATAATCGCCGACAATATCATCCGGCGGCAGGCCAACCAGCCTGGCGTAAGCCCGGATATAACCCGCGGTATAAACCGGTTGCGGCAACTGATCGAGCTGACCGGCTTCCAGGGCATTGACAAAACGAATATCCAATTTTAATTCTTTTGCGATATCGGCTGGCGCCAGATTCTGTTTTTCTCTGGCCTGGCGTAATCTTTCCCAAGGCGCAATTTTCGGCGCGGCCCCGGTGGAGTCCTTGGTGGTGGATTCCTGCGCTTCCGCTACATCGTTCATGATTGATCCTTTTCCAGAGAGTTAAGCATCATTCTGAATTGTTCTGATTTTGGAAATTGCGACTGCAGTTGTTTTTTATAAATCGCCTCGGCGTTTTTATCACCCAACTTGTGTTCAACACGAATCGCAAGCCATAAACTTTCCGCGTTATGCGGGGAAAGGGCTTCATAGCGCTGCAAAAATCCGCGCGAAGAAAGAAACCGCTCTTGCTCAAAACGGATTTCCGCCATATTGATTAATGCCGTGGGCAGATCGGGATTCAGCTCCAACGCTTTGTTCAAGTAGGCTTCCGCTTTCACGGCATCCGGGATCCGGCGGGCACAAGCACCGGCATTTTCGTAGGCCAGCTCGGGGGTGGCGTACAACGGGATTTGCACCGCTTTGATAAAGTAATTCTCCGCTTGTTTCGCGCGGTTTTGTTTACACAGAAATACGCCATAATTGTTATACGTGCCGCCATCTTCCGGGCTCAAACTGATTGCCCGGCGGTAATGCTCATCCGCCAGGTCGTATTTCTGGATCTGCTCGTATACCAGCGCGATCGCGTTATGCGCAGGCCCGTAGTCGGACTTGACTTCCAAGGCTTTTTCCAGCTTCTCTAGGGCGACTTCGTATTTACCCTGTTCGTAATAACCAACCCCGAGTTGCACCTGCGTTTCGACCAGGCGTTCGTTCTTTGCCTGTTCGTTCTTGTAATGTTCGATACTGGCACAGCCTGCCAGCGCAATCACCAATACTGCCAGCGCAATCACCAATAAAGGTGTAGTCAGCCTGCGCATCAGGACACGCCTCTCGAGGTGTCGATATGCCCGAACTTTTGCTGAGTGCGCCGGGTTTTATCCAGTACTTTACCGACCAGTTGACCGCAGGCGGCGTCGATATCGTCACCGCGCGTTTTGCGGGTAATGGTCGTTAAATTATGTTGCATTAATATGTCACGAAACCGGTCCAGCGCCTGCTTCGACGAGCGGCGATAGCGCGTTTGCGGAAAAGGATTAAACGGAATAAGGTTCACTTTCACCGGCATGTCTTTTAGTAAACGCACCAGTTCATGCGCTTGTTCCGCGCTGTCATTGACGCCATCGAGCATGACATACTCTATAGTGATACGGCGCCGGTCCTGCCCCACGTAGCGCTTGCATGCCGCCAACACTTCCTGAATCGGATATTTCTTGTTGAGCGGGACCAGCTCATTGCGCAGGGCGTCGTTGGGGGCGTGTAACGACAAGGCCAGGCTGACATCGCTGACTTCGCGCAACCGTTCGATGGCCGGCACCACACCCGCGGTACTGAGCGTCACCCGGCGCTTTGACAAACCATAGGCGAAATCATCCATCATCACATTCATTGCCTTGACCACATTGTCGAAATTCAGCAGGGGTTCACCCATGCCCATCAAGACGACATTGGAGACAATGCGCTCCCCCTTGGGGTCAAATCCCAGGGATCGGTTGGCAACCCAGATTTGTCCGATGATTTCCGCCGTGGATAAATTGCGGTTAAAGCCTTGTTGCGCGGTGGAACAAAACGAACAAGCCAGGGCGCATCCCACCTGGGATGATACACACAGCGTGCCGCGGCCCTGCTCCGGAATGAATACGGTTTCGATGTGATTGCCGGAATCGATTTCCAGGACCCACTTGTGGGTACCGTCACCGGATTGCTGATCGGTCACCACCTTGGGCACACGGATTTCCGCGAGCTCTTTTAATTTCGCCCGCAGATTCTTGCTGAGATTGGTCATGGCGTCAAAATCATCCACGCCGAACTGATAAAGCCATTTCAGCATTTGTGTCGCGCGAAACGGTTTTTCTCCCAACTCGGCGAAAAACGTCTCCATGCCAGGCCGCGCCAGGTTCAGCAAATTGGTTTTGGAGGCAAGGGTTTGCAAGTTCCGGATCTCTTTCTCAGTGTCGATGGTCAGTGGTGCGTGTCAGTGGTGCGTATTGTTAGTGGTATTAGTTGCCAGTTGCGGCAGCCAGTGCTTCTGTCTGAAATTCAGTTCTTTCACACTATTGTTTCACCCTACGAGTTTAGCGTAATTGCTCACTCAGCGGGTGCGGGGACAAAGCTCCTGGTCCTGGAAGAAAAACGCGATTTCGGTTTTCGCGGTATCCGGTCCATCCGATCCGTGCACGGCATTTTCATCGATCGTCGTGGCGAAATCGGCCCGGATGGTTCCGGGTTCGGCTTGCTGCGGGTTGGTGGCCCCCATAATCGCGCGATTTCGGGCAATCGCATTTTCCCCCTCCAGCACTTGTACCATTACTGGCCCGGACGTCATAAACGCCACCAAGTCATTGAAAAATGGACGCTCTTTATGGATAGCATAAAAGCCTTCGGCTTGCTTTTTGGTCAGGCGCAGCATTTTCGCCGCGATAATTTTCAAACCGGCGGCTTCGAAGCGGGAATAAATCTCGCCAATCACATTTTTCGCGACGGCATCGGGTTTGATGATGGAAAAGGTTCGTTCAACCGCCATTTTGGCTATTTCTCCAAAGGTTTAGCTTTTGTCGCAAACTATGCACGGGCGGCCAATTCCGCCGGTTATCACAGAGTTAAACGGGCGATTATAACTAGTATTGGCAGCAAATAACCAGTTACGCGCACCAAACAATTCGCACCAAACAATTAATGTGGTTAGGACCTACAAAAGACGGATTTGATCTTATTGAGGCTTGAAAAATTGTAAACCGCTACGTGATGCGATCTAGTAAGACGCTGTGTTTGGGAGTGTTTTTATTTCCGAGCGTGGCTTGCGCGTCGCGCCAAAATTGGTCGAAAAGAAGCAAGCCAGAGTCTGCCGCACCCCGTCCCTGACAGGCATGACTTCATGAGGAATATCGCCGCGCATTAATAACACGGAGTGCTTGGTCAGTTCCAATACCTGTTCGCCGCTTTCCGGGTGGTATAAGACAAACTCACCGCCCTCAAAGGTGTCACTGAATTGGAAAACCGCGGTCGCCAGATAATCCGGGGTCGTATCCCGGTCGACATGATAACCAATAAAATCGTGTGAAAACAGCCGATTACCCTGGCAACGGCGCATGCACAGCGGGTAATCCCCCAGCACATGTCCAAAAAAGGCATGCATCTCTTCGTTCATCACAATATCCAGCAAGGAACCCGACAACGCATGCAAGGACTGGGGTTTTACTACGTCGTTCACAAATCGGCCAACCCACACGGAATGCGCGTCACCAGTATCGCCGCCCACCACCTTGACGTAATCCATTTTCTCCAGCAGCGCTTGGATTTGGCGCCATTGTTCAGCCGGCAACGGGATTTCGCCGGGCTGTAAAATGACATATCCCTGCTGCTTGAAAATTTGAGCAAGTTGATTAGTGGTGCGTGGTGACATACTGGAAACAGAATCTCGTCTATCAAGCCAAAAAATGAAAACGCGGTTATTGTACCGCATACCGGCCAGGTCGGGGACTATATTCTTAAAAAGCCAGTTCTGTTTTGCCCTGGATCAAGCTTCAGATATAAAAACGGCATTGGCACAGAAATCAACCGGCGCGTTCGTCGATCCACGCCATCTGGATCGCTTCCAGAATTTTCTCGCCGCAATGCTCCGGATCATCGTCAAAGCCATCCAGATCCAGGCACCATTGCATTAAGTCGGTAAAACGCAGGTATTGCGGGTCGACATCAGGATGAGCCTCATCCAGGGCGATGGCGACGTCCAGGCTGTCGGTCCATTTCAGCGACATAATGGTCTCCCTCTTTTGCGTAATTAATGATTTTCCGACACCATATTGATGGTGTATTTGGGAATCTCAATAACCAGATCCTCATTCGCCACCTTGGCCTGGCAACTGAGCCGGGACTCCGGTTCCAGGCCCCAGGCCTTGTCCAGCAGGTCCTCTTCCGCTTCATCCGCTTCCGCGAGTGAATCAAAACCTTCCCGAATGATGACATGACAGGTTGTGCAGGCGCAGGATTTTTCACAGGCATGCTCGATAGGAATGCCATTTTGCAGAGCGGCGTCGCAAATGGTGGTGCCGGCCTCCGCCTGAACGATAGCGCCTTCAGGGCATATTTCCTCATGGGGTAAAAAAATCAATTGTGGCATTTTGAATTTCTCTGGCGATGTTTTCTCTGACAATCAGTAATGTTTGCCATAGTACTCAACCGGTTTTACTGGCCAAAGTCATCAACTTTGCGCCCTGCCATGGCCGACCGGATACTCTCATTCATACGCCGCGCGGCGAATTCGATACTGACCTCGTTCAAATCATTGATGGCGTGTTTGATAGCGACGTGGTCATTGCCTTGCCGGGTTTTTTGCAGCGTTTCCAGCTTGGTTTCCAGTTGTTGAATCTCTTCGGCTGACAACAGCCGCTCGCCATCAGCTTTTAACGCCGCCTGCACGGCGAGAATGACGCGATCCGCTTCCACCTGTTGCTCACGCAGATTGCGGGCTGCCACATCCTGCTCAGCATAGGACATGGAGTCACGCAACATGTGTTCGATTTCGGAATCCGACAGCCCAAAGGAAGGCTTCACCTGGATACTGCTTGCCGCACCCGTAGTTAGTTCTTTGGCGCTGACGGACAGCAGGCCGTCGGCGTCGACCTGAAACGTTACCCGGATTCTTGCCGCTGCCGCCACCATCGGCGGAATACCGTGCAATTCAAATTTCGCCAGCGAACGGCAGTCACTCACCAGTTCCCGTTCACCCTGCACCACGTGAAAGGACATGGCGGTCTGACCATCCTTGAACGTAGTGAATTCCTGAGCGCGGGCAACGGGTATGGTGGTATTGCGGTGGATGATTTTCTCCGCCAAGCCTCCCATGGTTTCAATGCCCAGGGACAGAGGAATTACATCGAGCAGTAACATCTCAGTTTCGGGCTTATTGCCCACGAGGATATCCGCCTGAATCGCCGCGCCAATCGCAACCACTTGTTCGGGATCAACATCCACCAGCAGCTCACGCCGGAAAAATTCCCGCACCAGTTCCCTGACGCGCGGCATGCGCGTGGAACCACCTACCAGCACCACATCCGTGATGTCGTCCGGGTTAATACCGGCATCCCGCAATGCCCGTTTGCAGGGCGGCAAGGTTTGTTTGATTAACGGATCAATCAAACGGTGCAATATTTCACGGGTAAGCACGCCTTGCCAGTGAACACCCTGAGCGCTGTCTGAAATCTCAATGCTCACACTGGTTGATTCAGTCAGCGCCTCTTTGGCATCGCAGGCCTTTTGTATCAACAGCCGAACCAGCGACTGGTCATTGTGGCTGGAAATTCCGGCCTGTTGTTTCAACCATTGGGCAATGACGCGATCAAAATCATCGCCACCCAGGGTTGAATTACCCGCGGTGGACATCACCTCGAACACGCCACGATTCAAGCGCAAAATAGACACGTCAAAGGTACCGCCACCCAGGTCATATATAACATGCACACCTTCGGCTTTTTTGTCCAGGCCATAGGCGACTGCAGCTGCGGTAGGTTCATTCAGCAAGCGCAATACCTTCAAGCCCGCCAGCCTGGCGGCATCCTTGGTTGCCTGACGCTGCGCGTCATCGAAATAGGCCGGCACCGTAATGACGGCGCCAGTCAACTCCCCGCCCAGAGCCTTTTCCGCGCGGTGTTTTAACTGCCTGAGGATTTCCGCGGAAACCTCGACGGCACTGACATTGCCAGCGACGGTCTTGATACGGGGAACCTTGGACTCAGTCTCAACAAATTCATAGTGAACATCACCACTGCTGGCGTTGATGTCCGCAATACCACGCCCCATAAAACGTTTCACGGAACTGATGGTATTTAATGGATCAGTAACGGCGGCCAGCTTCGCTGCTTCGCCTGCGATGCTACTGCCGCCGGGCAGATAACGCACCACGGAAGGCAAAATGCTCCGGCCATTTTCATCCTGCAGGGTGACAGGCATACCGCTGCGCACGGTGGCGACCAGGGAATTCGTGGTACCCAAATCGATACCCACGGCCAAACGGTGCTGGTGTGGCGCGGTGGATTTGCCTGGTTCACTGATGTGTATTAAGGCCATGAAAAAATGAATTTACGTTTATCGTTAATTATAAATAACACGCCAAGCCGTACTCGAAAGCCGCGGAACCGTGCAGGCCGGTGTCCGGGGTGGATGCAGCGCAGGCTTACGACATCAATTCCTCTTCCAGCATCTCGGTTTCATGTTGCAGCTTCACCATAAACTGCATACGGCGCACATAATCGGCGATTTGCGGTATTTTTTTTTCATTGCTCTCATCGAACAGGCTCGTCAATACCGTAATCTGCTCCGCTATCGCCTGCTCGATTTCCTTGGCTATCACCAGTAATTTTGCCTCTGGATTATTCTGGGCACGAACCCGTTCCAGCTCCTCACGCAAGCGCATTTGTTGCATTAAAAACTCAGAGTCCATGTTAACGCTGGATTCACTGGACAAATCAACACCTTTGAGTTGCAACATGTAACGCGCCCTTAACAGCGGATTTTTCAGTGTTTGATACGCCTCGTTAATCAAGGCAGACTGCTGCATTGACAGGCGCCGCTCAAGGTCAGTGGCGTTGGCAAATTTATCAGGATGAACAGTTGCCTGGAGTTTTCGATAACGGGTGGAGAGTTCTGTTAAGTCGAGATCGTAGGCTGCCGGCAGGTTGAATAGTTCAAAATAGTTTTGCATCAACCCAGCCGTTGTCATTGTTTATTCCAACGTCCGCTGATTACACGGTAAAACTTTCGCCGCAACCGCATTCACCCTTAACATTCGGATTATTAAACCTGAATCCTTCATTCAAACCTTCGCGGGTATAATCCAGTTCAGTGCCATCGAGATAAAGCAGGCTTTTGGGATCCACGATGACTTTGACGCCGTGGTCTTCAAAAACCTTATCCTCGGGAGTCACTTCATCGGCAAATTCGAGAACATACGCCATGCCGGAACAGCCGGTGGTTTTCACAGCCAGGCGGACACCGACGCCCTTGCCCCGATTCGCAAGAAATCCTCGTACGTGTTGCGCCGCCGCGTCGGTTAAGGTGATACTCATAAGTCGATCAACCCTGAAATAAAAACTTGAAGCACCGCCTGATTCAATCTACTGCGTCCTGTTTTTGGCGGTAGTCATTGATGGCTGATTTTATCGCATCTTCCGCCAGCACGGAACAATGCACTTTAACAGGAGGTAAAGCCAATTCTTCCGCAATCTGTGAATTCTTGATTTCCGAGGCTTGATCCAGTGTTTTGCCTTTGACCCACTCGGTTAACAGTGAACTCGAGGCTATCGCGGAACCACAGCCGTAGGTTTTAAAACGGGCGTCTTCGATGATGCCGGCTGCATTCACCTTGATTTGCAGGCGCATTACGTCACCGCATGCCGGCGCACCCACCATACCCGTTCCAACAGCACGATCGGCGGCATCGAAACCGCCCACATTACGCGGATCATTGTAGTGATCCATTACTTTATCGCTATAGGCCATAATTAATACTCACTTTCTCACTCAACGTCTGCATCAAAAATTTTAACATCACCACGCTTAATGCGCCGCCCACTGGACCTTCGACAAGTCGATCCCTTCCTTATACATATCCCATAACGGTGACAGCTCACGTAGCTTGGCAATCGCCTTGTGCACCTGCTCGATGGCATAATCAATGTCTTCTTCCCTGGTAAAGCGGCCCATACTGAACCGGATCGAACTATGCGCCAACTCATCATTGCGGCCCAGGGCGCGCAACACATAAGACGGTTCGAGGCTGGCGGACGTGCATGCCGAGCCTGAAGACACCGCGATACCTTTCAACGCCATAATCAGCGATTCACCTTCCACGAAATTGAAACTGACATTTAATATATTGGGAACCTGATGCTCAATATCGCCATTGAGGTAGACTTCCTCAATGTCCTGCAGGCTGTAGTAGAGCTTGTCACGCAGCTGGGTGATACGCTGGTTGTCCTCCGCCATTTGCTCCTTGGCAATACGAAAGGCTTCACCCATACCGGCGATTTGGTGAGTCGCCAGGGTACCCGAGCGCATACCGCGTTCATGACCGCCGCCATGCATTTGCGCTTCAATGCGCACCCGGGGCTTGCGCCTGACATAGAGCGCACCAATACCTTTCGGACCATAGATTTTGTGGCCGGAAAAGGACATCAGATCAACTTTTGTTTTTTCCAGGTCAATAGGCACCTTGCCTGCGCTTTGCGCGGCGTCCACGTGAAAAATGATGCCTTTTCCCCGGGTAATTTCTCCAATCGCCGCGATATCCTGAATGATGCCAATTTCATTATTGACGTGCATGATGGACACAAGAATGGTATCAGTACGAATAGCGGCTTTTAGCTTTTCAAGATCGATCAAGCCATTGGGTTCAGGGTCCAGATACGTCACTTCGAATCCTTCGCGTTCCAGCTGGCGGCAGGTATCCAGCACGGCTTTGTGTTCCGACTTGGAAGTAATGATGTGCTTGCCTTTCTTATTATAGAAATGAGCGGTACCCTTGATGGCCAGATTATCAGATTCAGTTGCGCCGGAGGTCCACACAATCTCTTTGGGATTGGCATTAATCAGATCCGCCACATGCTTTCGGGCGGTTTCAATAGCCTCTTCGGCATGCCAGCCGAAAACATGGGAGCGGGATGCCGCATTACCAAATTCGCCGTCCATGGTCAGATACTGCATCATCTTTTCCGCTACCCGCGGATCCATCGGGGTTGTGGCAGCATAGTCCATGTAAATGGGATGGCTCATCATTTACTCCAATCAAATAAAAACGGGTATATTATTTTAAACTTCAGTTATTAACCATGTACCTATTAACAAAGTACTTATTAACCTAATGTATTAACCTCGCGCTTGCCCGAACCAAACCGGCGCGCGCAAGTTCAAACTGCGTGGTTATCATGGTTATGATAGTGCGACTTTTGTTATCGTGCTTCGTCCGGCAAATAACGCCATCACAAAAACTCACGGCAAACACTCTGCAACTATTGCCATGATTCAAACAGTCCTTTCGTCAAGAAACTAACTTAAAGAACACGCTTTTTCAGTTAATGCTGAAAAACACACGCCGTTACTGAAACGAAACTGCGTGCTTTTCTTTTTCCTGACGTTCATCCTGACGTGCCGCAACTGCTTGTACATTACGTTTTTCAACGAGTTGCCCCAGACTGATGCCATTGAGAAAGTCGTACAATTGGTCACTGAGATCGGTCCACAATTGATGCGTTAAACATTCCTCGCCATTCTGGCAATTGCCTTGTCCAGCACAGCGCGTGGCATCCACTTTCTCGTCAACCGCGGAAATGACTTCCGCAACATTGATTTCATGAGCGCCCCGGCTTAAACGATAACCACCACCTGGTCCCCTGGCACTGGCAACCAGTTCCCGTTTGCGCAATTTGGAAAATAATTGTTCCAGATAGGAGAGTGAAATACCCTGCCGCTGCGAAATATCTGCGAGGGTAATGGGGCCTTTGGTGGCGTGTACAGCAAGATCTAACATGGCGGTGACCGCGTAGCGGCCTTTGGTTGTTAATCTCATAGCTTAACCCTTTGATTAAATTTGATTAAACAGTTGATACAGCGATAAAGATCAACTCGGTAACCGCTGTAGCTTCCCGGTTAGTGTTTAATATCCATGTAAAGATTATTGGTATAGTATTGATATCTTGACAATTCGTGTCAAGTATTAGTACGAAGTATTTATAATCCGACTAATATAGTCAAGTATTAACTGAAGAAGTTCAATCCGTTTTGGCGTCGGTGTTCTCTTCCAGCTTTTCGTCCGCAAGCGGGCCGATTTCGCACGGACCCAGTTGGGGCAGTTCAATATCTTTGAATTCTGCATTCATGCTTTTTATGGCCTCGCACATTTTCTCCACCTTGGCGTCCAGGGCGTGGGAATGGTCGAGGATACAATTGATGGCATGGGCAACCGGATCCGGGGCGTCACGGGTCACTCCGTAGGCATCGAATCCCATTTTTTGCGCCATGGCGTGGCGGCGTTTTTCCTGGTCTTTGGTTTGTTGGTCCGCACTGACGGTACGTCCTGGTACACCGACCACAGTGGCCGCCGGTGGTACGTCTTTTACGACTACCGCGTTAGAGCCAATACGCGCCCCATTGCCGATTTTTATCGGACCCAATACCTTGGCTCCCGCGCCAACTACCACATCGCTGCCCAGTGTGGGATGACGTTTGCCTTTCTTCCAGCTGGTCCCCCCCAGTGTTACCCCGTGATAAAGCGTGCAATCGTCCCCGATTTCCGCCGTTTCCCCGATCACCACGCCCATGCCGTGATCGATAAAAAATCGCCGTCCAATCACGGCGCCGGGATGAATCTCGATCCCGGTAATCCAACGCACAAAGGTCGATAAAAACCGCGCCAACCACTTGAAGCCGTGATTCCAAAGGCTATGACTGATGCGATGGAACAATACTGCGTGCACACCGGGATACGTGGTCAACACTTCAAAGAAGTTTCGCGCCGCTGGGTCGCGGTCGAATACGCATTCGATATCTTCCTTTAAATGCTTAAACATAAGCCTCTCTGGTTGTCGTCGATTACCTGCTGCAGGCGGAAATTGAGCTGCATTACTATTTATTTCAAGTATTTCAAGCGCCGTTGAATCGTGGTCAGGATTCCACGCAATATGTTCAACTCCACGCGATCCATCCTGGCCCGGTTAAATAGCCGGCGTAAACGCCGCATCATTTTACGCGGGTGTTCGGTCTGCAAGAAACCAATTTGTGTCAGCATTACGTAAAGATGATCATAAAAGCGCTCCATATCTTCAGCGCTGGCGAAGGGTTCGTCATCCAGCGACAGGCTACCCGGTAACCTGGAGGGCTGCTGCGCTTCCGATTGCAGTGAATGCCTGCGCATGTGAATTTCGTAGGCCAGCACCTGAACCGCCGCGGCAATATTCAAAGAACTATAGTCGGGATTGCTGGGAATATTCAGCAAATAGTGGCAACGCTCCAGTTCATCGTTGGTCAGGCCCGAATGTTCTCGCCCGAAAACCACTGCGATTTTGGTATCGGGGGGTTGCGAATAGACTTGCTCGACAAACTCCCGCGGTCCTACTTGGGGCCAGTTTAACCGGCGTATGCGCGCGCTGGCGCCGAACACCAGATCACAGTCACCCAGTCCTTCAGCCAGGGTTTTATAAACGCGGGCGTTAGCCAGCACATCATCCGCTCCGGATGCGCGTGCGGTGGCCTGGGCATGCGGGTAGTCCACCGGATCGATCAGAGTCAACTGGTCCAGGCACATGTTCTTCATGGCGCGCGCGACCCCCCCGATGTTACCGGGATGCGAGGTATTGACGAGCACGATTTGAATATTGGGACCGTTGTTTTTCATTTAAATGGCGGTTTTGCAAGAATCGGCGGGCGTTGATCCAATCGCCGGGGCTCGCCTGGCTCTATACCGGGGGAGTCCATTCGCAATTTTTCAGTAAATTTGTTACATTGCACGCGCGTATTGTAACTGAATCCCTGATCTTTACTAAATCAACGATGTAGCCGATAACATGCACCCCATACTCAATATCGCGGTTCGCGCCGCACGCAATGCCGGTAATATTATTGTTCGCTCCCTGGAACACATTGACCGGTTGAATGTTCAATCCAAATCGGAAAATGATTTTGTTACCGAAGTCGATAAAGCCGCGGAACAGGAAATCATTCGCACCATCCGCAAGGCATACCCCAACCATGGCATTCTCGCCGAAGAAAGCGGTGCACATTCAGGCGACGAGTTTGTCTGGATAATCGACCCACTGGATGGCACCACGAATTACGTCCACGGTTTTCCGCAGTTTGCCGTTTCCATTGCATTAAAGCACCGGCAGGCTTTGGAACAGGCGGTGGTCTACGATCCGCTAAGGCAGGAATTGTTCACCGCCTCGCGCGGCCGCGGCGCGCATTTGAATGATCGCCGCATTCGCGTTACCTCCCGCACGAGTCTCAAAGGCGCCCTGCTGGGTACCGGCTTCCCGTTCAAACAGCAACACTATCTGGACGCTTACCTGGCGACTTTCAAGGCCTTGTTTTCCATGACCGCCGGTATTCGGCGGGCCGGCGCCGCGTCACTGGATCTGGCGTATGTCGCCGCCGGCCGTCTGGATGGCTTTTGGGAGATCGGCTTGAACCCCTGGGATATGGCGGCCGGCGCCCTGCTGATCGAGGAGGCTGGCGGCTTTGTGTCGGATTTTGAGGGCCGCAATGACTACATGACAACGGGAAATGTGGTGGCAGCCAACCCCAAGCTGCTAAAACCCATGCTCGACCTCATTCAACCGCATTTACCTTCGGATTTAAAGAAATAACGCCTTTTCAATAACTTGGGCGGATTTAAGAAATCGCGCCCGCAGCCGATTAATTAGCTAGCAGTACAGCAGTTAGTTGACGGTAACCGGGCATGTCCAAGATGCGTGATAATGTATTGAATAAAAACAAGTTGCTGGAAATTAAAATCAGCGGCGGATTATCCAACCTCGAGGCGTTTACACGCACGATGGCGGATAATATCGATTTCAACTCCTTTGATATTCTTTCCGTCACGCGCACCGGTACCGGCCAGACCTACACACGTCAATACGCTCATCACAAGGTCGGGACCCAGGCGTACCGCATTGCGGCCGACGCCATCAGATACCTATCTAAAATTCATAAATTCAAACCCGATTAACCCCCTGCGGAAATACTTCAAAATCAATAACTCAGTTACTTAAAGCGGCGCTTATTTATTTCACCCGGTTTTTTGATACACTGCGGTGAATGCGGTGTGCTGCGTGTTGTATTTTGGCGTCGCGACCTTTTTCTCAATGCGATCCTCTATGCGCGCAGCGAGCGATACATCGGAAATTACCTTAGTAAATACGCCTTACGCGGATCTCACACGTTTATTCAACCATAGAACGCTATTCAATCTTAAAGAGCCGGTGCCATGGACTTGTTATCTAAATTACTCAAAGAAATGATTAATACCCGGGCGTCGGATTTGTTTTTAAGCA
>DATCIR010000241.1:0-10524 GCA_036507695.1 Gammaproteobacteria bacterium
TCAGTTGTGTTGTGCCAGCGCTGCCGTTGCCAACACTTGCGGCAAGCTCCGGCTCCTTGCTGGCGGCTACGGCAATTGATTCAACGGCAGGTGTGGCAGTCAGTTCCGCTTTGTATTCCGCGCCGGTTGTGGTTTCGTGCGTTGTTGCCGCTGCGTCCACCAGGGGTAGGTCGATGACCGCAATTTCAGCAGTGATATAGGCGGGTTGGCTGCTGGCCGTATCGCTGCTGAGTGTGGTTTCGCCATCGTAGGCCCAGTATACGGATAACGCGATACCTGCCAGGATGGCCGCTACGGTGGCGACTGGCCGCCAGCGCTGGTCGTGTTCTTTGCGTAAGGATTTTATTTCAGCGCGATAAAAAGCGGTATTTTCTTCAACGCGTTTATAGTTGTCGCGCGCCAGATCATCGATGATTACTTTTTTAACCGGTATTGTGCACGGCGGTAGTTCTTGAGATTTCTCCAAGGTAGTCTGTTGTTCATGCGGCGATTGAGGGTAAGCGTGCGTGTCACACAGTGATGCCAGCGCCTGGAGTTCCTTGTCTATTAAGCCGCTTTGACGATTATTAGGTGGGTGCACAGGCTTGTTTGCGGCCGCATGCAACAACGGATCCTTGGTTTCATTGCCGCCTGCCGGGTTGTGCTCTTCATTACTCCGTAGCGGTCGTTTGTTGCCATTCCAGACGGGCGCGGATTCGTTGCCGGATACCTCTGCGGGGACTTCATTTTGCAAAGACGTGGTCTCTAGGGAAAAGTCGGCTTTGCTTTTAATAAATTCAGGAATGTTGCTGAGATGGGTGCTGGGTTTTTCATTGTTCACCGGCTCTTGCACAAATTGTTCATGCTGTGGCGGGAGGGTGGCGCGCTTATCTGTGGGCTTGTTTAAACTGATGCTGCCGGTGCTTGTACTGTCCCTTTCAGCGCTATCGGTATTGACTTGCGGAATCAATCGCCGATCAAGTTGCATTTGCGATTCCACAAATGCCAGATCAAAATTCGAATCGTGTGCCAGTAATTCATCCTGCATTTCTTCAATCACCTGATGCACCAGATCGGCGCCGATATCGTGCCGGTCTTCGAGAAAGCTTTGCAATAATATGCGGTTGCAGAGTGAATTGATTTTGCGTGGCACACCGTGGGAATAGTAATAAATGAGTGCGAAAGCGGTATCGCGTATTATCGGATTATTTTTCCAGCCGGACTTTAACAAACGATGCGTGATATATTCGCGTGTTTCCGCCTGGTTCAGGCTTTCCAGCCGGGTTGAGGCGAGCACTCGTTGCTTGAGATGGGCTAATTCGGGAGTGGAAAGTTTCTCTTCAAGCGGATCCTGGCCTAATAGAAAACACTGCACTATCGGTTTTTCGCTAATCTGAAAATTTGATAGCATGGATAATTCGATCAGGGACTTGATGGATAAGTTATGCGCCTCGTCAATGAGCAGCAGCACATGTTTGCCGTTGTATGCCTGGTGATAAAAATAATCCTCCAGTTTTTTTAATAATAAGCCTTTGCTTAAATGCTGGGGATTAATTTGAAATGATGCGGCTACCAGATGCAATAAGTCATCAGCGTCAAGGTTGGAGGTAACGATCTTGGCCAAGGTGACTTTGTGTCGCGGGAACTCATTAATGACATTCAACATGAGTTCGGTTTTTCCGCTACCCGGTGCGCCGGTAATAACCACAAAGCCCTCTCTTTGGTGAAAAGCAAACCGTAGATAGGCCAGGCCACGCTTATGGGTGCCGCTTTCATAAAAAAAGTGCGGATCGGGCGTTAACCGAAAAGGTGTCAGGTGCAAATTATAGAATGATTCGTACATCCTGCCGCCGCCGTCCTTCGTCAATCTTAGGTGAGTTGTGAGTGTCTATGCTTTGAATTGAAACAATACCAGGGTTATAGATTAACATCCAAGAACCTACTTTAAGAGTATAGCTTAAAGATATCAGCCGCATCGCAAAGTTTAACACCCGCGTTGCGGATAATGAATTAGCACGGCGCGGGTGTCGGATTATAATAACGTTGCATAAGCCAAGGCTGGACTCGGCAAGATTGAACGTGTTTCAAATGCAATTCCATACCAGAGCTTGTTGTGTGGTTATGATCCACACGGCGTGTGGGCAGAGATTCGGCCATAAAACAGGCGAACTGCCTTGGTACTTTGCTCTCAGGCCGTAACCATAAATTTCCGATATTAATGACCAACAGAAGATAATATTTTTACTTGAATATCAACGAGTCCGAGATGCCTGTATAATACCTCATCAATAAAATCCACTGGTTGGAATTAAGAGGCATCAAGGCATTACGAGATGGTTAAAAATCGTGTTGTATGGAAAGAGAACAAACGGTTTTATCATAAAGGGTATTTTTGAAATAAATTATGAAATAACGTTTCACTACCGCTAACAAATACTCGTAACAGCAGGAATACACGTTGCGATTAATGAAAATGATCCGGAATTTTTTTACGACAAGCATGCGTGCTAGTGTCATAGCATTGACGGCCGGTATGGTTTCCCAGGTTATGGCCAGTGAATATAGCCAGCCGGGTTTTTATGATGTGGATCATTATCTTCTGGATAATGGCATGCATGTGGTCCTGAAGCCGCGCCATGGCGCGAGGAACGTCGCCATCGAGTTGAATGTCAATATCGGTCATCAGAATTTTCCCTGCGGTAAAAGGGAAACCGCGCATTTTCTTGAGCATTTATTATTTACCGGTACTTCGTCACACACGGAAACCGAACTTGAACATTTGATTGAGTCTCACGGCGGTTCCTGGAACGCGGAAACCTCCAGTGACTACACGCTCTATTCACTGGAAATTTTCAGCAACTATCTGGATGTAGGATTAACGACTTTGCATGAGGTCATCACCGGCTCCACGATAACGGAAGAAAATGTAGAGAAGTCGCGTAAGATCGTGTTTCGGGAAAGCGGCGGAAAACCCTCGGCTTTGCGGGAATGGTTGTATAAAAATGAAATTATCCGCTCGGCGACGGCCCGCGCTTTGAATGCGGTTTTTCCCGATATTGATTACCGCTGCCCTGGCTTGGATGAGAACTCACTAGTGACACGAGAGGAGGTGCTCCAGGCCTACCGGGGCTATTACGTCGCCGCCAATATGGCCTTGGCGGTGTCGGGTGACTTTGATTCCATTCACGCAAAACAACTCATTATGCAAATGTTCGGCGCCATGCCGCTGCGCCCGCTGGATGGTGTCAAACCACGGCCCCAACCCGCGGGCCTTAAAGCGACGCCGGACATTATTGAAGGACGCTGGGATCCGCTGGTTGGCTCGGAAGCCACGATTTATTTTATCTATCGAACCGGTGGCATGTACTCACCACATTACTACGCGCTGGCCGTGCTGGAGAAATATTTTCAGACCGAACTCTACAATCAATTGCGGATTGAAACCGGAATAGCCTATGCGCCTAATGTTTATACCTATTTATACGATGACTATGGCGCATTTGTCCTGGAAACCGATTCTGACCTGGCAGACATTGAGCAAAGCATAGGGTTAATAAAACAAGCGTTCGTACACTACCGGCAGGGCAAGCTGGACCAGCAGAGCCTGGATAGTGTGAAGCAAAAAATACTGCTTAACTCCGCGCGCGGTTATGAATCCAATCAATCATTCGCCCAGTATTACGCGTTAACCATCGAAGATATCAAGCGTTACGGAAAACTGGAAAACTATGAAGAGCGCATCGAACAGGTATCCATCGAAGCAATTCGCGACGCGGCCAGTAGCTACTTTAACGATGATAACCTGGTTATCGCCGTCGTACGTCCGACCCTGACTTATACCCAGTTTTATCTGATCATGCTGCTAATGCTAGGCTTGGTATTGCTGTTCGTATGGCGTTTGGTCCGGAAAATCAGAGTGTCTCCCCCGCGGAACAACAAAAATTAACTCCCGCAAATCGTGACCTGTTTCAAATTCCAAGAGTGCGATAGTCGTTACCCTGCGTGTGCTTTCTTTCCCAAATATGAAGATTTTATTGTTTTTTGCCGTATACCGGATGTTTTTTCATGCGTTTGCGCCGCTACGTTTGGGAATGTTTACCGATTTATGCTTCAGGTAAATACCAGTGTTTATGTTCTGTGATCAACTCAACAGCGCCATAGTCAGATTGTAAATATACTTACAGTGTAGCGTGCAGTTTTAATAATGATACGGTTCGTACTACCAAAGTGTTGCAAATTTTTATAACAATGAGTGGCCCCGTAATAAGGGGGCGCTCCCAAAAAAAACCGACGATAAATTCACAATTAACTCGCAAGAGTTGACGAATACCGGAGATTTCCAATGAATAAAACTCAGCAAGGGTTCACGCTCATTGAGCTAATGATTGTTGTTGCTATTTTAGGATTCCTGATCACCATCGCGTTACCAGCCTATCAAGCCTATACCGCCCGGGCAAAAATTTCCGAAATACTGGTGGTTGCTGACGCCGCAAAAAGCAGCCTTTCAGACTATTACATGTCCGCCGGCCAGATGCCCTCATCAACCACCCAGGCCAATATAAACACGAATATTGCTCAAAGCAGCTTTATCAATGCGATTTCCTTCACCACGACAGCCACAACCGCGACAATTTCCTACACCGTACAAAATACCGGCGCCACCGGCGATATCGCGCTGGTTGGAACGGCGAGCGCCAACGGAATACAGTGGAGCTGTAATACAGCGGCAACCACCGTGGATAACAAATACCTGCCAATAAGTTGCCGTAACTAACTATCTTCTTTCAGTCTTGATGCATCCAGTTTGGATGTATCGTCCCGCCGGCTCAAGTAAAGCTTGAATCACGGGCTTTGGCCTGTCGGCTATGGATGATTCCAAATAAATCAGTATAATGCTCGACTTAGATGGCTCCCGGATGATTGGATGAATTCATGACTGACGCCGATTCAAACTCTGCCTGTCCCTGTGAAAGCGGCTTGCCGTTTTCCGCATGTTGCGGTGTGGAAAATAAAAAAGCAGTGAACGCGGACATTGTCGCGGCGGTTGCTGAAAACGGCGTTGTTTCCAAGCGTGAGTTGACACCCCAAATTCAGTCGGCTATTGCCTCAATATCTGGTAACCCGGATCTGTTTCCGGTCCGGATAAATTTTTTCGACAAAAAGGCCTGGTTTGTCAAAATGTCACCCCGCTGGTACCGGGAAAGTGTTTTCCTGGATCCCGGCAGAATAAAGGGCACCCTGGTGGTCGAGTATGACCTGGCACGGCTGGAAGAAGTCAGTAAAGACATTCCGTGGCAACCAACCTCCTATATTTTTCATACGGCGTTTTGCGGGTCCACGCTGATGTCGCAGGCCCTGGATGCACTGTTTAATTGCTTGCCTTTACGGGAACCCGAAGTCCTGGGAAACGCGCTGGTATACCAAAGGTCGCAAGCTGCAACTGAAAACAAACAGGTCTGGCTAGATGGCGTGTTAAAATTGCTATCCCGCCGCTACGCCGCGAGACAAGCGGTGGTGGTTAAAACCAACGACTATGCGAATCCCCTGATAATGGACGTAGCAAAATCGGAATATCAAATTCCGGTACTATTTATGTATACACCGCTCAGTGATTTCCTGTCAGGGTGTCTTAAGGCGAACAACCGCCGCGAGTGGATTGCGCAACGTTACAGCTCCGTGGTCAAGTTGGTGCCGCAATGGTTGAATATCCCCGCGGACTTTTCCATCACGGAAGATGCCTATGGCAAAATGGCTGCTGTTTATTGGAGTTACAACGTTGCGCTGTATCTTGAGGCAGCGCGTGATTTATCAATTCGAACGCGAAGCCTGGACTTTAATAGCATGCTGGCCAAGCCAGCGGAGGCGGTTGCGGCGGCGGGAAAATTATTTAATCTTGATCCATTGAACAATGTGAATGTCGCGGAACAAATCCAGCAGCTGTTCGGGGTATATTCCAAAAACAATAAATTAACGTATAGCCCGGAGCAGCGTTACAACGAAATCAACAAGCTATTGAAGCAACACCAGGGTGAGCTGGATGACGCAGAGCTTCTGGCGCAACAACTGTTGGGGGATCGTTACCCATACAACGGATTACCGCAGGGACTGCTGGATGCGTAGTCAATAAATTATTTGATAAAAATGGCGTTTTCAGGGGGTTTTTGCGCCACTTTTTTAATGCCTTTGACCGATGCCCAGCTGACGATCGCGTAACGCACGCCTTTTTTGACCGTTTCCGCCTGATGCAAAAAGCGCTGATCGGATGGAAACAATACCACGGCGCCGGCTCGCGGGCGAATCTGATAATTCAATTTATAAAAACTCAGTTCTCCACCTTCATAGTCTTCATTCAAATAAAACAACATGCTGATGTCGCGGTCGATCACTTTCGACCAGGTTCTGGTTTCCGGATTTATGTTTTCGCTGTCGGCATGCCTGAGGTAAAAACCGCCTTCCCAATAGCGCATCAGGTCGGGTGATTCAAACCAATCCAGTGCTTTGCCATAGCATTTGGCCGCCAGATCAACGTATGTGGATCGCACGATGTCAATGATCTCTTGACGGCGTACACCCATGTCAACCCGTTCGGCGACGCGACGTTTGTCTTCGACCTTGACGATGTTGTCGGGCGTGGACTGCTTATTGTCGATAACCATTAAGCGCTGGCCATCCATTCGATTGGCGTACGCCGTCAGGTCCTTTACCAGTTCCGGATCAACGTAATTTTCAAACATGAATAAACCGTATGGCGGTGGGCGCACGGCTCGCGTTGAACCACAACATTCACCAAATGATTTTCCACTCCCGCAATAACAGGGATCGTTCCCGGAGGGGTTGAAGTCAGGTACCGGTTCGCTGGATTCAATAATCATGGGCGCCGGTTTTTGTTTAGACATATTTTGGTGAGTCATGTTGTGCGGCATGTTAGGCGTTATTGGCGGTTAACGAATCACTATTGTTGCAGTCAACCTATGTTGCAGTCAACCTATGTAATTGCAAGGTGCGTCGTTACATCAGATTCTTACTAAACGGGTAGGAAATCGCCGTAGCGGAAACTTGCCGCCCCACGGAATTATTACAGACAGCAGATGTTATTGATAGAAGTTTAGATTTCAATGCTTTGATATTAGGTATCGTAAATTTTACCGTTATATTGAGACGGATTATGAATACACGTCTCAATAGTAGCATTGTTAATTTTATATACACTACTTACGTAATATTACCTAAGATGACTACCAATATTGTTACGTAGTCTGTCAAAGCACGGGCAATTAACACAGACTATTAAGGGAATTGTTCTTTACATAAAAAAGAATTTTTTCGCGTGTTTTGACTCGTGGATATCGCTATGGTAAGGTGCCTTGCATCGGTTCTCCGTTACTGAGTTACTGTGTTTATCCTGCCATATTGTATGGAGTTGTATGGAATTGTAAGGACAGTAAGGAAGCGATCGGGGAATTGGTTTAGGCAAGGTGAACTACGGATCCTAATGAATGTGTGACGTGTTCACTTCAATTTATTTAACACCAGATACAAAGAGGAGAATACTATGGGTGGAGGAATGGGTGGAGGAATGGGTGGAGGAATGGGTGGAGGTATGGGTGCTGGTATGGCGCCTGCAGCACCGGCGCCAGCACCGGCACCGGCACCAGCAATGGGTATGGGCATGGGCGGCGGCGGTGGCATGGGCGGCGCATAAGCCGCTCTCTAAGCTACCTGCCTAACCGGCTCGCTGTGCTCGACGAAAAAGCCTTAGCGAGTACCGCGTAAAGCAACCCGGGAAAGGGCTGCCATGAAGATGGCGGCCCTTTTCTGTTTTGTCTCATCACAAATTACATCCAGAGTGACTGTTACGGTGAGAACGCGTAAACGCGGTGTCGGTGAAACTGATGCCAACGACTGTTACCAATAACTGCCGTAAACAAACAATAGGGCTCTTCAGAGAGTTCTCAGGTATGGGTTATTTGCCAGTTGACTGCTTGTCTATAGTCGGCGTGTGTTGACATCAGCTCTTCGTGAATGCCCGCGGTTACTGTTCCGTTGCCGTTAAAGTACAAAATCCGATGTGCGGAGCGTATGGAAGAAAAGCGGTGCGCAATAATCAGCGTGGTGCGATGGCTGCGCAGCGTTTGCAGTGCCTCAACAATCATTCTCTCGGAATGACTGTCCAGCGCGGAAGATGCTTCGTCGAGGATTAGAATGGGTGTGTCACGTAAAAACGCCTGGGCTATAGCCAGGCGCTGGATTTGTCCGACCGATAGATTAACGCCGTTCAGGCCAATCTGAGTATCAAGACCATCGGCAAGACGCTCGATAAACTCCCAGGCAAAGCTTGACTCACATGCATCCATCAGCTGTCCTTCCACAGCGTCCGGCCTGGCCAGTAACAGGTTTTCCCGGATCGAACCATTAATAATAAACGGTTCCTGCCAGACGATCGAAATCTGACTTCGCAACGATTGCAGTGATACGGTCTTGATATCAACCCCGTCAATGCTGATTGCGCCTTCCTGGGGATCATAAAATCGCATCAGCAATCCTGCAAAGGTTGATTTTCCGGAGCCGCTCGGCCCAACCAATGCCACCGTTTCGCCGGCGTTAATGTTAACAGACAGATGTGCAAAAACCGGTTTTGCGGCGTTCGGGTAGGTGAAGCTGACCTCGCGGCAAGATATTTCGCCTGTTGTGACCCGCAGTGCGTTTTTGTTATCTAATTCCGCGACACTGGGCTGCAAATTCATGACTTCCATAATACGTTCAGCGGCGGCCCGGTGGGTCTGCATCTGTATCGGCATCTGTGCGATGCTGCGTACGGGATTGGTCAAAAACCGGATGTATACCATAAAGCTGACAAATACACCGAGTTCCAGCCGGCCGGATTCTATGCCGGATATGCCGTTAAAAATGATCACTAGCGCCACCAAATAGAGCAAAACTGTAAAAATTGAGTTGTAAAGAATTGTGATCATCCGCACTTTTAATGCCCAGGATCGGGCTATTTCAAATTGTTTACGGTGTTTTTCGCGAATAATTTTTTCACTATTAAATGAGCTAATGCCGCGCAGGTTTGCCAATGTTTGTTCTTCGACGGAAATTAACTTGGCTTTTTCCCGGGTAAAATGCCGGGAGGCAAGGCCGGTTCTAGGGCCAACATAGTATTGGGAAAGGAAAAACAACGGCGCCATCATGACGGCAATCATCGCCAATCGCCAATCAATCCAGAAAATCATGGTTATGTAAACTATCAGTACGACTGTGCTGGCAACCAGGTTGAGCGGGATGTTGAACACATAGGTTAATATTTTGTCCACGTCGCTGCTTAATCTTGCGATAAGGTCGCCTTTGTCAAACTTCGATTGGATTGGGTGCGACAACAGCATAATACGGCTGAATAAGGCTCCCCGGACTCGATCGAGAAACCGTAGCGTAGTGCGTTGGAAATTGTAGGTATAAATAAACTGGACCAGCATGTTCAATAGCACTATGCCGGCAATGATGAGCAATGTGTGGTTTAATGGCGCAAAATTGCCGCTGGTGATTTGTGTGATGACTTTGCCAAACATCCATATTAGAACAGTATTGGCCGCGATCATGGCCAGGCTCAGTACCGTCAGAAACAGTATAAAATACCGGTCGGTTTTTACGTAAGGCCAAAAATATCTGACAATGGCTCTCTGCCAATGCATGAACCGCTTATTGTTTAATTTCATTGAATAACCAGCCTGGATTAAATCTTGTTTTACAATCGCGGAATATTGCGGGAGAGCGGCTATCTATGGTTTTACTGGTTTTTTAACCTCCCGCCAATACCCAGGTCAATTTGCGATAGTAAACAATTACGTAATGCAACGCCATCAAAGAAACCGCTATCCGTTGTCGGAAAGATATTTTCCCGTGGCATTAAACAGCAGGAGCCGTTCCGGGCAACACCGCCGCCCGCTGTGATCTGGTTAAAAGCGGAATTCGATTCACCCCTTATTTTCTGTGGCGCGGACCATTTTTTATCTTCTATCAATGATATTCTGTCAATAAGATGCTTTGCATGATTTTCATGGATGTATTATATAATGGTTTAGCGTCATGTCGGTATGTGATGTCATTCGCTGCGGACGCCAGACGAGCACGTTGCGCAGGTAAGAAACTGTTGCCATGTGATGGCGGGAAAATGAAAAACCAATAAGGGAGGAAAAAGCCATGTTGTTTGCCACCAATCGGGAACCCAAGGGCTCCATCAAAAAAGGCGCTAAAGACCAGCCCTACGAGTTTGATCTCAGTAAAAATTCACCATGCAATTCCGTGTTCTTTTGCAAACGTAACGGCAAGCATGATTACACGGAAATCGGCGGTATCAAATTAATGAACCAGATCCGCAAGAGCAAGGTGAAACAAATCTTGCTGTATATCCACGGATTTTCCAACTTGCCCGAAGACCATATTTTTCCCAGGGTGCAAAAGCTGCAACAGCTGTTTGATGAAAAAGAGGAAAACCTGGTAATGGTATTGCCGTTAATCTGGCCCTGCGATGATGACCTTGGAATTGTA
>DATCIR010000242.1:0-6186 GCA_036507695.1 Gammaproteobacteria bacterium
CCGGCGCCGCCCACGGGTGAGTAGTTACAATTAAACAAAGGATAGGGCAGCGATGGGTGCGGCAGCAGAAGATCTTTCCATGGAGCTGATTGGCGAAGGCGATTCGTTCAAGCATAAATTGTGCGAGATGATTGAAAGCGCGCAAATGTTTAATGACTGCCCCCGTTCGGACTCGAAAATAATTGCGGGTTATGCCCGCGCTTACAGCGTGAAAAAGGGGGCCACGATTTTCAAGGAAGGCGGCAAGGGCAGTTTTATGTGCCTCGTCATTGATGGCAGGGTCGATGTGTACAAGGAAAATGACGGCAACGCCAAGCGCCTGACCACCATTCGCCCCGGCAAAACCATGGGTGAAATGGCGTTGCTGGATGAACTGCCCCATTCCGCCACCACCGTCGCCGTCGAAGATACCACCCTGGTGCTGATCACCAAATTTCATTTCGATCGTTTAAACGAAGAACATCCCGCGTTAGGCAACCGGATATTGCGAAAAATCGCCAAACTGCTCAGCTTACGCTTGCGGCAAACCACCGGTATTCTCTCCGACTATCTCGATTAGCCGATTTTCACCGCGGCCATTTTTTTGCCGCCTAAATTCACCCCACGGTGGAATCACGGCAGGCAAACCGCCTTGCCGCTGAAAAATACCGCGACGTTGCCTGCCTAAAATTCCGGTTTCATCCCTCCCGCTAAACCCCTATAATTCCCGTTTCCTACGTATTTTATCCATCAGGCAAGAGATTTTTATGGCGAAAGCGCATGTCAAGAAAACGGTACTGGCTTATTCCGGAGGGCTCGATACCTCCATTATTCTGAAATGGCTGCAGGACGAATATCATTGCGAAGTCGTGACGTTTACCGCGGATATCGGGCAGGGCGAAGAAGTGGAGCCGGCCCGGCAAAAAGCCAAGGCCGCCGGTGCGAAGGAAATCTACATCGACGATTTGCGGGAAGAATTCGCCCGCGACTTCGTGTTTCCCATGTTTCGCGCCAATGCGATTTATGAAGGCGAATATTTACTGGGTACGTCCATCGCCCGCCCGTTGATTGCCAAGCGCCAAATCGAAATCGCTAATGAAACCGGCGCCGACGCGGTCGCCCATGGCGCAACCGGTAAAGGCAACGACCAGGTGCGTTTTGAAATGGGTTATTACGCCCTGAAGCCGGACGTATACGTGATTGCGCCTTGGCGCGAGTGGGATTTAAATTCCCGGACCAAGTTACTGGAATATGCCGAAAAGCACGGCATCAGTGTGGAGAAAAAGCGCGGCAAGGCTTCGCCATATTCCATGGATGCCAATTTACTGCACATCTCCTACGAAGGCGGTGTCCTCGAAAACACCTGGACCGAGGCGGAAGAAGACATGTGGCGCTGGACGGTGTCTCCGGAAAAAGCCCCGGACAAACCGGTCATTGTTGACTTGACCTACCGTCAGGGTGACATTGTCGAAATCGACGGTAAAGCGTTGAGCCCGGCGCAAGTTATGGAAACCCTGAACCAACTGGCGGCCGCCAACGGTATCGGCCGGGCCGACATCGTGGAAAACCGCTATGTCGGGATCAAGTCCCGCGGTTGTTATGAAACACCCGCGGGCACCGTGATGCTGAAAGCGCACCGCGCGATGGAGTCCATTACCCTGGACCGGGAAATCGCCCACCTGAAAGATGACCTGATGCCCCGCTACGCCAAACTTATATATAACGGCTACTGGTGGACGCCGGAACGCAAGGCGCTGCAGGCGCTGATCGACGCTTCCCAGTCAACCGTTAATGGCCAGGTGCGCGTTAAGTTGTACAAAGGCAATGTGATTATCCTGGGCCGGGAATCGGCAACGGATAGCTTGTTCAATGCCCGGATTGCGACCTTCGAGGATGACGCAGGCGCTTACAATCAGCAAGACGCGGAAGGGTTTATAAAAATCAATGCGCTGCGCCTCCGGTTGGCTTCCCGTTCGTAAATACCTGCTAGTATTAATGAATTATTCGGGTCGACGGTTTTATCTTTTGACGGACTGATTAATAAGTGTACAATTGGATGGTATGGCCAATGAGTAAACTTTATTGGCCAATTAAGGAAAGAGTGGGTTAGTATCGATAATAACGATAAGCTTACTCGCAGTGCTCATTCGCAGTAACGCAAGTAGTGACGTAATACGTAATAAATAACAGTGCAGTAACAGTGGTGGTCACATTGCCGCATCAGATTAACCTGGTCAATGGCATTAGCAAAGGCGAACTGCTCCAAATCTCAACGGTCAGGGGCGAAGGCGCGTTTGCGCTGGATAACAACGGCAACTTGCTCTTCCTCAATGAAGCGGCTGAACGTTTACTGGGTTGGCAGACCACTGACCTGAAAGGTAAAAACTTTTTCGATGCCGTCAAATTCAAAGTCGACGCCATTGCCTCCTTAGGCGCAGCTGAATGCGCCGCTGTGAAGAGCGTCGGCTGCTCCCATTTGCACAAGGGCGCCAACGTTACCCGCAAAGATGGTTCCATTCTTTCCATCGTGTTTGTCACCCTGCCGTTATTTGACAAAGGCCGGGTCTGCGGCAAGGTGTTTGTGTTCCGTGAATACAAGGATGCGAGCATCGAAGAAGAACTGTACCGCAGCATCATCGAAAACGCGGGAAGCGCTATCATCAAGCTGGACCTGGCTGGAAAAGTTGTATACGCCAACCAGTACGCCACCGATTTATTTGGCAATAATATTGAAGCCAACCTGCCCACCAAGGTGGTTATGGCATTGCAGCAGGACCCGGATTCATTAACCCGGCAGATGTGCATCAAAAAACAATGCCGCACCTGCAATGGCCGCAACAAAATGATTTCCTGGACTGTCCGGGTATTGCATGGAATAAACGCCAAAGTGGTTGGCGTGATCTGCGTGGGGAATGATGTTACCGATAATTCGCACAGCACGCAGGGTAGAAGCAGCGGGTTGTTGCCCGACAAAGCACTCGCCAACACCGTGCTGGCGCATATCAGCGATGGTGTTATTACGGTTGGCAAGGACGGTTATGTGGAATATTTAAATCCGGTCGCTGAGCAATTGACCGGGTGGGCGCGCCACGAAGCGAAAGGCCAGCCGTTAAAAGATGTATTTCATGTCCTTGATGAAAAGTCCCGGGAGCCGAAAATTCATTCCGTCTTTGACAGAAACTATGACGGCAACAATGAATCCAGGCGGCGGCACCCGCGGAAATCCCTGTTATTACGCAGGGATGGATGGGAATTTACCATTGAAGATTCCTCATCCAAGATCCGGAACGAACAAGGACAAATCGTTGGCGCCGCGATCATATTCCGCGACGTAACCGAGTTGCAAGGCATGGAGCGCTGGATGACGTACGAGGCGACCCACGATTCATTAACCGGATTGATTAACCGCCGCGAATTCGATTCACGTTTAAACCAGGCGCTGACCACCGCCAGGACCGAGGGCCGTCATTACGCCTTGTGTTATATCGACGTCAACAATTTCAAGCTCATTAATGATACGCACGGCAGGGCGGCGGGCGATGAGTTGTTGAAACAGGTTGCTAACCTGCTGCACTCAAAAGTACGCGATACCGATGTGCTGGCCCGCCTGGGTGGCGACGAGTTTGGTGTATTGCTGAACAACTGCTCCATCCATAACGCGTTGGAGACCGCGAACACGTTCCGCCAGATTGTGCGTGACAATAAATTTACCGCCAATGGTGCAACGATCCACTATGGAATCAATATCGGATTGGTGCCGATCAATGCGGAAAGCGGCGGGGTGGGTGACGTGATGGGTTTGGCCGATGCCGCGTGTTATGTCGCCAAAGACAAGGGAGAGCATCGCATTCATGTTTACCGCGCGCAGGATGTTACGTTAACGCAACGTCAAGCGGATTTAAAATGGATCCAGCGTATACGCCGCGCGCTGGAGGAAAATCAGTTTCGCCTATTCTGTCAAAGTATAGTTCCATTAAATGTTCCCGAAGCACATACCGCGCACCATGAAATACTGCTACGAATGCTGGATCAGAACGGTGATATACTCCGGCCCAGTACGTTTTTGCCGGCAGCGGAGCGTTATGCGCTGATGCCGTCCATTGATCGTTGGGTGGTGCAAAACTCGCTGAATTTATTAAACGATCGTATGCGCCGCAACCAGCAGATCGGCGTGTTTGCCATCAACTTATCCGCCCAGTCACTGGTTGACGAAAACTTTCTAAAATTTGTCATCGATCAATTCGATCAATCCCTGGTGTCCCCATCGAACATTTGTTTTGAAATAACCGAGTCAACCGCAATCTCCAACCTGATGAGCGCAACGCGGTTTATGTCCATCCTGCGTGGAATGGGTTGCAAATTTGCGTTGGATGATTTCGGCCGCGGATTTTCTTCGTATGGTTACCTGAAAAACCTGCAAATTGACTACTTGAAGATTGATGGTTCATTTGTCCGGGATCTTGCCAATGATCCGGTGGATCACGCCATGGTTGAATCCATCAACCAGATAGGCCACATCATGGGTGTGCAAACGATTGCGGAATTCGTGGAAACCCAGGACGCATTGGAGAAACTGATTGCCTTGGGTGTTGATCATGTCCAGGGTTATCAGTTGGGTAAACCAAGACCAATGTGGCATAGTTTCCAATCGCCCCCTCCGAGTGGTAATATCCAGTAACATTGCGTTCGCGTCAATTTCCTTCGTTTCATAAAAATACAGTTACACAATTTATTATCCAAGACGTTATTGTTCAGGAAATCATTGTCCAGGAAATCATTGTCCAAGAAGGGCTGGCCAGATGTTGATGGTCAGATAGTGCCGCGTATTTAACAGCTTCAACAACCGTAATAGCAGTGATTGTTGATATGATTTCGTGTCAATATGTTTGCGGATAAATAATAGCAGTCTTCAACAGTTGTCAGTGAAATATCGGTTATGGTCGTAAAAGCTTCCGAAATAAAATTAATCAACCGGGTCGCGGAGGGCGAAGAAGCGGCTTTTGCCCAACTGTTTCAAACCAGCAGTGAGGCCGTTTACCGGTATTTGAAACGGCTCACCGGTGACAGTGACCGTTCTGATAAATTACTGATAAAAACTTACCAGCAGGCATGGCAATCAGCGGGTAATTATAATGAAAAGCTGGCCCCAATCAGCTGGGTGTTGCAGATTGCGCGCAACGCAGTATTGTCACACAGTAATTCGTCCAACGGCAACCCAGTGCCGGGAAGCTCAAGCGCCGCTAATGTTATCGCGCTGGACCGGCAGAAAATTTTCGTCAAGGCAATGAGCGCGATGCCTGCGAAATCCCGCGATTCCCTGGTGCTGGTGTTAATGCACCTATATACCTACCATGCAGTTTCGGAAGTCATGAGCGTAACCATTGACGAAGTAAAAAAAGGCGTGTTCGACGCAAAAAATCTGCTAAAGGAAAAACTCCGGCAATACGGCATAAAAAAGCACGAAGTATCCAAGTCCAACATTCTGCGCGAACTTATTCCGTTATATATCAATGGCGCTTTGTCCGGCAAACATAAAATAGCTTTCGAGAAGTCGTTAAAGAATGACCCAAGTTTAAAACAGGAGTACATGGAATTTTATGAAATCGAAGCTTACTTCGATCAGTTGGATACGGTAAGCAAGCAGCATCTGGATAGCATTTATAGCATTGTTGTAAACAGTCTGGATGATTTACAAGAACCGTCTGACAGTGAAGCGGATGAAGGTCATAGTGACAGCATCAAAATGGATCTGCTCCGTGAAATCCTCTCATCCGCGCGCATCGGCTGGGGCGCGGCAGCGCTGTTGTTTGCATTGTTATTGATTGTATTGGTCTTTATTGGGCCGGATAACGCCAGCCCGGTCGAAGCCAAGGTTAGCACGGCGCCAATTCTGCAACAGCCAGGCAAAGTCAAACAACTGAATGTGATATTTCAGGATAACGCCACCAATCAGCAAATCCGCGATCTGTTGCTGGCGCTCCAGGCGGAGCTATACAGCGGTCCAACCAATATTGGTTTGTACACGATTACCATAGCAGGCAATGAGCAGCGGGCGCAGGAAGTGTTAAACGCGCTGAGAAATTCCAGCGTGGTGGTGGTGGCTGAACCGGCGTATTAATTTTTCGTAACTACTCACCTGTGGGCGGCGCCGGTGTCTCCTGCCGGGGGACGCCACAAGTACGTCCCTGTAGGCTCGACTGCGGCCAT
>DATCIR010000243.1:0-12178 GCA_036507695.1 Gammaproteobacteria bacterium
ATTTGACCGGCAGGAATACGGTGAAGGCCTGGCTGACCTTGTGGTAGAGATCGTGTTTGCGCAGTTCTTCGATATAAATATGGTCCGCCTGGCGCAAGATGTCGGCGTACACTTTTTTCACTTCACCCAGGATGCGCACACCCAGGCCCGGGCCGGGGAACGGATGCCGGTAGACCAGCTCATGCGCCAGGCCTAATTCTTCACCGATGGCGCGCACTTCGTCCTTGAATAATTCCCGCAGCGGCTCGACCAACTTTAGTTTCATGTCTTCCGGCAGGCCGCCGACATTGTGGTGGGACTTGATCACATGAGCCTTGCCGGTTTTCGATCCCGCGGATTCGATTACGTCAGGATAGATGGTGCCTTGCGCCAACCACTGGGCGTTTTTAAATCTGGCGGCCTCTTCTTCAAACACTTTAATAAACAGGTTGCCGATGATTTTGCGTTTTTGTTCCGGATCGCTGACGCCTGTTAACGCTTCCAGAAACCGTTGCTCGGCATTCACACGAATCACTTTCACGCCCATGTGCTGGGCAAAGGTCGCCATCACCTGGTCGCCTTCGTGCAAGCGCAATAACCCGTTATCCACAAACACGCACGTCAGCTTATCGCCGATGGCTTTATGCAACAGCGCGGCGACCACCGACGAGTCCACCCCGCCGGACAGGCCCAGGATGACTTCATCCGTGCCCACTTGCGCGCGCACGCGCTGGATGCTGTCTTCGACAATGCTGGTGGGTTTCCACAAGGTGCCGCAACCGCAGATGTCGCAGACAAAGCGCTGCAGTATACGTTTACCTTGTTTGGTGTGAGTCACTTCGGGATGGAACTGGATACCATAATAGTGGCGCTGCTCATCGGCCATGCCGGCTAACGGCGAGTTCGCGCTGCTGGCGATCTTAAAGAACCCAGTAGGCATTTCTGTGACCCGGTCGCCATGGCTCATCCAGACATCCAGCAATCCATAGCCTTCGGGGCTGATTTCATCTTCGATGTCGGTGAATAACCGCGAATGACCATGTGCGCGCACCTGGGCATAACCAAATTCGCGGTGACCGGCGCTTTCCACCTGGCCGCCCAGTTGAGCGGCCATGGTTTGCATGCCATAACATATACCCAGCAGCGGCATGTTTAATTGAAAGGCCGTTTGCGGCGCCCGCGGCGGATTACCTATGTTAACGGATTCGGGACCACCGGATAAAATGATGCCTTTGGGCTTGAATGCGGCGATGGCCGCCTCATCGGCGTCATACGCATAGATTTCACAATACACGCCTATCTCGCGCACCCGCCGGGCAATCAATTGCGTGTACTGGGAGCCAAAATCCAGAATCAATATGCGGTCAGCATGGATATCGGTGTGCGCAGTAACATGAGCGTTCAAGTTATATTCCTTAGCTAAATTAACGAGGTTGTAAAAAATTAGCAGCTTAAAAAAGCTGCTAATTTTTTTATGATTTACGCAGACGCATTAATGTCTATAAAAAAATCCTAAGCCCGGTAATTGGGAGCCTCTTTGGTAATCTGCACATCATGCACATGGCTCTCGCTCATACCGGCTGATGTTACCCGGATAAATTCCGGTTTGGTCCGCATCTCATCAATGGTATTGCAGCCAGTGTAACCCATGCTGGAGCGTAAACCGCCCAGCAGTTGATGAATCACCGGTTGCAATGGCCCTTTGAAAGGAACACGGCCTTCAATGCCTTCCGGCACCAGCTTCTCCTTGCTGCTGTCTTCCTGGAAATAACGGTCACTGGAACCATTTTGACCGGCCATGGCGCCCAGCGATCCCATGCCGCGATAGGACTTATAGGAGCGTCCCTGAAACAGTTCCACTTCACCGGGCGCTTCTTCGGTTCCGGCAAACATGCTGCCCAGCATCACGCAATATCCGCCGGCGGCGATCGCTTTGGCAATATCACCTGAATATCGGATCCCGCCGTCGGCGATGATGGGTATATCGGTATTCTGCAGTGCTTCCGCCACATTGGCGATGGCGGTAATTTGCGGCACGCCCACCCCGGCCACGATGCGTGTGGTGCAAATGGATCCCGGCCCTATGCCCACTTTCACCGCGTCGGCGCCGGCGTCAACCAGCGCCCGGGCCGCATCAGCCGTCGCGATATTGCCACCGATAACGTCCACCTCGGGAAAGTGTTTTTTAACCCAGGCTACGCGATTTAATACACCCTGCGAATGTCCATGCGCCGTATCCACCACAATGACATCCACACCGGCGGCGATCAGCGCTTCGACCCGCGCTTCGGTGCCTGCACCCACACCGACCGCGGCGCCGACCCGTAAACGGCCTTGATCATCCTTGCACGCGTTGGGGAATTCCTTGGCTTTTTGAATATCCTTGACGGTGACCAAACCGCGCAGTTGAAATTTGTCATCCACCACCAGCAGTTTTTCGATGCGGTGTTCGTGGAGCAATTTGAGGATTTGGTCTTTTTCCGCGCCTTCTTTGACGGTCACCAGTTTGTGTTTGGGCGTCATAACATCGGAAACAGGACTGCCATAACGGGTTTCAAAACGTAAATCACGCCCGGTGACAATACCTACCAGTTCCTCGCCCTTTACCACCGGTACTCCGGAAATGTTGCGCTGCCGCGTCAGTTCCAAGACCTCCCGAACGCTGGTCTCCGGCGACACGGTTATGGGCTCCTTAATGACGCCGCTTTCGAATTTTTTCACCGCCCGCACCTGATAGGCCTGTTTTTCCGGCGTCATGTTCTTATGAATAATACCCAGGCCGCCTTCCTGCGCCATGCTAATGGCCAACCGGGCTTCTGTTACCGTGTCCATGGCGGCTGACACTACCGGAATATTTAATGCTATATTTTTCGAAATTCGGGTCCTGAGGAGGACTTCCCGGGGCAAAACCGTGGAGTGGGCCGGGAGTAAAAGGACATCATCAAAGGTGAGCGCTTCTTGAACAATTCGCATAAAGGATTTCTCGAAATTGACCGTAGGTAATTATAGTGCGGGCATTATAAAGATTGACGTTCCCCGGGTAAACCTGTAGGTTTGGGATCGCTAAAGAAGTACCCCCGAGATTAGAATCCTGAGCTAAATATCCTGGTTATTGATAGACTTGGCCAATCGTTTCTGCCTTAACACTTACACTTCCGCCGTGGAGGAGAATTAATGAAGAAAATAGCTATTATCGTTGCCACTTTATTAGTTCTAGCGGGTTGCAGCCTGTTCGCAGAGCAGTCCGAGGAAGCTAAAGTGGCTGCCGGTGGCGCGATCCCTGAAGTCGAAGCCGCGATCAATGAAGCCGAAGCAGCCATTAAAAAAGCGGACTCTGTGGGCGGCGAATGGCGCGATAGTAGCAGCAAACTCTTGAAAGACGCCAAAGCGGCGGCTGCCAAGGGTGACAGTAAAACTGCGCTTAAACTAGCGAAAGAAGCCAAATTCCAGGGTGAAATGGGCTATCAGCAAGCCAAGGAACAGGGAAAAGCCGGTCCCTGGTTGTTCTAAGCGCCACCCTATTCAATGATTAAAAAAAGCAGGAAGCGCCCGCAACCTGCTTTTGCTTTTTAACAAGCATGCAAAAAACCGGCTAGTTAAGGACTTCGCTGTTCACACACTCATGCCATCAAGCACATTAAACGGGGTCAATAGCGGCGAGATTTATAGCGTCTCGCAACTCAATCGCGAGGTGCGCGCGCTTATCGAGGGAGCATTTCCCTCGGTTTGGGTGCAGGGGGAAATTTCCAACCTGGCGCGCCCCGCTTCCGGCCATATTTATTTCAGTCTCAAGGATGAAAGCGCCCAGGTGCGCTGCGCGATGTTCCGCATGAATAACCGGGGTTTGAAATTCAAACCGCGCGACGGCATGCAAGTCCTGGTGCGCGCCAGTGTCAGCCTCTATGAAAACCGCGGCGATTATCAACTGATTGCCGACTACATGGAGGAAGCCGGCCACGGCCTGCTGCAGCGCAAATTCGAAGAGTTAAAAGCCAAACTCGCCGCGGAAGGTTTGTTTGATAGCGCCCACAAACAGGCAATCCCCGCCTTTCCGTCCCGCATTGGAATTATCACGTCCCCCAGCGGGGCCGCGATTCGTGATGTGGTGAGCGTGTTGCAACGGCGGTTTCCCGCCATTCCGGTATTAATCTACCCCATCCCGGTGCAAGGCGAGGACGCGCCGCCCCACATCGTGCGTATGATTAACAAAGCCTGCCAGCGTCAGGATTGCGACGTTTTGATTCTCACCCGTGGTGGCGGCTCCCTGGAAGATTTATGGGCCTTTAACGATGAACGCGTCGCCCGCGCCATTTTTGATTGCCAGATCCCCATCGTGTGTGGTGTCGGTCATGAAGTTGACGTCACCATTGCGGATTTTGCCGCTGACGTCCGCGCTCCGACACCCTCGGCCGCGGCGGAATTGGTGAGCCCGAACCGCGATGAATGGCAATTACGCATCCATCGCGTGGAAACTCAGTTAATCAACCGGCTGAATCAAAAACTGTCCCACGAGCAACAAAAACTTGCCTGGCTGAGCAAGCGCATTCAACATCCGCAGCAAAGAATTCAGCGCCTCGCCCAGCGCCTGGATGAAATCGAGCAGCGCCTGAGCCACGTTCAGCAGATTTATCGCCATACGCGCGCCGCCCGGTTGACGGCGCTTGGCCAGCGGCTGCAGCAGCTGAATCCGCTGCAGCGCCTGCAGAAATTATCCTTTACGCGGCAGACCTTGGAGCAACGGTTACATGCCGCCATGCACAAACAGTCCGCGGCCAGCAAATATCAATTGACAGCGTTATCCCGGGCGCTGGAAGCCATCAGCCCGCTCGCCACTTTAGGCCGCGGTTATGCCATTGTCCGCAAACACGCTGATGGATCCATCGTGCGCGATGCTAACTTATTGAAAAACGGAGAGGAACTGTCCACGCAACTGCAACATGGCAGCGTGCGGTCGACAGTCACGGAAACCCGGGATTCCTGAACCTGGCAAACATCCTGCAACAAATTCGTTTTCAATTAGTCTCACGCTGGTATGACCATGACCCTACGATTAATAAGTTGCGCGCTGCTGATCCTGCTGTCCCCTGCATTACTGGCGGCAAAGTTGCCCAAGGCCGAAGCAGTGCCGGGGGGTATCGCCATTGTCCCCTTGAACATCGAATCCGCATCCGCGCCGGTGGTGAAATTCCAAGACAGACGGGTGATGGTGGTCCCCGATAACAAGCGTAAAAATCACTGGCTCGCCATTACCGGCATTCCGCTATCGGCCGAGAAGGGAAAGCACCAACTGGCGGTCGAAGCCAATCCCAAACACCGCATCGTGAGCTTTGAAGTCAAAAACAAGAAATACCAAACCCAGTACCTGACGTTAAAAAACAAACGCCAGGTCAATCCCACCGAGGAAGACCTGAAACGCATTGCAAAAGAACAGGAAGAGATTGTTGCAGCGCTGGCGCGATGGAGCGATTCGGACAGCCTCAATACCACGTTTGTAATTCCGGCAACAGGCCGCTTAAGCAGCCCGTTTGGTTTGCGCCGGTTTTTCAATAAAGAACCGCGCCAGCCGCACAGTGGCATTGACATCGCCGCGCCGGAGGGCACACCCATCGTTTCCCCCGCCGATGGCACGGTCATTACCACCGCGGATTACTTTTTTAACGGGAACACGGTTTTTATCGATCATGGACAAGGCCTCGTCACCATGTACTGCCACATGTCCAACATCGCCGTCAAACCCGGTGACACAGTCAAGCAAGGCGAGCGGATCGGCGCTATTGGACAATCCGGCCGGGTAACAGGCCCGCATTTGCATTGGGCCGTCAGCATCAATGATGCGCGCGTCGACCCGGGTTTGTTTTTCGACGACCTGCAAAAAGTCACCACTGCCGAATAAACCTCGTTTTTATCCGCACTAACTTTTTCGCGTTGGAAAAATCAGCGGGCTATTAACAGTAACACAAAGATCAACGCGAAGAAGTTGAGGCTGTATAAGCCATGGCTGCTGCAGTTGATTCATAAGCCGGGCGCACCGCTTTAACAGCAGAAACGGGCGGGATAAAGTTGGTTGTTACTGGCCGGCTCCCAATTGTTGCGCGCGTTCCCAGCGGCGTTTAGCGTCATCTTCCCGCTCAACCGTTTCGGTATCCCATCCCTGGCAATGGCGCTGAATGAGAGTGAGTAACGCGTTAATATGATCAGCGCGATCGTTTAACGCCGGGATGTAATGATACTGTTCGCCACCCGCCTCCAGATAGGCGTGACGGTTCTCCATTTCGATTTCCTCCAGGGTCTCCAGGCAATCCGCGGAAAATCCCGGGCAAACAACATCGACGCTGTCCACACCCTGGCGGCCGAGTTCGCGCAGCGTTTCTATAGCATAAGGCTTTAACCATTCTTCACGGCCAAAAATGGACTGAAACACCACTTGCCATTCGGTTTCTTTCAGTTGCAATTTTTCCGCGACCAGCCGCGCGGTTTTCTGGCACTGGCAAAAGTAAGGATCACCCGTCAGTAAAAATCGTTTGGGCGTGCCATGAAACGAAAATAACAATTTTTTTGGTTTAGCATGCTGCGACCAGGCTTCTTCTACGCTATTAGTCAATGCCGCAATATAGTCCGCATCATCATGGTATTGATTTACAAACCGCAATTCAGGCACCCAGCGCCAGGATTTCACTGCCGCCGCCGCCGCATCGAAGGTGGAGGCGGTGGTGCTGGAAGAATATTGCGGATACAAGGGCAGGACCAAAATGCGTTGCGCATTGGCCTGACGCAGTTTTTCCAGAGCCGAAGCGATGGAAGGATTGCCATAGCGCATGCCCAGTTCCAGCACAATCGGCCCGTTGCGTTTCGCTTGCAGCGCGGCACGCAGGGCGTCGGCTTGCCGGCGCGAGATTGCCAGCAAGGGAGAACCGGTTTTGAGGTCCCAGATTTTCTGGTACGACTTCGCGGATTTAGCTGGCCGGATCAACAGGATTACTTGTAAAATAAACCACCAAAGCGCCCGCGGCATATCAACGATGCGGGGATCCCACAAAAACTCTTTAAGATAACGGCGCAACGCGGATGCATCAGGCGCATCGGGCGTACCCAGGTTCGTGATGAGAATACCCACTACCGGCGATTGATCGTGTTTAAATGTCGTGGAATCGTGTGAGTTAGGCATCGGTTTCGTTTAGGTTAGTTTGCTAATGTAAAATCGTCCCGCGGCTGACGGTTTTGATTGATCAGGGATAACATCGGGTCTAGCGGCGATGGCTGGTAGTATACCGATAACAGCGATAAAAATTGAACCATTATCTGCAGGAAAGACTCACAGTTAAATTCTTATTGTTACCCGCGCGTCCCCATGCTGAAATCCCATAAAATCGCCGTATTGAATACAGGCTTTGCATTACTGCTCGTCATTGTTGCGGTTGCGGTGGGTGTGGCGCTGAATCACACCGCCACGTCGGACGATATTCCTGATGCATTGCGCGGCCTGTTAATTGAACAACCCATCGCCGTACCGGAGTTTAACCTGGTGGATCAGCAAAACCTGCCGTTTGACACCCAACGCTTACAGGGCGCCTGGACCTTTATGTTTTTTGGCTATACCCATTGCCCCGATATTTGCCCCATCACATTAACGGAACTGGGTGCCGCCGCCAATCGCCTGAATGACTTGCAGACTCCGCAACGAAAAATTCAATATGTGTTTATCAGCGTTGATCCCGAGAGAGACACCCACGAAGTGCTCGCGGATTACGTCAGATATTTTGGCGCCCAGTTTATTGCCGCTACCGGTATGGTATCCAACCTGAAACAACTGACCGAACCGCTGGGCGTTAAGTTTGAACGCGGCGTTGGCAGTACAACCGAGTATTTGGTGGATCACAGCAGCAGCCTGCTGCTCATCGATCCGCAGGCTAGATATTTCGCGAGGTTCCGCGCGCCCCACTATTCCGAAGAAATTGTGGAAGGTTTTAAACAAGTGATCGCTTATACAGAGAGGCAATAATGACGTTAAACAGAACCTACATTGCGGTTTTTATAGCCCTGGTTTTGGGTTTTCTCATGGGCAAGGTCAGTGCGCATACGGACGGCGGCGTCGTGGTCAAGGACGCCTGGGTCCGGGAAGCGCCGCCCAACGCCAAAGTGCTGGCGGCATACATGACCATTGAAAACCACACTGCCCAGCAAAAAGTATTAACCGGCGTCAGCTCGTCCGCATTTGGCGCTATTGAAATACATAAAACCGTGCAAAAGGATGGCATGGCATCAATGGCACCGCAAAAGGAACTCACTATTGCCGCGGAAAACTCGGTTCAATTGGAACCCGGCGGACTGCATCTGATGCTGTTCAATCCGGGTACGCCGCTGAAAGCCGGCGACAGCGTCACGTTTACGTTAAAATTCGCTAATGGCGGCACCAGCATCGTCAGCGCCAAGGTACAAAAAGCGCAAGCCGGCGATGACCATCACCATCATTCCACCCACGACGAACATAAAACGCAGACACAACCTGAATCGGAAAATAGTCAACATCACAACCATCAACACTAGGGCGCAGAATCCAAGTTGAACACAAACAATAACAACACCACCAGTTCATTGCTGGATAAAATAAAAGTCTGGCCGCAATATCTGCTGCCGCATTTTTTGCTAACCGACCTGATGTTTTACCTGACACGCTGCAAACTGCGCGCCTGGAAGAACACTTTTATCCGCTGGTTTGCCCGGCACTATGGGGTTGACATGTCACTTGCGGTCAAGGAAGACCTGGCCGCATACGAAAACTTTAACGAGTTTTTTACCCGGCCACTGAAACCTGAAGTGCGCCCGGTTTGCAGGGATAACGATTGCATCGCCTGCCCGGTGGACGGCACGGTGAGCCAGCTCGGCGGCATTAGCAATGAATCCCTTTTTCAGGCCAAGGGACACAGTTATTCCTTAACGCGGTTGCTGGCGTCGCAAACCGAATGGGTTAATCAGTTCCGCAACGGCGCGTTCGCCACGATTTATTTATCACCCAAAGACTATCACCGCATCCATATGCCGGCCGATGGTGAACTAAAACAAATGACGTATGTGCCGGGTAAATTATTCAGCGTGAGCCCGGCGACCACCCGGGAAATTCCGGGTTTGTTCGCCCGGAATGAGCGGGTGCTGTGTCTGTTTGAGACCGCGTTTGGTCCGATGGCCGTCATCTTGGTTGGCGCCATGATTGTCGGCGGCATCGAAACCGTCTGGCACGGTAGCGTCACGCCGCCGCATGGCAAGCAACTAGCGCATTGGTATTATGCAAGCCCGGGCCAGGACTCCAAACCGCGGCAAGTAATCCTGAAAAAAGGCGATGAATTGGGCCGCTTTAATATGGGTTCCACCGTGATCCTGCTGTTTGGGGAAAACAAAATACATTGGGAGCCCACCGCCAACGCGGATAGCCCGGTGGTGATGGGAAAAAGAATTGCTTTTCAGGTAGATTCACGCGCCAGGCAAACCGTCAAACGCGGTGGTTAGCGCACCGTGGCTGAAATTATGGCTGGTTTTTTTAGCGAGAAGGATAGCTTGTTAGTGGCCAATGCTACCGATGAATGTCACTGAGCGACTGTTACTGAACCACTGTTGCTGAACCACTGTTAAACGGTTTTTCAACTGATCAGCAGTTAGTGCACTTGCCCTTGTCCCAGCGATTTATAGCCCATGATCTCCTGCAACGAACGAAACACGCCGGTATCGAACTCGTGAAATTTCAAGCCGACGCCTTCATGGGTTACCCGCACGATGCGGGCGCGCAAACTGTGTTTAACCGGCCGGTCACCTGAGAGTAAATGAAATACCAGTTCGACCGTATCATCCTGTCCAATAGGGTGAGCCGGTTGCAGATTCAGAAAAACGCCGCCAAGACCGACGTCTCGCGACTGACACGAACACAGTTTTTCTCCGTTACGAAATACATCCACATCTAACCGCAGCTCTCTGCGATCACTCCAACGGTTTTCCATAGTACCCCCTGGACGGGCTCCTGCTCGGATGAATAGGAACGATAGTCCTGAGTCAGCGTGGCATCAGCAGCTATCCCAATATTTTGCCGCGGCCAAACGGTTGAGAAAAAGGCTGTTAGCTTGCCGGTCAGCCATAGGATACAAGACCGTAATTAACCGCCTCCGACAGTTACTAACCTCCCTGTAAACTGGCGTTCGTTAAAGTGGGTACTCCGCGTCTTTCGACACCCTACTACAGAGCAATTACCACGCCAAACCCTGGCAGTTTGTGAAACATTTCTCCGTAATCAATATCCTACAAGACAGGATAGTTTGCTAATGGTTCGAAAATCCAAATCCGCTTCACAGTTTGTAAATTAATCCGACATCAAGATAATTCTATATCCTGATAAAATTTACTAAATTTGATTAAACACCTGGAAAGAACGCTGCGGGGAATGACTGCTAGAACCACGGCCAGATGGATTAACCTTAAACAAACTTGGATTTATTTAAGCACGATTGAAGGGAAACGCCAATATGTCGCCCAAGGTATTTTTGACCGACATAAACTGTATTAATCGATCTAATCCCAAGGCAACCCCTGAACAATCGGGAAAACCAGCCGCCAGTGCGGCGAGTAATCGCTGGTCAATCTCTGGCAACGGCAGGTTCTGTTGCGCGCGCCGGTCTTGTTCGGCCTGAAATCGCAGCAATTGTTGCCGGGCGTCTTCCAGCTCATGAAAACCGTTAGCCAGTTCCCTTCCTTCGAGAAACAATTCGAAGCGTTCCGCAACCCGGTTATTGTGACGCGCAACCCGTGCCAGGGCGCATTGCGACGCCGGATACTCGTGGACGAAGGTCAGCCGTTGCCGGCCCAGGCAAGGCTGCACCTTGATTGACATGAGAAAATCGAGATAAAGATCCTTGTTATCCCTATCGTTAGTGGGTAACGACAAGCCGGCTTGCCGGGCCCGCTGCTGTAACTCATCCAGTGTCGCTGACAATGGATCAAGCTCCGCATAACGTTGAAACACTTCCTGATAGGTCAGGTACTCGGGTTCGGCAAGCTCGCACTTTAGCAACAGCGACACCAGTTCGGCGGCCTCTTGCATCAATGCGCGATAGCCCATGCCAACTCGATACCACTCCAGCAGGGTAAACTCCGGATTGTGCTGCGTTCCCAGTTCAGACTGACGGAACACATGACAAATCTGGTAAATGGAGCCGCTGCCCGCCGCCAATAACCGTTTCATGTGGAATTCAGGGGAGGTTATCAGGTACATCCGCTGTTGCGGCGTTGCACCGCCACCCTGAAACCGCGTCTCAAAACTCTGAATATTGGGATCAGTCACCGACGCTTTGGAAAGGCTGGGGGTATCCACTTCCAGTACATCCCGCTGTTGGAAAAATTCACGGATCGATTGATAGACAGCGGCGCGCAAGCGTAACACATCCAAGCCGGCGCGCGGCCGCCAGCTTGGATTGTCATCAGAATCATCCATCACGGGAAAGCGCGAACGTTCAGCTGAATAACTGCTGCGTGGTGTTGCAATTAAAATTATTCCTTGACGCGGCTGACGTATTCGCCGGTACGGGTATCGACTTTAACCACTTCACCCCGCTCCACGAATAATGGCACCTTGACCACCGCGCCGGTTTCCAGGGTCGCCGGTTTACCGCCGCCACTGGCGGTATCGCCACGCACACCGGGATCCGTCTCGGTAATTTTCAGTTCGACAAAATTGGGCGGCACCACCGCGATGGGTTCGTTGTTCCACAAAGTCACCGTGCACATATCCTGTTCCTTTAACCATTTGGCCGCGTCAGCAACCGCGGCCGCATTGGCCGCCAACTGCTCGAACGTTTCCGGATGCATGAAGTGCCAAAACTCACCATCGTTGTAAAGATATTGCATGGGCGCATCCATGACATCCGCGGATTCAACCGATTCGCTGGTTTTATAGGTGCGTTCCACAACCCGCCCGGTCAGCAGATTCCGGATTCTAACGCGGGCAAACGCCTGTCCTTTGCCGGGCTTCACAAAATCGACCTCGATAATGTTACAGGGCGATCCATCGATCATCAGCTTCATGCCGGCGCGTAATTCATTGGTGGTATATATAGCCATTTGGTCCTCGATTTGGGAACATAGTCGTCGTTAACAATTCCGGAATATTGCCACTTCAAAAAGACGCCTATGATACAGCGAACCATGCCACTTTTGCAGGGCT
>DATCIR010000244.1:0-5416 GCA_036507695.1 Gammaproteobacteria bacterium
CGGCGGTAACCGACCGGGAAGCCTTGCAGGCCTTTCATGATTTGACGCGGATCGAGGGTATTATTCCGGCCCTGGAATCCAGCCATGCGTTGGCCTATGCCAGTAAGGTTGCTCCCGCGATGCCGCGCGATGACATTATCGTGGTGAATCTATCCGGCCGGGGGGACAAGGACATTCACACGGTAGCGGCACTCGAAGGTATCCACGTTTAACAATCCACCGTGGTCAAAATTCACAGGACAGGAAACGGAATGAACCGTATTACAAATCGTATAACAACATGCTTTGACGCGCTGCAAGCGCAAAATAAAAAAGCCCTGATTCCCTATATTACCGCCGGTGACCCGGATCCGGGCGATACGGTGCATTTGGCCCATGCCTTGGTGAAAGCCGGCGCCAATATCGTCGAGCTGGGCGTGCCGTTTTCAGATCCCATGGCGGACGGTCCGGTAATACAACGCGCCAGCGAGCGCGCCTTGGCGCATCACGTCAGTCTGCATCAGGTGCTGGATATGGTGCGGGAATTCCGCCAGACCGATAACGTTACGCCGGTGGTGCTGATGGGCTATTTAAATCCCGTCGAAGTCATGGGTTATGAAACCTTTGCCAAAGCCGCGGCGGAGGCGGGGGTTGATGGGGTGCTCACCGTGGATATGCCGCCGGAAGAAGCTGAAGACCTGGGCAAGGCATTAATGAATAACGGTATTGATCCGATTTACTTGCTGGCGCCAACCACCAGCGAGGAACGTATCCAAAAAATTTGCGATGCCGCGCGGGGTTACGTGTATTATGTCTCGTTAAAGGGGGTCACCGGCGCGGCGACCTTGGATGTCCAGTCGGTCACTGAAAAGACCCGGCAAATACGCGCCAAAACCGCGTTGCCCATCGGGGTGGGATTTGGAATCAAGGATGCGGCTTCCGCCGCCGCGATCGCCGCGGTGGCCGACGCGGTCGTGGTCGGCAGCGCGTTGATCCAGAAGATTGAACAATGCATGGCGAATCACGCGCAGATGATCGAGCAGGTTTCGGCATTGATAGCGTCCATGCGCCAGGCGATGGATGCAAAGCGTTAGCCGTCATCCGGGTATTTATTACTGAGTCACATGGAAAGGACGCCCTTCAACCAAGACACGCCGTAAATACATCCATTCTTGTTTCGAAAAGAATGCTCGACAGCAGCATGGCCCAGGCCAGCATCTCGACCCGTTCCGGGTCTCACCTTCTCCCTGCTGCTGACGGTGTTGGTTGAAGGGCGTCCTTTCCATGCGCCTCGTTAGTAAGGACGCAATTTTCCGATTGAGAACGCACTATGATTGAGAATATCCAATGAGCTGGTTAACAAAATTAATTCCTTCCAAGATCCGTACGGAAAGCAGCACAAAAAAAGTTCCGGAAGGACTGTGGTCCAAGTGCACGAACTGCAGTGCGGTGTTGTATCGCGCGGAACTGGAACGCAATTTCGATGTATGCCCCAAATGCGGCCACCACATGCGCGTGTCCGGCCGCCGCCGGCTGGAAATGTTTCTTGACGAGGAGCCGCGTGTGGAAATCGCCCCCCAACTGGAACCGGTTGATGCGCTCAAGTTCCGTGATTTGAAAAAATATAAAGACCGCATCAACGCGGCGCAAAAAGCCACGCATGAGAAAGACGCGCTGATCAGCATCATGGGGCAGGTGAAAAAAATTCCCGTGGTGGCGGCCGCGTTTGAATTCAAATTCATGGGTGGTTCAATGGGATCGGTGGTGGGGGAAAAGTTTGTGCGTTCGGTAAATACCTGCATCGAGCACGATATCCCACTGGTTTGTTTTTCCGCCAGTGGCGGCGCCCGTATGCAAGAAGCCCTGTTTTCCCTGATGCAAATGGCGAAAACCAGTGCGGCGCTGACCCGCTTGCAAAAACGCGGAATTCCGTTTGTTTCGGTGATGACGGATCCCACCATGGGTGGTGTGTCCGCCAGTCTGGCCATGCTGGGCGATATCAATATTGGCGAACCCAAGGCCTTGATCGGTTTTGCCGGTCCGCGGGTGATTGAGCAGACCGTGCGGCAAACCTTGCCCGAGGGCTTTCAACGCAGCGAGTTTTTATTGGAACACGGCGCCATCGATATGATTGTCGACCGCCGGCAAATGCGCGACAAGATCGCCGGTGTGTTATCCATGTTGACGCATCAACCGACCCCATAACACTCACTTTCCAACTCCCAACTCCCAACCCGGTTAAGCCGCGCGAATCATGCGCTTTACGACCTTACAAGACTGGCTGCAGTGGCAGGAAACATTACACCCCACGGAAATCGACTTGGGTCTGGATCGCGTACGCGCGGTTTTGCAACGCATGCGTCTGGGTCAACCCGGCTTTTCATTAATCAGCGTGGCGGGCACCAACGGCAAAGGTTCCTCGGTCGCCATGCTGGATGCGATTTACCGCGCCGCCGGTTACAAGACCGGCGCTTACCTTTCACCGCATATCAAACGCTACAACGAGCGGATCAGCATTAACGGGGCAGCGGTGTCTGATGCTGAGTTATGCGAGGTATTCGAGCTTATCGATCAATGCCGGGGTGATATTTCCCTGACTTATTTTGAATTTGGCACGCTCGCGGCGATCGCCTTGTTGCAGCAGGCGAAGATAGACATTGCGATTTTGGAGGTGGGGCTGGGTGGCCGGCTGGACGCGGTGAATGTGCTGGATGCCGACGTGGCGCTGATCACCAGCATCGGCCTGGATCATCAAGCGTGGCTGGGCAATACGCGTGAAGCCATTGCCCTGGAAAAAGCCGGCATTGCCCGGCCGCACCGGCCCATCGTATGCGGTGATCCGGCGCCGCCGGGGAATTTGCTGGGGTATTTACGCGCGCTGGATGCGCCGGTCTATGTACTAAACCGGGATTTCTTCTACCACAAGGAGGACGCGGGGACCTGGCGCTGGCAGAGCGAGGGGCGGCAACGTTATGGTTTGCCCATGCCGGTGTTGCGTGGCGACATGCAGCTACATAACGCCGCCTCAGCGTTAATGGTGGTGCAATTGCTGGAAGCGCGGTTTCCTGTTAACAACGCCGGCATTCGCACGGGTTTGTTAACGGCGACCCAGCCGGGCCGGTTTCAGGTTATTCCCGGTAAGGTCACCATGGTCGTGGACGTGGCGCACAACCCGCAAGCCGCGCAGGCGTTGGCTGTGACCCTGCAGCAAATGCCCTGCCGTGGAAAAACGCATGCTGTGTTCGGTGTGATGAAGGACAAAGATGTCAGCGGTATCATCGCGGCGCTGCGTGATGTGGTGGATTGCTGGTATCTCGCCGACCTGGCCGTGGAGCGTGCGATGGCCGCCAAAGCCATTCAAGCCATCATGCAGGAGAAGGGTATTTCCGCGCCCATTTCGTGTCATGCGTCGGTGCTGCTGGCTAAAGATTCAGCACTGAGATCCGCCAACCCAGCGGACCGGGTGCTGGTGTTTGGTTCCTTTTACGTGGCCGCGGAAATACTATAATTCAGCCAACGGAGCGGCGTATAATTCACGCTTTATTTCTTAACCTGCACGTTCGTAATCAATAGCCACAATCAATAGCCGCAATCAATGGCCACAATCTATAGTCATAAAAGGACACGCGTGACGGCATTACTCAAACAACGCCTTGTCGGTGCTATCGTCTTGATCTCCTTGGGTATCATCTTTATCCCGATGTTACTCACCGGCAAAGGTGAATTGACGACGGGGGGGTTGCCAGCGAACCTTCCACCCAAGCCCTTATACGAAATTCAGGCGCCCGCGGTGCTGCCGTTGGAGCAAAAATCCTCGGCGGAGCCGGCAGCCGCGCCCCTGCCGGAAACCGCCGTGACCGCGGTTTCCAGCGATAAATCTCCATCACCGGTAATTTCATCGATACCGGAGGAGGCTGAATCCAAAGCCGCGGAGAGTGAAACCGGTGCTACGCCGGCTGTTGTTGACGAAACCAAAACCGATAGCCAACCCGCCGTGGCAGCAAAACCGGCCGAAACGGAAAAAACCCAAGCCGCGTCGTCCAAGCCGGCCAGCAGCAACTTCAAGACGCCCCCTACTGCGGAAAAAGTGGTGAGCGCGGCAAGTAAACCGCCCATCGTGTCCGGCTGGGTGATCCAATTAGGCAGTTTTTCCCTGGAAAAAAACGCCATTACCTTGCAGGACAGCCTGCGCAAAAAGGGCCACGCCAGTTTTGTCGAGGCTTATGAATCAGGTGGCAAGACCAATTTCCGGGTACGCGTGGGACCGGAATTGACGCGTGAGCTGGCCGAACAGCGTAAAAAGCAACTTAAACGGGAAACTAAGCTCGATGGCCTGGTAATGGCCTTCCCAGGTTAATACCCAGTGAGATAACATGAAGCGGGTAAATCATAATCCATGCACTCGATAGTTTTGGTTAAACCCGCGATCGATGGTAAAATTCGCCAGCGCGCGTTGTTAACACGTTGTTGTTAACACGTTGTTGTTAACACGAGAATGTTCAGCGGTATTTAACATTGACGGTTCGCAGGTCCGGTTCTGGCGTGTGGGCGGTGAAGAGCGCGCTAGCGGGTTAAAGTACTATCTGAACAAGAAATCTATATTGGTTGATTTTTAAGCTATAATATACATGTTTCACGCAAGGGTGGACGCTCTCAACCAGCGCCACTAAAGCACGCGTTCACAAATGTTTTGAAAGCACGTGTTTAGAAAACACAGGTTTAGAAAACACAGGTTTCGAAATCAGTTCAGACGTTGCAGGTTGTCGGGGTAAACGTAACTATGGTGTGGGTTGACTACGTCATTCCGGGCATTATTGTTTTATCGGCACTATTCAGTTTGATGCGGGGATTTGTTCGCGAGGCATTATCTCTGATTGGCTGGGTAGCGGCGTTCTGGCTGGCGTTGCGTTATGCGAATCCCCTGGCTGAGCTGTTCCTTTCCAGTATTACTATTCCTTCGTTGCGTATCATTACCGCCTTTACCATATTGTTTGTCTTGACGCTGATGCTGGCGGCCCTGATCAACCATCTGGCGGGCCATCTGGTCCGGCGTACCGGCCTCACCAGCACGGACCGTGCCGTGGGTGTGGTGTTTGGTATTGCGCGGGGCGCGGTTGTGGTATCCATGCTGGTGCTGCTGGCCGGTTTGACCTCGCTGCCGCAGGATCCGTGGTGGGACCAATCCATGATGATCGGCCATTTTGAACACTTCGCCCTGTGGTTGCAGACCAATATTGCGCCGGAAATCAACGGGGCATTCATTTATAATTAGCCGATAAAAAATCATAATCAATTTACGTCTAGCCTTCGATTAAAATTGGACTAGTGTCGCGAACCAGAAATAGGGGAACAAAATAAAACGGAGGGATTTTTTCGCAGGGCAAGGCGCGAGGAGGCGTCATAGCGGGTACTATGGCAACGACGAGCAACGCGGCCA
>DATCIR010000245.1:0-4598 GCA_036507695.1 Gammaproteobacteria bacterium
ATCCCTGGCCCACACCACACCCTGCGGGCGCACTGCGCGCGACCGGATTCGCTCCCGGCGAATCCGTCGACTGCGGCCATCCCTGGCCGCAGACGCCCCCGGCAGGAGACACCGGCACCGCTTTAACCTATGCTGCACACGGGGTAAGTAGTTACGAAAATAGATGAAATAAAGCCGGTGAATTGTGTAGAATGCGTCTCATTTTTCCAGCACTTGCCTGGTTCGATATCAAACAATAAGAGGTCATTATGCCGGAACTTCTCAAACGTATCCCCGAATTAACAGCTTTGATCGTGCTGACTATCGTTGCTTATGCAATCATGGGATTGTTTTCTGAAGTGCACGGTACTGAAGTGCTAACACCGTTCGCGGCATGGGCCATTATCGTTGGTTCATTTGTTATTAGTTTCCTGATTGCCATTATTTCTGTGCTGGGCGGTGTCGGCGGTGGCGTTATTTTCACTCCCATCATGCTCGGTTTCACTTCGGTGGATACCTTGCTGGTACGTTCGACCGGTTTGGTGGTTGCCATGTTCAGCGGCTTGGTGTCGTCAGGCCCTTTTATGCGCACAGGTTTGGCGGATATTCGCCTGGTATTCTACTGCGCCATTCCTATTATTATCGGCGCCATGATCGGTTCCCACTTCGCCATCAGCATGGCGCAAAATATGGGCGAGACCGGTGATGCGATAGTGCGGCTGGCATTGGGTGTGGTGCTGGTGTTTATTGCTTTAATGTTTATTCTGGGCGGTTCAAAAACAGAATATCCGCAACTCAAATACATCGATAAATTCAGCCAGAAAATGCGTCTCAAATCCAGCTACTGGGAAGAGTCACTCAATAAAACCATACACTATCGCGCGACACGCGCTTTGCTGGGTGGTTTCCTGTTTTTCGTGGTGGGTTGCATCGGCGGATTTTTTGGCCTGGGTGGCGGATGGGCCGTGGTGCCGGTTTTAAACCTGGTGATGGCAGTACCATTAAAAGTTTCCGCGGCGTGCAGCGGTGTGTTGCTGGCCATTGGAAACGCAGCCGCCATTTGGCCGTATATCATCAAGGGGGCGTTGATCGGTGTTTTCGCGGCGCCCTGGATGATCGGGCAGGTCGTTGGGGGAATCCTTGGAGCGCATATACTCACCAAGATCAAAGCCGGGTTTGTGCGCAACATACTAATTGTTTTATTGTTTCTAACCAGTATTAAGTTAATTGCGCGTGGTGTTGAAACCCTGTTTGGTATTAACATTCCATTGGTTTAGATTGAGGAGTAATAGCGATGACGCACAGCGATCCTGATTTACAGGAAACCATGGATGAAGGGCCTGATGATAAACCGGTGCCGCCTTTTTCCGGCATTATTTATGGCGATATTATTTATTGGGGCACCATATTAGCCACGTTAGTGGTAATTGCCGGCTCAATCATGACGTTTGTCGCTAAGAGCAGTTACATCGATCCTACCTACCTGCTGTCTTCCATTTGGGAGGGAAAGTCCGTCGAAGCCATCTGGAAGGGTGCCGTAGGCGCACAACCCGATGGTCATTGGTACTTGTCGCAATTGTCCAATGGCGCAGGGTTGACGGTGGCGGGTATCGCCCTGGGCGTTTTCTCGGTAATACCCGGCATCATTGGTTCCGCCGTCTATTTGTTCAAGGAGAAGCAATTTTTGTACGGCAGCCTGGCCGTTATCGCCGCGATTATTACTATCTACGCGGTTGTCGTATAGGCGGGATTTGACACGGCATTTCTAAGCAGTTATTGCCGGTCAGGACGCTTCCACGGCGTGGGGGGTAAAGCTGGGAAATGCCTGTGGTGTGTCAATAACGAAGCCCTGGGCATAGTCCACGGAAATCTGCTTTAAAGCGTTGATTGTTGCAACAGTCTCAACGTGTTCCGCGATGGTTTTAATTCCCATCACGTGCGCGACCTGGTTAATCGCTTCCACCATGGCATAACTGGTTTTGTCCCTGGCGATGTCCCGCACGAGTTCTCCATCCAGTTTCACAAAATTCACCGGCAGGTTTTTTAAATAGGAAAACGAACTCAAGCCGGTTCCAAAGTCATCCAGGGCGAACTTGCAACCCAATTTCTGCAGGGTATGAATAAAAACATTGGCTTCTTCCAGGTTGGCGATCACCGAACTTTCGGTAATCTCAAAACAAAACACATCCGCGGGCAGTCCGGTACTTCGCAGCGATGCCAGGATAAATTCCAGGAGCTTGGTGTCGCTCATTGATTGCCCGGATAAATTGATACTGCACATTTCCCAATGCTTTAAGATATCTCTCTGATGATGCAGCAGTTCGAAAGTCTTGCCGATCGTCCAGCGGTCAATTTTGGGCATTAGCTGGTAACGCTCGGCGGCGGGAATGAACGCGCCGGGTGGTATGCAATGGTGAGGCGCCTGCCTGGTGTCGTCAACCATGCGTATCAGGACTTCGCCGCATAAGCGCCCGGACTTGGCGTTTTTGATCGGGATAATGGATTGAAAATGCAGTTCAAATAAACCGTGTTCCAACGCGCGCTGAATTCTTGGCATCCATTGCATGTGACCCTGTTGTTGGGCAATGGCTTTGTCATAAGTTTTGTAAACATGCACCTGATTACGCCCCCTTTCCTTGGCGACATAACAGGCGGAATCCGCGGCGCTCAATAACTCGGTAAGGTCGCCGGTTTGCGATGTGATAGGCGCGAGGCCGATGCTGGCGCCGACGCGGAATACCCGGTCTTCCCACATAAAACGATATTGTTCGACATCGGCGCGGATTTTTTCCGCCACTTCCGCCGCCCGTTGTAACGCGCAACCGTTTAGCAGCACACCAAACTCATCACCACCCAGGCGCGCGAGCGTGTCGGACTCCCGGAGCAGTCCCTGGAGCCGCGTGGTAAGCTGCTTTAACAGTTCATCACCGGCATGATGGCCGCAGGTATCGTTCACCACCTTGAACTGGTCAAGGTCAACATAAAACATGGCATGATTTTTATGGTCGTGCTGTGCGCTCTTGATCGCTTCTTTGACGCGGACTTCAAATTCGCGCCGGTTGATCAGGCCGGTTAACGCGTCATGGGTCGCCTGATAGGACAATTGCTTGGTCAAAGTACGCAATTTAGTGACGTTGTGGAAAACAAATACCGCGCCAATGACAACGCCTTTGGAGTTACGCAATGGAGAACCGGAAAATTCAATAGTGTATTCTTTGGTTTTTCTCCGGTTAACCAGGATGACAACATGCTTCGCATATTCCACGCCACCTTCCTGAGTTAAAAATTTCGCGACCGGGATGCTGACCGGTTTAGCATTCTTTTCATCGAGCAGCATGAGCACGTCATTCAAGCCCTTGCCGGCAGCTTCTTTTTCATCCCAACCCGTCATTTGTTCCGCAACGGGGTTGAGGTAGGTGATATTTCCCTCAGGGTTGATCGAGATTACGCCGTCACCGATGGATTCCAGGGTTACATGAAGGCGCTCTTTTTCCTGGAAAATATTTTCCTCGACTTCCTTGTCTGTGGTGACATCGCGCAGCGTGCCTTCAAAACCGTGGGAAGCGCCTTCACTGTTGCTGGAATAGTGGGCGTTGATGGACACCCACACCGCGGTGCCCAGCGCGTGCTTTAGGCGCGCTTCAAAATTTTGTACCGAACCGCATTGCGTATCCATTGCCTTGATGAGTTGGTTATAAATTTGTTTGTCGGCAAACAGCGTGGCGAAGCTGGTATTATGCAGCGACTCCAGAGACTGTCTCAATAGGGCCTGTACGGAAGGAGACAGTCTTTTAATATAACCTTTGGTATCGACCTGAAAATAAGTATCCTGCATGTCGGCCAGAATCCGGGTGGTTTCTTTTTCCGATGCGCGAATTTTTTCTTCAATAATTTTACGTTCTTCTATTTCTACTTTTAATTTGTCGCGCGCGCGTTCCAGGGCGATGGTGTTATCAATAGCGGCCTGTTTTACCGCCGCCAGTTCCTGCACCAGGTTGATATTTTGCCGGCTATGCTGGCGGTAGCGATTAAAGGCATGTTCCGCGCGCACCGCGCCCCAGCAAGCCAGCAGCGATACCAGCAGCAGTTGGCCCCAGATGGCGGTTTGCGCGTAGTCCTGCTGATACAGCAGCCAGCCCAGCGGCGCTAAAAGCGCGGGCAACGCAAAAGCAAGAAACAACCATGACCGCAATGCCGAACCGGCTAGACTTGCCATGACAACGCCCGCCACCAATACCGGCACCACGGCGCCGGACAAGGAAAAATTGGGGTTGGCGATACCAAGTGCGACGAAACCGCCACCCCAGCTCAAACCGGAAAGAACGTTGCCTAACAAAAAATTGATGCCGGCATAAACGCCGTGACCTTCCGCTTTGGAGTCGCCGAAATAGCGTAGATAAAATACGATTATAAACCGGTAAAGATTAACGGAAGTAATCAGTGTAATGAACGTAGCGATATGATTTTCAGGTATCTGGCCCGAATGGCACTTAGTTAAGCTTTACGCTTTTTGGGATGCCCTTGTTTTTCTACCCGAGCCTTCGCCAAATTTCGTTCTTCCATTAATAATGGATAGGCTTTTGGCCTTCGTTTCACCGCTCGTGGTTCTATGCGGCCGG
>DATCIR010000246.1:0-20768 GCA_036507695.1 Gammaproteobacteria bacterium
ATCCGCCGGGCGGGAAGCCAGCGAAGGCGCAGTGACAGGCGTTATTACCGGCATCTTCAAGGCGCCGTTTAAAATAGTCGGCAATATCGGGAAAACACTTGGTTTTACCGGCGCGGAAATGCAAGGCTTAACCGACGAGGATCTGCAAATATTGCAAGAGGCCAGCAGAAATTTGGCATCAGCTAAGGTTAACGAATCAAAGGAGTGGGATAATCCCGATACAGGCACCCATGGTACGGTTATTTTGTTGGATGTCTATCAAAAAGACCGTAAGGAATGCCGCAAGGCCCGTTTTGAGATCTGGAAAAAGGGTAAATCTAAAATTGTAAAAGAGGCGGGTTTTTGCCAAAATCCGCAAGGCGTCTGGGAGCCAACTTAAGTAATGCAAAAACCTGGTAACACAAAAAACCAAGTAACAAAAAACACCCATAAGCTTCGCCGCGCCGCGGGTTGTGGCGCGGGCCAGCGGAATTGACCGGTTGCGTCCGCGTTGGTCAGCACTTTAAAACGGCAAACCAAACACCAGGCGGTAGATATCCAGCCCGTCACCTTTGCGCACCGCCAGTCCCACCCGCGGAATATCAATGTATTTGGTTTTTTTCTTGATCTGCACGCCGAAAGTAAACCCCAGTTCGTTTTGTTTCACGACTTCTACCGAGCGGTCGCCGGGAAACAAAAACTCCAGGGCATCGAAATACTGAAAATTGGCATAATAAACACTAAAATCAGCCAGGTGTTGTTTGTAAAGCGGGAACTGCGGAAAACGGAAATCCAGGCTGGTTTCAAACGCCCCAAAGTCACTGCGGCTGCTGTTATCTCTTCTTTCTTGCCTCGCGAATAACAGCCTGTTCCCCAGGGTAAACGTCAGATCATCCAGGGAATGTTCATAATAACTGCGCATTCCATAGGAATAGATGTTGGATGAATCGCCGTTTGTCAGGTTCTGCGCAATGCCCACGTCAATGAATGGCAGCAGTTGCCAGCGGTCAGTTACCGGATATTGAAATTGTATTCCGGGCACAAAGGAAAACGTCGATATGCCGTTTGCAAATTCGTCGTCTATAATATTCCCCAGGTCAAAGTCATAAAATCCCACGGTTAGTGGCGATGTAAATTTGAGGCCCCAGGTGTTGTCCGCAATGGTATAAAATTGATAGGACAGCGGAATTTGATAAACCTGCACGTCCTGGCCGGCCGCGGTGTAGACGCCACTGCCCAGGTAAGTGGCGAAACCATAGTTGACATCTTCCAATACCGCTGCATGAATTTTGCTGATTGAAAAAATGCTTGGAAGAAAAGCGGCGAAAACGATTGCCGCATGGCGGAGCAATGGAAAGGATGAGATGGTTAACCAGGTGTATTGCGCCGGTGATCTGAACAATTTGGAAATGTCCCGCTCCAACTAAAGGATGAAATTAAGTCATGCCACCGCAATCGAGTGCCACTGTATGCAATTAACAGAACTGCGCTTCAAACCACTGACGTGTTTATTGCTCAGTGTTTTTGCCGCTTGCTTTAGCCAGTCCATTATTGCGCTGGAATTACTGGATGACCAGCGAAACATCAACTATACAAAACTTAGCTATGAAGCATCAAAATTTCTATTAACATTCGGCACGGATATTACCCTAACTAAACAGCCGCTCTCCAAAGCCATCGATGGACTTGTTACACCGAAGGCTGACAATGCGTTGGTTCCGGAATCCGGTTTCATATTCATGGTTGTCACGGATTCCACGATCTTTGGCAAGCATACTACTTATACTTCGTGGTTCAGCGAAAACGCCGCGGTTTTGCAAAAAATGAAAGAGCTTCGGGGCAAAAAAAATAATGCGAAGCTGTTCCGTTTTACGCAGAACGGCAAGTATGATTTTCGCAAGGATTTTAACGACAAAAATTATGTGATTAACCTGGGCGAGGTGAAAAACTGGGGCAATAGTTTCGGCGCTTATCCCGCCGCGGTCAAGAACGAGCAGGTTGTCTCCGAATCAAGCGCGCTGCTTTATCTCGTCGGTCAGTTGAAGTTACAAAATCCCGGTGATGAAGCAAACCTGGTTTTGTATTCGAGCGATCAATTGATTAATACCAAACTGACCGTTCAGGAAAAAATCCGGTTGGACACTGATTTTCAAATTGTTTCCAAGGGCGGAAAGCAGCGGTTCAATGGTCAGCGCGACGTTGTCAAAATCGCGGTTAAAGCCGTCGACAGCCAGGGCAGACCGGTGAAAGATCTTCAGGTTATGGGTTTAGAGGGTGATGTCACCATGTACGTAGACGAAGCAACCCGGCTGTTGCTGCAATTGTCCGGCGAGGTTGAAGTGGCCGGAAAAGTAAATATTAAACTCAAGCAAGCCGTAAAAGCGGACTAGCGTGACGCGGGGAAGCTCCGGTTTTAAAATCGGGGATGTGTACTTGTTTGGACAAACAACGAGGTACGTTGTTGACTGGTTGTTGGCTTGATACGCATGGGCGCCCATCGGCACTACGGTGCAGGTGTCTTAGGTGACTAAGACTAAACGTAATTACGTAATTGCCGTGCTGGCGGCCGTATCTGTTACTGTGGCCGCATATATTATCTTGCTGCAGCGGAGCGAGCGCTTCCATGAAGTATCTCTAGAATCCGGCACTGAGTTATTTTCCATCGATCCTGCCGACATAAAAACATTTAAATTTGATACGCAGGCGTTCCTCTTGCTGGCAAATCGGCGGGAAAAGGGTAAGAACGGATTCGATATCGAAATATCACGCAAGAATGGCCACCCGGTGGAGCAATGTCAGGGCGGCGGCGTATTTATATCCCTATTGAACACGTTTGCAACGATCAAAGCTATGCAGTCCTCCGAAGCAGTTACTAATTCAGAACAATACACGATAAGTATTGGAACAGTACTGATTGGTGATTATTCGGCTTTAGAACCTTCACAGTGGCGGTTTATGGCCTCAAGCGATAAAGCCACCGTGGTTGCCAATGACGGCATGCAGATGTTTATTGTAAATGTGCCTTATAGCGCTTTTCAAACCTTAATTGAGGGTTGTACTCGTTTATCACTGTAACCGGTATCGCCGGAATTAAATGGTATCAGAGCAAGCGGCCCGGATGAAATGAAACGGAATCTGGAAAAGAATTTATCCTGCGAGTAGAAGCAGGGTGCGCACCGCGCACCAACAACGCAGAACGCAGAACGCAGAACTGCTAGTAGGATGTGCTGAGCTCAGCGAAGCGCATCGGCCGCGTAGTGCAAGATATATCTCGAACCATGCGCTTTGCACTCGAAACATATGCCTGGCGTTGTTGGCGAATTTTCATTCCAGGCGCAATCTATCGCGCACATCATTGTGCTCGCAACTCGCGCCTTCACACCGGCCATCCTTGACCCATCGCGGCACTAGCACAGCATGTAAATCGCCCCTGCACTCGGCAGCGCATCCTACGGACTGAGACGCGCCTCGAGCCCCGAGGACTCCAGACTCTTCTCGATGGTTTGTGCTATCGCGCGCGCCTCGCGGCCGTGATGTTGCGCGGTGTCGTGCTGACCCAGTGCGCTAAACAGGCGGGCCAGCGCGGCTTGTGTGTCCATCTGCAACCGCACACGGCCAACGTGCTCCGCAATCGCCGCGGCGCCGGACAACTCGGTTTGCGCCGCCACGTAATCCTGCTCTGCCAAAAGTGCTTCACCGCGCCAACGCCGCGCGGCCGCTTCAAGTTCGCGCAGGCCGTTTGATTCGGCGACCGTAAGCAACTCGTCACCATACGCGCGGCAGCGGCCCGCGTCGCCCGCCGCAAGCGCCATCTCCGCCAAGCCGTCAAGACACCGCACCGTCATATAGCGCTCCGACGCGCGGCGTGTTTGTTCGAGCGTAGTCTGCAGCGCACGCGTGTCAACCGCTTGCCCGAGCCGCGACCTTGCGACGGCAAGGTGAGTGTCGATCGCCGCGCGCCAGAACAGGATGCCGGTGTCGCGGCCGAGCGCGAGTCCGCGTTCCAGGTGCTCTATCACCAGCTCATTCAGGCCGACGTCGAGCAAGAGATGGCCGATGCAATCGTAGGCGATGAGTTGATAGCGCACCTGCTTGAGACTCTCGAGCCAGTGCAAGGTCTTTTGCATGCCGGTCCAGGCTTCGCCGTACTGGCCCGTGCAGGCCCGGACATGATCGAGACCGAGCAATGTGGGTCCAATGTGCCACTGCAAGTCCGCGGCGCGCGCGATGCTGAGCGCCGCCTCGAAGTTTTCCAGGGCGCGCGGGTAGTCGCCGAGCCCCCTGGCGCCAACGCAGGCGTGGCCGATCATCATCAGGTTTTCGGACTCGTAACTCTTGTCACCGATGCCGCGGGCAAGTTCCAGCGAGCGGGTGTAACACGCGATGGCCGCAGCGGGTTCCGCGTTCGCAAAATACGCTTCGCCGCGGCCGTGGTAGGCCTGCACCGCGGCGAGGTCGGTAAAACCCGTGCGCTCGCAGATCTCGACCGCCTGCTGGTGGAATTCGATCGCCTGGCCGTTTTGCCCGGTACTCCACGCGACGGTGCCAAGATGATAGAGGGTGTCGGCGGCATGGCGTTCGTCGTTCATCGAGCGTGACTCCGTCAGCGCTTCGGTGAGGCACAGCGTTGCCGCTTCATATTGGTCCGCGCGCCGGTAGGCCATGCCCAACTGGATCAACGCATCACGCGTTTTGGCCCGTTCCCCACGCGCGCGCAACACATCAATGACGCGGCGCATGTCGTCGACGGCGCCTTGTGTTTGTCCGGCCAGTGCACGCGCCGCCCCGCGCTGTTGGTAGATGGCGAGGCGTTGTTGCGCGTCCAGCGATTCCGGGTGTGACTCGGACAACGCGACCGCGCGATCCAGCCAGTGCAAGGCATCGCGCATCGCGAACAGCGTCTGGGAATGTTCAGCGGCGAGGACCAGGTGCTGAAGCGCCTTCGCCCAGACGTGTGCGCGCTCATAGTGCTCAGCCAGCTGGGCGTCGCGATCGCGCGTTGCGTCTCCGGCGAGACGTTCCAGCGCTTCCGCCACCGCGCGGTGCAGTGATCGGCGCCGTGCCCCGCCGATGTCACGATAGACCACCTCGCGAATTTTGTCGTGACTGAAGTCGTAGACGCCGCCCTCGGATTCCTCGCGCAGCAAACGGCGCTTGACGAGTTCCTCGACCGCATCGAGCAGTTGTGCCTCAGGTTCGCGGATGACGTCGAGCAGGGTATCGAAGTCAAAGCGCCGGCCGAGCACCGCCGCGGTATCGAGCAGCGACCGGCTCGCCTTGGGTACATGCGAGAGCCGCACGCGCACGGCGGCGCGCAAGGCGTCGGGTAACAATCCCGGTACGCCGCCCGCGCGCTGATCCAGCTGCGTCTCGCCCTCGCTCAAGGATTGCAGGATCGACATTAAGAAAAACGGATTGCCTTCGGTTTCGCGATGCAGGCGTTCGGCCAGTCCGGGTGCGCCAAGTTTCGTATCAGCGAGCGCTGCGACAAGACGCTCGGTATCGGCATAATCCAGCCGGGCGAGCGGCACCCGGCGCGCGTCGGTGTCGCGGCGCAAGCTCTCGGTTAGTTGCGCAAAACGCTCGTCACTGCCGACGGCTTCGTCACGATAGGTATAGATCACGAGCACCGCACGTTGCGCGGCGTGGCGCGCGAGGTAATGTAATACTTGCGCGCTGGCGTCGTCGGCCCATTGGATGTCGTCCACCATGAAAACAATCGGCTGGCCGCCTCTCAATGCCTCGAGGAGTTGGTCCATGGCGCGGGACAGGCGCGCCTTTCGCGCCTCCGGAAAATCGTTGGACAGCTGCGGCAGGTCCGGAAAACGCTCGCCGATCTCCGGGATCAGCACGGCGAGTTCGGCGAGCGACACGGGTGGCAAACTGCGCAACGCCGCGGCCGGTATACGATCGAGCGCGCACGTGACGAGGTCGATTACGGGCTGATACGGCATCGCGCGTTCGATCTCGTAGCAATTCGTCGCGAGCGTTGGCAAGTCCTGGGCGTGTGCGTAGTGCGCGACCTCACGCAGTAAACGGCTTTTGCCGATTCCCGGCTCGCCTTCGATCAGCACGGTGTATCCGGCGCCGGTGGTGAGCCGGGCGATAAGTCCGATCAGCAGGCCGTATTCGTTAATTCGCCCGACAAAAGGCGTGGCATCGCTGGTGGCGCCCAGGGCCGGACCGGGCGTGGAATGAATCGATGCGGTGGGCGCGCCGGTATTGACCGGTGCGGGATTAAGCCGCAATCGGTTGGTGGCGTGCTGCGCACGCGCCGCGTCAAGGAAAGCGCGCCGCTCCTCCTCGGGAATGGCGAGCGCCGTGGTGAGCCGTTCAGCCAGACGGCGCGAGGGACGGCGCTCATCGGCTTCGATCTTGCGGATGGTAAAACCCGAGCAGCTAACCCGCTGGGCGAGCGCCTCCTGGGTGAGATCCAGGGCTTTGCGCCGCCGCCGCAACCAGTAGCCAAACGAATCTGTCCGGTCCTGCACGCCGTCCGACCCTCCAATTAGTATCCGACGCTTGAGTCTAGCAGGTTCGTCCGCGATTTTGTCCCGCTTTTTGTCCCGCTTTGGGGGACCCCTCATGTTCACCCTCGGTGTCAAATAGTCGTGTCGATAGCCAATACCGGACCCGGATCCGGCGGCGCGCAACAGGACCGCGTCGCCACAGCCTGCAAAGTCCTGATCAACTTTATTAAGGAGAAATGCCATGTCAGCCTTTATTTCCGCTTCCACGCCTGCCGTTGACCTTGCGGCCCTGAAGAACAAACAGCACCTGGCCTGGTCGGCCGGCGACTATGCCGTGGTCGGCACCACGTTGCAGATTGTCGGTGAGTCGCTTTGCGAAGCGCTCGACCTGCGCGCCGGCGAGCGCGTGCTCGATGTCGCCGCCGGCAATGGCAATGCGACACTGGCCGCCGCGCGCCGCTGGTGCGATGTCGTTTCGACTGATTACGTTCCGGCGTTACTTGAACGCGGGCGCGCCCGGGCGGGCGCCGAAGGCCTGCCGGTGAAGTTCGAGCCGGCGGACGCCGAGAACCTGCCCTACCAAGACCATAGTTTCGATGTGGTGTTGTCCACCTTCGGCGTGATGTTCACGCCCGACCAGGACCGGGCCGCGGCGGAAATGGCGCGCGCTTGCAAACCTGGCGGCCGCATTGGCCTCGCGAACTGGACCCCGGCGAGTTTTATCGGTGAACTCTTCAAGCTGATGGGCAAGTACCTGCCGCCGGCCGCCGGCGTGAAGTCGCCCGCGCTGTGGGGCACTGAAGCACGGCTGCACGAGCTCTTTGGCGAACGGCTCGACTCGATCGCGGTCGAGCGCAGGAGCTTCGTGTTCCGTTACCACAGCGCGGCGCATTGGCTGGAAGTGTTCCGCACTTTCTATGGCCCGATGCACAAGTCATTCGGGGCGCTCGACGCCGCGAAGCAGGAACAACTCGCCGCCGACCTGATCGCCTTGGCTGAGAGGTTCAATCGCGCAACCGATGGCACGCTGGTAGCCCCGAGCGAATACCTCGAAGTCGTCATCAAATGCAAATAATCAAACCTTGAACAGGAGTAAACACTATGACTACTACGATCTATGAACGCCTGGGCGGCGCCAATGGCATTGCCAGAATGGTGGACGATATCATGGCCGCGCATCTGGTAAATCCAATCGTGAAGACCCGTTTCGAGAACATCCAGGATCTGGATCGCGCGAAGCAGCTGGCCCGCGAGTTCTTCTGCGCCGGCGCCGGTGGTCCGGAAACCTACACCGGCAAGGACATGCTCACCGCGCACAAGGGTATGAACATCAGTGAACAGGAGTACCTGGCGGTGACTGACGATATTGTCGGTGCAATGGTGAAACAGGGCGTGAGCGAGGAGACAAGGAAGGATGTGATTGCCATTCTCTATTCGCTCAAGGACCAGATCATTCGCGTATGAGCGGCCCATCGTTCCACCGGACTCGCAACAAGCTGCGTCCGGGGATCGATACAAACAGTATTGCCAAAACGAAAGGAGTTCACATTATGAACATTAGTGATGTCATGATTCACATTAATGAGCCTCTGAGCGTAGACGCGCGTTCTTCTCTCGAAGAAGATATGCGGCGGATTGAGGGAGTTATTGCGCCACGGTTTAGCCCCGGCAAGGAGCACCTGCTAATGATTGCCTTTGTTCCGGAAAAAACCAGCTCGGCGGTCTTGTTGGCGAAAGCACGGGCCGCAGGCTATACCGCCCAGCGGGTGGGTGCATAAAGGCAGCGGGATTCGACACGCGGTTTGCGCGGTTGCGGGCTACCGAGGTGTGGGAGTATGGTGAATGCCAAAATGAGATTCGACTCGTGCGTGTGGAGTCCGGTTTAGGAAACAGAGAGAACGGCTATGGGCAAACGTTTCGGCAGCATTCTGGATACCATTGGCAACACGCCGGTGATTCGTATTAATAAGTTGGGCCCCAAGGGTGTCAACCTTTACGTCAAGGTGGAGTCTTTCAACCCGATGGGTTCGGTGAAGGACCGGCTGGCGCTGGGGGTGATCGAGGATGCCGAACGCCGCGGTGAACTCGAACCCGGGCAGACGATCGTCGAAGCCACGAGCGGCAATACCGGCATTGGCCTCGCCATGGTCTGCGCACAGAAGGGCTATCCCCTGGTCATCACCATGGCTGAGAACTTCAGCGTGGAGCGGCGCAAGCTGATGCGGTTTTTCGGCGCGAGGGTCGTGCTGACGCCGGCTGCTGAAAAGGGCTCAGGCATGGTGGCAAAGGCCGCGGAGTTGGCCAAGGCGCATGGCTGGTGGCAGCCGCGCCAGTTCGAGAATCCGGCCAACGCGGAGATCCACGCCCGAACCACTGCTGTGGAAATCCTCGAGGACTTCGCTGATATCCCGCTCGACTACTGGGTCACCGGTTTTGGCACCGGCGGCACGCTGAATGGGGTATCGCGGGTGCTGAAAGAGAAAAGCCCGCATACGCAAATCATCGTTTGCGAACCGGACAATTCGCCGCTGCTGGCCAGCGGCATTGCGCAGGCAAAGCACGGCGATGGATCCCGCGGCGCGAGCCACCCCCGGTCCCGGCCACACTTGATGCAGGGTTGGTCACCGGACTTCATCCCCCGGCTTGCCGAACAGGTTACTGAAGCCAATCGTATAGACGGTATGGTACTGATCGGCGGCAAGGACGCGCTGCGTTGCGCCAGGGAACTTGCGCGGCAGGAAGGCATTTTCGCCGGTATTTCGGCGGGCGCCACGTTTGCGGGCGCGCTGCAAGTCGCCGAGACTGCGCCGCAGGGCGCCAATATTCTATGTATGTTGCCCGATACCGGCGAACGCTATCTTTCCACCGCGCTGTTCGAGGACGTCGCGGTGGAGATGACCGAAGAGGAACTGGCGCTATCGAGGTCGACGCCGGGTTTCCGTTTCGATGCCGCCCCGGCGGCAGCTGCGGCGCCGGTGGAAACCGCGGACGCCCTGGACGAAGCGGCTAGCCGCGAGTTCGATGCCCTGGTGCGCGACCCGCGCCGGCCGGTTGTTATGTTCGCCTACGAATGGTGCGAGTTCTGCGGTGCGGTGCGCAAGGTGTTTGCGAAGTTCGGCATCGCCTATACCTCGATTGATCTCGATTCAGTTGCCTACCGGCAAGGCGATCGCGGCGGCAAGTTATTCGAAGTGCTCAAGCGCCGCACCGGATCGGTTACCTTGCCGCAGATTTTCGTAGGCGGTGACTTCGAGGGTGGCTGTATCGAGGTGTTCGACAGCCTGAAGTCGGGGCAGCTGCAAACCCGCCTGGCGAAACACGCCGCGATCGCCGATCCGTCTGTCAAGATGGACCCCTATACACTGTTGCCCACTTGGTTACTGCCGCGTTGAAACCGCGCTGGCGTGGTCCCGCGGCCTGAAAACACCACTACGGAAGATTCAATGTAACATTCGAGCACGTGGCAAGGCTGCTGCGTAAAATACGCCGCAGATGGAGCATCAGTAAAAAGCATGCAACCGTCTGCTTACCAATGTGTCTCCAGCCCGGTCTTCCAGTCATCCACGAACTGCTGGAGGGAGTCGGCAAAGTCCTGATCTTGTTCGCTACGGTTGATAGTAAGGTGAATGACCGTCTGCTGCGGGTCGGGTGGCAGTTCGGTGGTTACGGTCCATTGCAAGACATTGGCACAGCCGGGTAACGAAAAACGCACGCCACCGCGCAACTCCTCACGGGTGGCATGGAATGTCCCCCACACGCAGTAGATTTCACCAGTCGAGCTTGCGTCGCTCAGCACCTTTTCGATAGAAGCGCACCAGCGCGGTAAAGCGCTGATCGTCAGTCGGCGCTGCAGATCCGCTGCCGAGGCGGGAATAATCGTCCTGGTAAAGAATTCCATGCGTATAGTTTAATCGGTCATTGAGGGGCGCGCACTCGATAATAGCCGCATTAACTGACCGGGCGGCTCATCGCTCGGCTGCGGTTTAATGCCGAGGTTTAATAGCGACGGCGCAGTAGTTTCACAAAAGCAGGCCTGAAAAACCGCGTCCTGAGAGAGTCTAGGGGATGCCGTAATGCGCCATCCCCTGACTTTCTTTGGTTGGCGTGCTATTTCCTGGGAGGCGGAAAACTTTTTAATATTTTTTCCACGGCTTCGTTAATGCGCTTTTGGCGCTTTTCAAAGTCGGAACTGCGCCGGTCTATTTCCGCGGTAAGGGTGCCACGGTAAATAATATTTTTTGACGTTGCGTCCACAAAATCCACGATTAGGGTGCCCTCTTCATACTGATACACTTCGATACCGCCATACCAGCCGGGATAACGGTATCCCCAGTTGGTGACATCAACCTTGCTTTGCACATTGCCATGATAGGCAACCAGGAAATCCGGGTTGTTTTCGTCGGCACTGTAGCCCTTGGCCGCGAGTTTTTCATCCATTATTTTGCGGAAGTGTTTGTCGAACAGCTCATTGGCTTGTTCGACTCCGGGATTCGGAATCCACCGGTAGGTTTTCAGTTTTGAATAATCGTATCCGGGATCATAATCAATGCTCGTCCGCATGGTGGAGCAGGCCGCCAGCACAAGGCTGATTACTATTACTAACAGGCTTTTGATGTTCACAATCCCCTCCTTTTTCGTTGGCTGTGTTGGCACAGCTGGTTAAATTAGCTACTCCGCAAAAGTGCGCTTTTCCGTATTCGGTGATTGGGTGGTTACATTTTAATGGTACCTGTCAATCGGGATTCGCGGTGCGAGTTCAATTCGTTTGTCAGCGGGGAAACTGTTTAAATATTTGTGTCACTGCTTTGCGAATGTTTTTTTCCCGCTGCTCGTTATCCGTTTGTTCCCGCACTACGGTATCCGCGGCGCCACGCCAGACAATCTGTTTGCTCGCTTTGTCTACCACGTCAATCACCAGGGTGCCTTTGTTATAGGTAATCTTCCGGTAGTCTGGTATGGCCGCGGTCGGGTAAGTGCTGTATTGATAATAGTGGTTGTAATAGTTATCGACGACGAGTGTGTCAACGGTCATCGCAACCACCACATAGTAGGATACAACGACTTGCGCCTGCTCCGGGTTTTCTGACAGGCCTTTACTGTCCAGGCTATCCTTGATGGCGCCGGTAATGGTCTGACCCAGCCAGGCTTCATCAACTTCCAGGTTCTGGATGTTATCCTGTTGGTTTTTCACAATCTCGTAACTTTGAATCTTGCTGTAATCGTAATTCGGATCGCTTTTATACGATACCATAAATTGCATGCAACCGGCGGACATCAGGCTAATCCAGCTTGATAAAAGCAGCTTCACGGCAATTTGATTTCTAAACACTTTGTTTGCTCCTCGCATGAATTATCCAATTACAATTTAAAACAACGCTTTGGTGCCCAGTTGAAATAACTGAGCAGGCGCGCTGTCCAGATCAAACCATTCGGCCGGGTTTGTTTTACCTGACGCCATTTTTTGGTGAGCCCTGGCCCAGGTAATGACTATTGCGCGCGTCCGGTTTAACCTGTTTTTTAATTTGACATCCATTGCATCCAGTTCACGATGCGTGGCGCGGTACAACTCCCAATCAGGTTCAACTTCCTGCCAGATCTTATGGGTGATATCCAGGCGTTTTAGCAAATGTTCGGCAATCGCAGTGAGGTCATCTTCCGTGGGATCGCCTTTGGGTAATAGGGATTTTTTACGAACCGTATCGCCGCCGCGTAACGCCCGGAATGCCTCAGGCTTGCCTTTACGGGTTTGGTATATCTGGCCCAGCGCGATAAGGATGGCGTATTTTTCTTCTTCAAGGGCTTTTTGATAAGCGATGACCGTAGCAAAGCGCCTATCGATTTTAATTTCAATTTTTGCTCCAAGCACTCTTGCTGCTTTATCAATATCATCCAGGAGTGCTTGGTAGCTCCGGCCGGCCGAATAGATGATCGGTTGTGCTTGTTGTAATGCTTCAAGAAATTTTTCCTGGGAACGTATAGTAGCAATCACATTGTCATAATGACCCGGCTGCAACCCCGCTGCTTCCTCGGCTTTGTGCTGCATTTCTTTTAGGAAGCCGGCATACTTTTCCACCTTTTCCGCCTCTGATTTGCCGGTTTCGGCAATATCCACCAGCCCTACCGAATACTTGGCGAGCCGCAATAATTTGAGGTCCAGATTTTTTACCAGGGTATAGAATTCTTTTTCTTCGGGTTCTGAATCCACAATGTATTCACGGACGTAAATCGATTCTCTCGCGGGTAATCCGAGATCAGGATCGGTTATTATCGCAATGGTTTGGTCGGCGAAAATCCCGATGTCCGCGTCCGTGCTGCCGGAGAATTTACCTTCCCAGGATGCGCAGCCAGACAACATTGACAACATGACTATGGTAAATCGGAACCTTGCGTGCACTGTTTTATGCTCCACTGGACAAGCGCTTCCTTTGCTGATTTCGCCCGGTTGAACGGGCTAGGTTGTAAGGGCAAATAGTAGACTTAAAATATAGGAAAGTAAAAAGGGGGATACAAATAAATGTACATTAATGCATCATGCATGATGACCATTTCAGGACCGCTTCAATCACAAAAACAGTTTCCCCGCGCGTGCTTCCCCGGTTGCGGCATGCGGCTATTTATCTTATTCATCCTGGCGGATGGTTGTTGCTTTTAATGGCGTGTTGCCGGCGCAAACTTTCTGTGCCGTTCACTAACAAGCTTTAATACTTTTTAATAGGTGTCCTTATTTCTGACGGCGGATAAAGTTTCTGTAGCGCATATCAGAAATAATTCACATCGGGCCTTTGCATTTTACAAGGCTGCTTTACACGCTGCGATGATTCGCTTTTATCTCCCGCGTTATTTCCGGCCTTAAGCCCGCGGTTTTCGCGAACGCCGGCCATTGTTCGACCGCGCTGGCCACCTCATCGATGATGTCGTCCGGCCGCGGCAGGCTGATGGATTCGCCGACCTGAATCAAATCCTGCCGGGTAAAATTATCCCGCTTGCCGTTGACGCTCATTTGATGTTGATTGGTCCACTTGCCCTTGGGGTTGTGCGAGTAAGTTACGTCGTACGCGGGCGAGAGCGTCCATTTGCCATCGGGCTGCATCAGGAAGGAAATATTTTTGGTGTGATCGTCGAGGTCGCGCGCCATGATGTTGAAGGCCATGCGCCGGAACTGCTCGGCGGCATCGGCTTTACTCAGCCGCAAGCGGCGCATGATGGTAAACGCCTGTTCATAACTGTAGGCGCCGCTCAGGTTGAAATCGAAGTGGGCGATGCCGCACAGCGATTGCAGGTGCAGCTTGTGGCCGTCCACGCGGTCAAAGCGTTTAGTCATGAAATGCGCGCGGCCGTTTTCTTCCAGCAGCCGGCATTCCGACATATTTATACCCGCCGCTTTGGCCATCAGGTGATAGGCGTATTCGAGCCGTCCGAAGCCCTTGGGTTCCCCCAACTCCAGGTCGGTGACGCCGTCGAATTTCACAATCCAGTAATCATAGCCCGGCGGCGCCGCGGTTTGTCCCGAGATGACCTTGCCTTGCGCGTTTATGGCGATGACGGCCTTGGGCCGTGCGCCACCGGCCGAGGTGCCGACACGCAGGATGTCCATGATGGCGTCCGTATTGTCTTGTTCCGAATCGCCGAGCCGCACATCGAGGGTTTTGCGTTCCTGGATGATGTGCTGGGCCAGCGTCACCAGTTCGGAAATTTCAACGGCAACGGACGCGTCGTACTTATCAATGGTGGCCGGGGAAAATTCCAGCGCGCCCATGCCGCGTTTGCCGATGTAGCACAGCCGCTCCACGGGACTGAAACTGGCGCTGTCACGGCCCTGGCGCGCCAGCCAGGTATCGATAATGGCGTTGCCGAATTTATCCGGCAGCGCGTCGGCCAGCATGCCGGGCAGGCCGAGAAAGGTGTCTTTGTTTAACGCCGGAAAGGTGAACTTACCGTCACCGTTGCGCGCTGCGTCCAGGCTCATGTGCACCGGCGACACCTCCAGCCCGGTTTTTAAAAAATCCGGATCATATTCATAAATGCCGTAACCCCGGTCATCCAGCCACGAGACGGCGCCGACGCTGTTACCCCAGAGGTTGACAATGGCAGTGTCGACTTTTTTTACCATTCCGGTTCATCCGGTGATTTTTCCGTGCGCCGCGCGCCCGAGGCCCGCGCGCGTACCTTGCCTTGCATTTTGGCCAGTTGCAGCGGGCTGATCGTGGTTTGCGGGATAAAGTGATCCAATTGATCCAGGGCGCCCAATTCCCGCAGCACGGCGATGATGGTCGACAATTTGGCGTTGCCACCTTCCAGCGCCTTGATGACGTTGAGCGATACCATGGTGTTTTCCGCCAGCTGTTGCTGGGTAATATTTTTCCTCAGCCGCAGCGCCCTGATGCGCTGGCCCAGCTCTTTTTGGATCGCCTTGTCGGAAAGTGTATAAAAGTCCATAACAGCCTTATTTTAGTCTTTATAAGTCTTTAAACGCAATAAATAGTCATTTGTAAGGCTATTATAAAATAGTGCACCGAGAGCCAATGAAGGGTGAAAGAGCCATTTATATGACTGTTAATACCAAATAAAGGCTATTATAGCCTGATTAATAGCTATTACCGCTAATTTTATCCAGTTCTGAAACGGGGCTAATGATTTTACCCTAGTACAGTGCCGTCAAAGGCTCAGGCAATATGCCTGGCGCGCGGGAAGCGCAAGCAAGTAAATCCGAGGTTTACACTCGCCAAATCGACCGGCTCAAGCCAATAGTCACAGTCAATCAATCATTAAACCCAACCACAGCCAGGTATTTCAACTGTAGGCAAAAGTATCCAACTGGACGTGGCATCCGGAATATCGCACCCGGGTTGATAAACGTCATGTTCTTGCTGGCATGACCGGGGCTATAATTTTTTTGTTGCAATGGATTGCGCATGCTCACTCCCTCTAATTACCTCCTGGTCAAGCAGACGAATGAAACAGTATCTTTATTATAGTTTGGCGGTTTTGTTGCTGGGGTCTTGCGCCAGCAAACCGGCTATCGATTATGACCCAGCGGCGGATTTCACTGCCTATGGCACTTATGCCTGGTCCGCTCAGACCGATGATTTCACCAAAAAGTCGCAAGCGGATGCGCCGCTGTTGCACCAGCGCGTGCGTGAGTCCATCAACGCAGCCGTGCAGTCCAAGGGTTTTCAGCTTGTGGATGCTTCGGCGGCGGATGTGCTGGTCAGTTATCATTTGGCAATGCAAATCACCGGTTATTCCGGCAGCAGTGTATCGTTTGGCATTGGCGGTTTTAGCAGCCGTTCCGCGGTGGGTCTCTCTGTAGGCATGCCGATTGGCGGGCAGGTCATCGAAGAAGGCACGCTGGCAATTATCATCACCGATGTAAAAAAGAACGCCGTGGTGTGGCAAGGCAGCGGGGCGCGGCGGTTGTCTCCCAGCACCACACCGGAGCAGGCCAAGGCTGTGGTGGATGAAGTGGTGAGTGAAATATTGGCAGGTTATCCGCCGAAAAAATAATGGCGCGGCTGCTTGACCCGAAAGCGCCGCTTGTATAAACGTAAAGCCTTAGGGCAAGGACGCCGGTTCGCAACTCGGTGAATATTGCAGTTTGTACCATGTTAATACTGATGTCCCAGTGGAGCACATCCATTATGCCCAAAGACCTGTTTTGTTACCGCGCAGCGCCAGGTTTTTTGTTGATTGTATTGTTGTTAATACCGCTGGCCGGAGTATCCGCGCCGGTGTTGCCCCCGGTAAATACCGCGCCAACCGGCGAGCGGCTCACCGGCAAGTTCATCTGGTTTGATCTGGCGACCGCGAGCATTGAACAGCAAAAAGTGTTCTACGGTGAGGTGTTTGGCTGGAAATTCCGCACGCTCGGCGATACAGACGACCAATACACCTTGATTACAAACGGCGATCGAAACGTGGCGGGCATGTTTTTAGTCAAAGCCCGCGAAGACGCGCCCGTTGGCGCGCTCTGGATTGGATTGATGTCGATCGAGGATCCGGTCAAAGCGGCTTCCGCCGTGGAGCGCGGCGGCGGCGTGGTACACGCGCAACCCATGACGCTGACGCAACGCGGCACTTATGCGGTGTTTCGTGATCCGGACGGTGCCTTGTTCGGGGTGTTGAAATCCGATAGCGGGGATCCGCCGGATCAAGCCGTGGCGATTGGTGATTTTTTATGGGTGGACCTTTTTGCGGACCAGCCCGAAAAAGCCGCCGGGTTTTATCAACAGTTGGCCGGTTATGAATTAACGAAAAGTGAAGAGAAAGCCGGCGCTGAGCGCATCATCCTCGCTTCCCATGGTTTGCCCCGCGCCGGTGTCGTGCCGCTTCCAGAAGACGTTAGCCGCGCTGGCTGGCTGCCTTATATCAAAGTCGAAGACGTGGCTGCAACACTGAAGAAAGTGGTCGAGGCCGGTGGTTATATTATGGTGCCGCCCGCTGAAGACTTATTGGATGGTAATCTGGCGATTTTTTCCGATCCGCAAGGCGGTGTGCTGGGGGTCGTGAAATGGGATGAACCCGCGGCGGATAAACAGTGAGGGTGGTCATGAACCAGCAAAATATTTCACGCCGCTCACTCTTCTCTGGCATCACAGTGATAGCGGTGTTGCTACTGCTTTCCGGTTGTGCGACGACCAACGGCGGTTATGTCAGCGGTTCAATCTACTACCATTATAATTACTACGATCCCTGGTATTGGGGTCCTTATTACTATCCGCCCTATTATCGGCTACCGGTTTATCCACCGCCTGTCTATCCGGTGTATCCCCCGCGACCGCCAAAACCTCTTCCACCCGCACCGGTGCGGCCGTGGCCCAAGCCGCCGGTTGGCAGTCCTCCAGCGCCGCGGCCACCGGTAGCCGGGCCGCCGCCGCCCGTCACCCGGCCACCCGCTCCCTGGCCGGCGCCGCGGGCGCGGTAAACGTGAAAAATGTTTTTGCCAATCAGAGAAGCCTATTCAACAAAAAGCATTTGGAAGGCGTTATTTGGATGAGGCGCTGCCGGCGCTTTGGGTCTGCGGACTATTATATCCTGCTTCACTCGGTTCCCATTCGTTGCGGCGGCCTACCAGGGTGTTGTATTCGTCAATGGTGATATAAGACCACGCATCGCGTTTTTCGAACAATTTATGCAGTAACGCATTGTTAATAGTGTGCCCCGGTTTTTTCCCGTAATAGCTGGCGTAGATGGGCAAGCCGATTAATGCTAAATCCCCCAGCGTGTCCAGAATTTTATGCCGGACAAATTCGTCTTTATAACGCAGTCCTTCTTCGTTGACGATGCGGTCGCCATCCACCAGGATGGCGTTATGCAATGACCCGCCCCTGGCAAGCCCGAGTTTGCGCATGCGTTCGATATCTTCCGCAAAACCAAAAGTCCGTGCCCGGGAAATATCGGCGCGAAAGGCTTCATTAACCAGTTCCACCGTATAGGTTTGTTGACCCACCACGGAATTCGGAAAATCTATATCAACGGTAATAGACGGTATTGAGCTGGGTATTAACGCCGCCTCCTTGCCGTTATCCTTGACAGAGATCCGGCGCTGCAACCATATCGCTTTACGCAAGGCAGGCTGGTTAACCGTGCCGACCCGTTCAATCATGGAAACAAACGGGTGACTGCTGCCGTCCATAATCGGTATTTCCGGACCGGTGATTTCAATCAGCGCGTTATCCACGCCGCAGCCGTGCAATGCCGCCATCAAGTGTTCCACCGTACTGATTGTGACACCGTACTGGTTGCCGAGTACGGTGGACATGCGGGTTTCCACGACGTCATACCAGCGTGCGGCGATGAAGCCTTTTCCGGGCGGCACGTCCTTGCGTAAAAAGTTAATACCGGATTCCGGCTCTGCGGGCCGCACCTCCATGGTGACTTTGCATCCCGTATGCAAACCGATGCCAACGTAGGTGATCGGTTGGCTAAGTGTCTTTTGAGTGATTGAGGCCAAATTGTTTTTGATAGTCATGGTGGTTCCTCTTGGACGCCGTGTTATTGGAATTTGGGTTACCTGGCTTTTTAGACTATTCAGCGGTAATTTGGGTGTTATAATTTGTTGTCCCTACGCGCCAACTCATTATCCTTGGGTACACTTTGAGGCTGGCCGGTAAACAGTCGGAATAGGTCACTTAATAAAAGGCAAAGTATGCATATCTCGACCATTTCATCCTGGGTGCTGTTAATCGCGGAAACGCTGAAGTCTTACGGTGTGGACTATCGCCAGTTGTTCAGGGAAGCGGGACTGGATCCGGCCCACTTAAATGATCACAATGCCCGGTTTGATTTTTTTTCCGTGACGCGGTTATGGGACCTGGCCCTGGAAAAAACCCGGGACCCGTGTTTTGGTTTAATTGCCGTGAATCATTGGCATCCTACCTCATTGCATGCCTTGGGATTTTCCTGGATGGCGAGTCCCAGCCTGAAGGATGCGTTCCAACGCTTGCAAAGGTATATTCGCATTGTCAACAACGCAGCAGCGGTTGATATCACTGCGCAGAACTCGGTTACCCGCATAGCGATTTACAATTCGGCCGAGCCATTAACAACCTCGATGGCTTCCATGGATGCCACACTCGCGGTGCTGCTGCATATGTGCCGGTTGAATTATGGCAAGGAGTTGGACCCCGTGCGGATCCGAACCATGCGGCCGGCGCCTCCGGCCACTTGCATGGATCGTTTGGATGCGTATTTCCGGGCGCCGATCGAATTTTCCAGCGATGAAAATGCCATCTATTTTGAGACTGCCGTGCTTGAAAAACATTTACCGGCGTCCAACATTGACCTGGCGCGCGCGAACGACAAGGTGATTGATAAATATCTTTCGCATCTGGATGGTGTATCGGTGGGAGTCCGGACTAAAATAAAGGTGACCGAATTGTTACCCTCTGGATCAATAACCGAAGAAAAAATTGCTTCCCTGCTCAATCTCAGTGTGCGCAGTATGCAACGTAAACTCAAGGAAGAAGGCACCAGCTTCAAGGAATTGCTGAATCAAACCCGCCGGGAACTGGCGGAGCAGTACATTGAAAACTCCCGGTTGTCGATTAACGAGATTACGTACTTACTGGGATTTTCCGATCCAGCGAATTTTTCGCGGGCGTTCAAGCGCTGGCATGGAGTTTCGCCGAGCCATTATCGTGCTTAATAGGCGTGGCTAAAACGCGTGGCTAAGGCGCGCGGCCAAGACGATCTTTAGCGATTTGGAGACTGATTTATTAATTTGGGTCTTCCGAAGAATTAGTGGGCAGTTAAACGCCGATGTCAAACGCAAAGACGCAGTGGCGCTAAGAGAGCCGGATAATTTTTAAAACCAGATATTTTTCAAAAACAGGTGAGGATCGTATTTTGGATTCCAGATAGGGCGGTCCACTAGCGTATCCTGACGATACGACAGCATGGATTGTACTAGTTTGAATTCTTTGCGTCTTTGCGTTATAGTTTTTTGGTGCTGGCCTACCCACTGATTTTTCAGGTGAGGTAGTAATTTGTGTTTTAGGATTGAGTTGCCATGAAAATTTTACCGCGTTTTTTGCTGCTGATCGTTGTGTTAACGGTCGTTGCTTGTGTGTCCACGACGCCGGATGGCAAGATCATTAAAGAAGATAAAAAAGAAGTGGTTGAGGATCTTAAAATAATCCAGAGTTGGAGCGGGGATTTCCCGGTTGCGAAATTGAATGTGTTACCCAAGGGACAGGAGCGATTGCCCGCGGGTTATATCGGGGACGCGGCCACGTTTAAACGCGTCTGGGAAGTTTTTTCACCTGGCACACCGGTTCCCGAAGTTAATTTCGAGGACCACATCGTCGTTTTTGGCCGCAACACGCAATTTTACAACCGCACGACGATTTTCAAGGTGACCCTAAACAAGGGCGTCGCTGAAATATTGGCGATGGCGACCATGTCGGCGAATCCCATACAGGACAAAGTCGCAATATCCATGGCGGTTGTACCGAAAGCGGGGGTGCAATCCATTTTTACCGCGGGCACTAACTTGCCGGTAGAGTAACCTGTGGAAGTCCATTGTCATTGCGAGGCTTGCGTGAGCAAGCCGTAGCGATCCCGTATTGATTAGATATAGATCAGTCCTGAATGGCACTTACTTAAGAAAGTCATGCACAATAAATTGGCATTTTCACAGGCCCTGTCATACCGGTGTAAACCGGTATCCAGAAATAAATGCCTGGATTCCGGCATCCGCCGCAATGACGAATTTCATTGAATGTAAATAAGGGCTAACAAATAAGCTATTTATAAACTCTCATTCTTTAAGTAAGTGCCATTCAGATCAGTCCTAAGTCCGACAGACTTCTAGGCCAGCAC